>NZ_JBEOXF010000103.1:0-15140 GCF_040296405.1 Streptomyces sp. NPDC002133 | reverse complement strand
GCCCTGGCCCACACCTTCCCCCCCCCGCGGGCCGATCGGGCCGCGCTGCCGCTCACCATCCCCGGCCCGTGCCCCGCCGGGGGGCCCGCGGGCCCCCCGGGCGCGCGCGCTCCGGGGGCCCGGTGCATCCCGCCACGCCGACGTGAGGTCGGTCCTGCCGCCGCACCCGGCCGTCACGGCTGTCCACCGGCATCGACTGCATCGCCTTCGAACCAGCTCCGACCCGGCGCCGTACAGACCGAACAGCCGGAATGGCGAGTGAGCTCTTGGGCCGGCGGACCGGTGGCCTGTCGGCGGATCCGAGGGGTTCAGCGGGTGGAGCGACGCGCGTACGTGGGCAACGGCGCACCGGATCCCTGGGCGACCACAAGATCGTTGAGTGGAACACTCAACGTCAGCGGGGCAGGCTGTACCCATGGGGTTGCTCCTCCGCTCGCCTCCTCGACCAGGAGAGGGCGGTCACAGCAGGGTCCTGTTCAGGTTGGCGCAGTGCGTGCCCTTCGCGATCGTGCTGGGGGTGGTGGGCATTGAGCTTTCGCCCGCACACGACCTGGTCACCGGCCCCCTCCTCACCACGACGCCGGCACTGGCCGCGCTGACGATGGGCCCGGTGGGAACCCTCTCAACTGCGGCGGTCGCTCTGGGTGTGAATGTGACCACCGCGACCGTTCACCAGGCGTGGGGCACGCAGCTGGTCTTCGGCAACTTCCTGGGGCTGCTTGTGGTGTCCGTGGCCAGTGTCATTCTGAGTAACGCGGCACGTACGCGCAGGCAGAGTGAGTTCGACCAGATGCGCCGGATCGCCGTGGCAGCTCAGGAGGTCGTCCTGCGGCCCGTCCCCGAGCGGCTGGGCCCGGTGCGGGGGGCCAGTCTGTGCCTCGCCGCCGGGACGGGTGCGCAGATCGGTGGCGATCTGTACGAGGCCGTGCGCACGCGGTACGGCGTCCGGCTGATCGTGGGGGACGTCCGGGGCAAGGGGCTGTCTGCCGTGCGGGCGGTCGCGGTGGCGCTGGGCGCGTTTCGGGAGGCCGTGCACTACGAGGATGAGCTGGCGGAGGTCGTGAACCACTGCGCGGCCGCGCTGCGACGCGAGGCCGCCGTACCGGGAACGTACTCTCAGGCAGAACTTCCTGAGGTCCTGATGGAGGGATTCACCACCGTCCTCGTGGCCCAGGTGTCCGACGAGCAGGTGGTGCAGCTGGTCAACCGTGGCCATCCGCCTCCGCTGATGCTGCACCGGGGCAGGGTCGAGGCGCTGATGCCTGCTTCGCCACAGCCGCCTCTCGGGCTGGAAGACCTCGTCACCGGCCCTCCGGCGAAGCCCGAGAGCTATCCGTTCGTACCCGGCGACCGTCTGCTGCTGTACACCGATGGCGTGATCGAAGCCCGCAATCGAGACAACGATTTCTTCGCCCTGCCGGAGTTCATGGAGGGGACACGCACAAGCACCACTCCGTCGGAGTTCCTGGAAGAAGTGCACCAGGCATTGGTCCGCCACACCGAGGGGAGCCTGGCGGACGACGTGGCGATGATCCTCGTGGACCGGCTCGACGATGAAGTCGGCGAGGAGACCGGCCCAGCCGCCGCCTCCTCGAGTGACAGGCCGCAGTGACTGCCTCCTTGCGTTGCCTTGTCGGCAGTTGGCCGGGCTCTCACTGCTACGTCCTGAGCAGTCTGAAGGGGGGCGCGGACGCCGATGCTCGCAGGGCTTGCCGGAATGGGCAGCTGTCGGAGCACGCCGCGGTGCTCGTGCGCGTCGCTGTGGAACGCGAGGGTGCCGAAGGGCAGGGCGCGCCCCCACCGGGGGCGGTGGACGCGGGGCGTGGGTAGTGCCGCAGGCGGTGAGGTGCAGGGCGAGCGCGACTCACCGAAACCGTCGGCCGGCGGACTGGCGAGCAGCGCCCGCGTCACGCCAACCGGGCCAGCTGAAGGTGTACCGCCGCGGTGGTGCGCGCGGCATCACCGGTGGCGAGCAGGTCCAGCAGCGCTCCCCGTAGCACGGCGAGCACGAGGGTGCGCTGCGCGAGTGCGGCTTCGGTGTCGCGTACAGCGGCGGGCTGGCTGCCGGCGAGCAACGCCAGCCAGTCGCCGACCGTGTCGCGGGCGAAGCCGGCCCACGGCCCGTCCGGGTCGATGAGGGAGCGGGCGTAGCTCTCGACCCACAGCGTGAGCAGGCCGCGGTGGGCGTCGTCGGACAGCCATCGCCACAGGTCGCGTGCGATCGGCTGCAGCCCGTCGCGTTCGTGCTGTGAGTCCGCGAGCTGCTGGACGAGCGCCAGTTCGTCGGCTCTGGCCCGCGCGAGCAGGGCGCGGATCAGACCGTCCTTGCTGCCGAACAGGTAGAGCAGTACGCGTGGGCTGGACCGGATCGCCTCGGCGAGAGGGCGCAGGGACAGCTCGCTGAGGCCGCCGTGCAGGGCGTAGGCGTAGGCGGCTTCCAGCAGTTCGTGCCGACGCGAGGACGGGTCCGGTTCGGATCGGGTCACCGGACTATCCTACTGAAACAGTCGTTTCAGTAGCGGTGTGAAGGGAGACATGATGATGGCGCGTGATGTGGTCATCCGACCGCTGGGTCGGCCCGGCGACCTGGGCTGGGTGGTGATGGCGCACGGCGAGTTCTACGACCGGGAGTTCGGCTGGGACACCAGCTTCGAAGCGCTCGTCAGCCGGATCGTCGCCGACTACGCCGACGAGAAGCAGCCCGGGCGCCAGGCGGCGTGGATCGCGGAGGTCGACGGCGCCAGGGCCGGCTGTGTCTTCTGCGTACCCGCAGACGACCGGACCGCGAAGCTGCGTCTGCTGCTCGTCGATCCGGCGGCGCGCGGTCTGGGTCTGGGAGCCCGCCTGGTCGAGGAGTGCCTGCAGTTCGCGCGGGAGGCAGGGTACGAGGCGATCACCCTGTGGACCAACGATGTTCTCGGCTCGGCCCGGCGCATCTATCAGAAGCACGGCTTCGAACTCGTCGCCGAAGAACCCCACCACAGTTTTGGACACCACCTCGTCGCCCAGACCTGGCAGCGCCGCCTCCAGGGGTCGTCTCAGTGATTCGGGGGAAGCGGATGAGCGCTGCGGCGATGCCGACGGACCCGATGAAGTGGTCCAGCCAGACGCTCGTAACGGCGATGCAGGCGGCGGAATCCGTTCATCCCGGCCATGGTCCGCTCGACCACCCAACGGTTCCGGCAAGTCGAGGACTCGATGCCTTTGCGTGCGTGCGATGGGGGGAGTGTCTTCGACATGCTCGGCCCGGCGCACCCTCGGCCTCCCCTCTGTGGCCGGGGGCGGTCTGGTCCGTGCTTGCGGTTGCGTGCAGCGCAGACGGGATGGTGGTCTCGGACGTCAGGAAATGCCGACGCCAAGGCGTTCATCCTGGCGACCTGGTCCGCGGCGAGAACGCGGTCGGACGGCGCGCACGCTGCGCTCAGGTGGCGATGTTCTGCAGGGCCGCAGCCAGCGTCTTGAGGTCCAGGCCCACAAGGTGGTCGAGGAAGTGCCGACGTACGGCTGCCAGGTTGGTGGGCCAGGCCTCCCTGAGGCGGTCGAAACCGGCGTCGGTGAGGACGGCGTTCCAGCCGCGGGCGTCCTTTTCGCTCCTGACCCGCTGGATGAGTCCCTGGTCTTCCAGCCGGTGCACGACGCGAGTCATGCCGCTGAGTGACATCTCGCAGGCGGTTGCGAGATCGCTCATGCGCAGCTGCCGGTCGGGAGCCTCGGAGAGGTGCATCAGAGTCAGGTACTCGATGACGGGGAGCCGCTGCTCGCGGACCATGTCGGCGTCCATGGCACGGGGCAGGGCGTAGATGACGCGATTGAGGGACCGGACCACGGCCTCTTCGTCCGGGCTCAGCGGCTGTACACCTTGCGGGGCCTGTGCCTGCTGCGGTGTGGCGGTGGACATGACTGCATCCTACGTACTTGCTTGACGAAGGGTCCATAGGTAGGTGCTTCGCGTAACAAGGATTCGGTGGTCGGGCCCCTGGAATGCCTGTCGGACACGGCGGGTCATCTGGTGGCTCCCCCCTTGCTGGCTGCCGTCGACCAGCTGGTCCGGGCCGCCGTGCACCGTGCTCACCCGGATCCGGTCGGTGCGGCCTCGACCGGGTCGGCGCCGAACATCACCGACTGCGCCCTCCGCGACCCCTTCGGCAACAGCATCCGCTTCACCCAGCCGAGGGACTGAAGGGTGTCCTGCGGGTGACGAGCGGAGCCAGACCCGGATCGCTGCAACGGTGACAGTGCCGGGAAGACGCACGCACGCCCGCTCGCGGAAGCGGTTCGCCGGCGCACGGAACCCGGCGTGGAGTCCGACTCGTTTGTCACCGTTGCTCCCGCCCTGGTCGGAGCAACGGCCTGTTCCGGTCCGGTCATCACCCACCGGGTCGGATCGGGGCCGAATCAGGCGGCCAGGTCGCCCCACGGGCCAGGACACCCTCGCACCCCGATGGTTGGCCTCAGGTTGGCCGGAGTCCGGCATGCCGCGCGGTCGCGGTCGACGGAGTGCTCCCGGCGTCGTCGGCCGGACCGAACGACGACCCGAACGCCGTCTCCCTTACGCCCCCGGTCAGTTCGCTGCCGGGTCATGCGCGCGGCTCAGGGCCAGTGAGACGGGGGTCAACATCCGGTCGACGGGGCGGACATGCCCGTGATTCCGCGCTTCTTCCAGGACCAGATCCGGCCTGGTTGAGCCCTGGTGTCGTCACGCCACGATGACCCGCAGGAAAGGGCGAGAGCGATGGAACACACTGCACCCGAGGTGTACACCAGCGTTGCACCGTGGGTGGTCACCGACGACACCGGTGCACTGCTTGACTTCATCATCGCCGCGTTCGGCGGCAAAGAGCTCGCACGGGTACCGGTCGAGGACGGCAGCATCGGCCACGGCGAGATCCGAGTCGGCGACACGGTCGTGTTGGCCTTCGATCGACGACTTGACTGGCCCGTGATGCCGGCGCTGCTGCGGGTCTACGTTCCGGACGCCGACGCAGCCGTGGCCACTGCGGTCGCGCACGGGGCGCAGGTCATCACCGAGACCGCCGACAGCGCGTGGGGAGATCGCGGCGGCAGGGTGCGTGACCCGTTCGGCAACATTTGGTGGGTGACGAGCCGGCTCGAGCACATCGCGCCGGACCGGGCGTGGCAGCGAATGTCCGAGCGAGCTGCTGCAGGGACCCGTGGGGCAGGAGTGTGGTCGGTCAGGCGAAGGCCAGGCCGCACGCGCCAGGTCGCCTTCCCGGTCGGCGAACAGCGCGCGGTGAGGGCGCTGTTCGCCGACGTACGGGTGCGGCACGACCGCTGCGCCCAGGCCGAGCACGGCGCCGCGCGGCAGTCGGTGCACCAGCAGGTCCTCACGCTGCTCGGCGGCGAAAAGCCGTACCGGGAACGTCGATCACCCGCATGGAGGACGATGGGAAGAGACCGGACGGCCTTCCGGCGCAGGCACCTGGACGCGGGCGGTCTCCGGCGTCAACGAGGTCGAACGTGCGCCATCAGATGGGTCCCGGAAATCGGCCCGGCAGGCTCCGACGCCCAGCCTCACGCTCCGACCGGCTGCTTTCAGTCACCGGCGATCCTGACCCGTGCCGTGCGCAGCCGCTGCGCGACGAGCGCAAGAGCACAGAGGGCCATGACAGTGGCGCTGTAGACGACCGACGTCTCGTGCAAGCCCACGTTTGTGGTGGCAACCCCCGCGACTACTGCTGGAATGCTGAAGGCGAGGTAGGAGATCACGAACGCGACGGCGAACAGTTCGCCCCGCTCGGCAGGTTCGGCGATCTGGGCCAGCGTGCCGAAACTGGCCAGGGCCGAACCGCCGAAGCCGATGCCGGCGAAGGCGGTGCCGAGTGCGGCGATCGTGAGCGAGTTCGTCTCCACACCGGCCAGACCCACTGCCGTCCCCACCAGCAGGAAGGTCGCTCCCAGGGCCAGAGTGCGCTCATTGGGCCAACCGCGCAGCGCGAATGCCGTGACCGAGGCAGCCCCGCAGAGCAGGGCCACGACGAGCCCACCGATGACGTGGCTGGACAGGCCGAACAGTTCGGCGGCCACTGATGGCCCGAGTGAAAGGTACAGTCCGCCGAGGGCCCAACTGGCCATGAGAATCGGCACCAGCCCGACCAGGTCCGCGCGCAGCCGCGGAGCGACCTTCAGACGAGGCTGCAGTGAGCGGACGACCCCGGGTCGGCGCTGTGCCGTCTCGGGCAGTGCCGCGATGAGAAGTCCGGCGAGGATCAAGCCCGCGAACAAGAGCGCGTACACCAACCGGGTCGGGTGTGGTCCGTACTGCGCGAGGGCTCCGGCGCCGAGCGCACCCAGACCCAGTCCGAATGTCGGGGCCGCACCCGTGATGACGCCCGCGCGATGTGGCGCGTGCGGCGGGTTGAGATCAACCAGGGCCGCGCCGAGTGTCGTCATGGCCGCGCCGGTGGCGACACCCTGCACGAAGCGGGCCGTCAGCAGTATCGAGACGTCGTTGGCGACGATGAACAGTGCCATCGCCACTGCCTCGAGGACGATCGCCGAGGCCAGGACCGGTCGGCGGCCGATGTGGTCGGACAGCGCCCCGAGCACCAGGAGCGCGCCGATCATGCCGACGACGTACACCGCGAAGACGAGGGTCAGCGTGGTCGCGGAGAAGCTCCATTCGTGCTGGTAGACCACGTAGAGCGGGGACGGCGCACTCGAAGCGGCCATGAACAGGACGAAGATTCCCGCGATGGCGGCGAAGGCGACCGGCCGGCTCAGGCCGTGCCGCCCGTGGCCGGCCGGTGAGGCACCTGTGGGTGAGGTGGGCGGGGTCTTCTTGCGGACCGTGAGTGCGTCGGGCATGCCCTCTCCGAATGCAGTGATCAATGCGTTAGCGACTTCCGCGCTAACGCAGTGACCGGTGCGATAATTTCCCCTATGACCCAAGCAACAGCTCAGGCCCGTCCCGGCGGCCGCTCCGCGCGGGTGCGGGCGGCCGTGCATCGCGCCGTCGGGGAGATGCTCGCCGAGGGGCCGATCGAGGCAGTGACCATTCCCGCCATCGCCGCACGTGCCGGCGTGCACCCGACGACGGTGTACCGGCGCTGGGGCTCAGTGGCCCAGCTGCTGAACGATGCCGCCACCAGCCGGTTCAGCGGTGACGTCGTGGTGCCCGACTCCGGTTCCCTGGCCGGTGACCTGGAGCGCTGGATGGTCGACGTGGCCACCGACCTCGCCGACCCGGACGCCCTCGCCCTGATGCGCGCCACGATCGGATCGGGCCCGGAAGGCGGCAGCGCCTGCACAGCCGACCGGCAGGCCCAGCTCGGCGCGATCATCGAGCGGGAACGAGCCCGAGGCGGCAAGGTGCCGAGCGTGGAGCGGGCCATCGATGCGCTGCTCGGTCCGCTGTACTACCGCGCCATCTTCGGCGGCCAACCTGCGCCGAGCGAGTGGGCGCGGGGCCTGGTGGCGGCGTTCCTCGCGGCGATCTAGCCGGCTGGCTTGTGCTGTCACCGGAAACGATCAACGGCTTGGGTGATGAGGTTGCAGCGACACGAAATCGGGTTGTTGCCGGGTGACGGCCGCGCGGGGGAGGAAGCCGGAATGACGTTGTTCAGTGCCGGGAGTGCGGCAAGGGGCTGACAGGCACCTTGAGTCGACTTCTCGCAGTCCGGAGGCGCCATCCAGGGAAGCCGGCTCAGGAAGCCGCAGGAGGCCGTGCGCCGGCGACGATGCCCAGGGGTTCCTGCGCGGTCGAGACAGAGCCATGGGGGCCGCCCTTCGTCTGCCAGGGCATGTCGTCAAAGCTCGTCGATCAGCTCGGTCGCGCGGATCACTGCGGCGAGCACGTCGGGACGGCCCGTGCGCTGGTAGACCTCGAGGCAGGTGTCTGCGAGCTTGATGACATGTTCGTCCTGGTGACGGACAGCCAGGGCGAACACCTCGTCCGCCGACTCCGGGGCGGTGGGGAGGCTGTGCCGAGGTGTGGGTGTGGCAGGGGTGTAGGCCGCGGTCACCGCCGCGCCGGCCGCCCAGGCCGCATGCAGGCTCATGACCCACTGGGTGCTGGGGAGTGCGGGCAGCGTGCGGAGGACGGCCATGGGTGCGGTCGCGGCGTGAACCAGCATGACGGCCGAGCCGTGCGCATTCGGGAGGTAGTGCACGGCCGCAGCGGTCGTCAGTTCGGCCAGCAGGTCCCGGGCCTGCCCGGCGTCGGTGGGTGGTCTCAGCGCGGCCAGCGCAGTTGGCCAGCCGGTCAGGCCGGTGAGCTGGTCGAGCCGATGGTTGATGCCCGCGTTCTGGTCCGGAACGCGCGGAACGCCGGCGATGGCGGACGCCGGGTCGGCGGTTCCGGACGGGATGGCGAACGGGATCTGCTGCCAGCGCGCCGCCCAGTAGCCGAGGGCTTGGCCGAATTCGGTCAAGCGCGGCCCGTCCTGGCGGTCCAGCAGGGCATGGACCGCGTGACCGGTACGGATCACCCCGTGGGTGGCCCCGGCCGCGATGCCGGGCAGAAGCCGTGGCCACCAGGTCTCCAGCACCGCACGCCAGGGTTGTTCGGTCACCTCGCGTTCGAAGAACGCAAGCCAGTCACCGAGACGACGGGGGTCTCCGAGCGCCGTGCGCCAGCCGTCGGCGGTGATGGGCGAGGTGCCGCGTGGCAGATCGTCCAGCCGACGTATGTAGCGGTCCAACCAGCGATGGACCTCGCGCGAATGCCCGCGCCTGACCATGGATTCCACCGCCATGGGACCGTGATTCGTCAGCCAGCCTTCGAACTCCGGTCCCGTCCGGTGCAGCCTGTCGTAAGCCTCGTCGAGCGTGCCGTCGATGTTCATGAGGCCTGACGCTAACCGCGCGCTGATGTGCCACCATCGGCCCAGGGACCGAGGCGTGCCCCTTCATCCGGCTTAGTGCTCCAGTTGTAGACCGTGATCTTGTCGGCGGAGGACACTGCGCGCCGGCATCCCACCGGCTGTGCCGAGGAGCCGGGGCCAAGGGCAGCGGCCCGGGCCAGGACCGACCGGACGTTCCACAGCTCCGAGCCCTACGTAACGTTCGTCGCGGTTGTTCCTGGGTAGGGCCAGAATGTGAGCTATGTGAGTCCCGGCGAGGGGTATTCGCGCGACAGTCGGTACATCACCACCCGGATCACCGCCGACGGACGCGACGGCTTCGCTGTGGAGCCCGGCCGCTACCGTCTGGTGGTCAGCCGTGCTTGTCCGTGGGCAAGCCGGGCGGTGATCGTGCGGCGGCTCCTCGGGCTGGAGACGGCGCTGTCGATGGCGATTGCCGGGCCCACGCACGACGAGCGGAGCTGGACGTTCGACCTCGACCCGGGCGGCCGTGACCCGGTGCTCGGCATCGAGCGGCAGCAAGAGGCGTACTTGGCCCGCGACCCCGGATACGACCGGGGCATCACGGTGCCGGCCATCGTCGACGTGCCGACCGGCAGGGTGGTGTCCAACGCCTTCGCGCAGATGACGATCGACATGTCGCTGGAGTGGAGGCCGTACCACCGCGACGGGGCACCGGGCCTCTATCCGCCCGCGCTGCGGTCGGAGATCGACGCGGTGAACGAGGTGGTCTACAGGGACGTGAACAATGGCGTCTACCGGGCCGGGTTCGCCGGGTCGCAGGAGTCCTACACCGAGGCCTACGAGCGCCTGTTCGCGCGGCTCGACTGGCTCGCCGAGCGGCTCGAAAGGTCCCGCTACCTCGTCGGCGACACGATAACCGAGGCGGATGTGCGGCTGTTCACCACGCTCGTCCGCTTCGACGCCGTCTACCACGGCCACTTCAAATGCAACCGGCAGAAGCTGTCCGAGATGCCGGTGCTGTGGGCGTACGCGCGGGACTTGTTCCAGACGCCCGGCTTCGGCGACACGGTCGACTTCGACCACATCAAGCGGCACTACTACGCCGTACACCGCGACATCAACCCGACCGGCATCGTGCCGGTCGGCCCGGACCTGTCGGGCTGGATCAAGCCGCACGACCGTGCAGCGCTGGGCGGGCGACCGTTCGGTGACGGTACGCCGCCCGAGCCGGTCGCGCCCGAGGAGGCTGTGCCCACCGGCCACACGCCGCTCACTGCCTGAGGCGGCGTCCTGAGGCGGTTTCCACGAGTGGGCTGGGTCCCGGTGAGCCGGGGCTGTGGCGAGGATCTTGCGTTCTGGCAACGCGACCGAAGCCCGGCCCGCTGGTTCTCATCCGCCGTCAGCGAGGCGGTCGGCCGGGAGAGTGCCGGAGGTGACGCCGTCGGCCTTGGCTGCGTCGGCCAGGGCCTCCGCGGCGGCTCTTGCGGCCTGCGCCGCGTCGTCGGCGGCCTTGTCGGCAGCCTTGTCGCCGGAGGTGCTCTCGCGGGTGGCCGGTGACTGTGGCAGCGCCTCGCTGAAGGCGCGTGACACACCCTGGAGGGCGGAGGTGACCTCGCTGGGGATGACCCAGAGCGTGCTGCCAGGACCCTGCGCGAGTTGGGGCAGTATCTGCAGGTACTGATAGGCGAGGAGCTTGGGGTCGGGATCGTTGCGGTGCACGGCCTGGAACACCTCGTCGATGGCCCGGGACTGGCCCTCGGCCTTGAGGATCTCAGCGGTCCGATTGCCCTCCGCACGAAGGACAGCGGACTGCTTGTCGCCTTCAGCGGTGAGTATCTGTGCCTGGCGCTGTCCTTCGGCCCCGAGGATCGCGGCCCGCTTGTCCCGCTCGGCCCGCATCTGCTTCTCCATCGCGTCCTTGATCGACTGCGGAGGGTCGATGGCCTTGATCTCCACCCTGTTGACCCTCAGCCCCCACTTGCCGGTGGCTTCGTCCAGCACTCCACGGAGTTGGTTGTTGATGGTGTCGCGTGAGGTGAGAGTCTGTTCCAGGTCCATCGATCCGACCACGTTGCGCAAGGTGGTGACCGTGAGCTGTTCGACCGCCTGAAGGTAGTTCGCGATCTCGTAGGCGGCGGCTCGTGGGTCGGTGACCTGGAAGTACACGACGGTGTCGATCTCGACGACCAGGTTGTCCTCCGTGATGACTGGTTGCGGTTTGAAGGAGACGACCTGTTCCCGCAGGTCGATCTGCGGATGGACGCGGTCGATGTAGGGGATGATGACGTTGAGTCCGGGTTTGAGTGTGCGGTGGTAGCGGCCGAGCCGTTCGACATTGCGGGCGCGTGCTTGGGGCACGATGCGCACCGCTCGCAGCACGGTGAAGACCGCGAAGAGCGCGACGACCAGGCCGGCGACGAGGAGCGCTGAGGCTTCCATGGTTCACTCCCGGGGGTAGACGAGTGCGGTGGCGCCGCTGATCTCCATGACTTCGACGGTCGTCCCGGGAGGAATCACCAGGGTCTCGTCATAGGCGCGGGCCGTCCATTCCTCGCCGCCGATGCGGACCCTGCCGTCCAGGCCCGTCACCTCGGAGACGACGTAGGCGGTCCTCCCGACCAGTGCGTCCACGCCGAATCGCTCCACCTGGGGCTGGAGCGTGTGGCGCAGTACCGCGGGGCGGACGAACAGGACACTGGCCGCAGCGACGACGGTGAACACCAGGAATTGCAGGGGCGGCGGAAGGCCGAGCGCGGCGGATCCGGCCGTGACCAGCGCGGCCCCGGCCAGCATTCCCAGCGCCGCGGTGAGAGTGAAGACCTCCGCCGCAGCCAGGATCGCGGCAGTGATCAACCAGATCAGCCATGGATCCATCGGCTCCTCCTGACAGGTGCGGGTGCCGGTGCGCGAATGGCTGGGCGAGGGCCCTTGGCCGCCGATACCGGGCCGCTGTGCACTTCCTGGAACGAGGCTCCCGCGGAACGGAGCTGTATTGGTGTATCGCGGCCCCACGCGGCTACCTCACAATCCCCTGTAAGGGGTCTACCCGTACCAAAACCAGAAGTAGGGGCCTTTATGCGCAGAACAGCAATTTTCATGTCGACTGCCGAGCCGTGATATGTCCTGCTTTTGCCGTCGCAGGTGTTCGCCCTGGCAGGGCTTCTGGCCGGTCACGAGATCATGCAGTCTCCAGGACTGCCGCGGGGAGCGCCGCCTCCAGGAGCCGGGTTCGGGGGAGGGAGAGGCCGAAGCGCCGTTCGCTGATCTCCAGCGAGTAGCCGCAACGACATCAACCAGTCAGTTGATGCCCCTGCTCGAGAAGATTCCTGCAGTCCCTGGTGGCCCGGACCGGCGCCCGCGAGGCGGCCGGGCAACGCTGCTCGGTGACCGCGGATGCGACCGCCGCGAGTACCGCCGACCGGTACGGCCACAGAGCGTCAAGCCCGTGATCACCCGCTGTGGCCTTCCGCATGGATCAGGCCTTGGGATCCACGGCTGGGGCGTCGACCGCGCCTTTCGTCTTGCTCCGTGGTTTCCGCCGCCTCCGCATCCGGTGGGAACGACGCGACGACATCCATGAAACCTTCCTCGGCCTCGCCACCTGTCTCATCACCCATCGACGCCGCACGTCCAACGCCTTTGTCAGGACCTTGAGCGGGACAAGGGTCGTGACCGGCTGTGCAGCGGCCACCGCGTAGATGTTCAAGGCTGGACTGCGGTGTGCCTTGCGCGGGCCGCCGCAGCGCGTCATGGCCCCGACGACCTCGACAACCGTGACATCGTCACCGCCGACCCCTGCCGGCTGCCGCGGCGGCCCGGGGCGAGGCCGACGCAGTCGGCGCCTCGGCGGGCCCGGACATCCTCGTTTGCCGCACGGGAGATACCTGCGCTACGCACGTTCTGGGTGACTTGCCGCTCTTCAGGCGATATGCGATACGTGGAGTGAGGCCTTTCAACGCTCGCCGGGGACCCCCTGCCGGCCGTCCTGGAAGAGGGGAGCGCCGTGACAGGAGCGAACGAGGCCGCCGGGCGTGTGATCACCGGGCGCTACCGGCTCCTGCGCCGCCTGGGCGCCGGCGGCATGGGGCGGGTGTGGCTGGCCTACGACCAGGAACTGGCGTGCGAGGTCGCGCTCAAGGAGATCATCCTGCCGCCGGACGTCCCGGAACGCGAGGTGGGCACCCGGATCGCGAGGGCCCGCGGCGAAGCGCGGCACGCCGCCCGGCTGCGCAACCACCCCCATGTCGTCACCGTGCACGACATCGTGGAGGACGGCGGCCTGCCGTGGATCGTCATGGACTTCGTCCCCGGCGCCATGGACCTGGAGGCGGTGGTGCACGAGCAGGGGCCGCTACCGCCCGCCTACGTCGCCCGGATCGGGCTGGCGGTGCTCGACGCCCTGCTGGAGGGCCACCGGCTCGGCATCCTCCACCGGGACGTCAAACCGGCCAATATCCTGCTGACCCACCCCGGCCCGCAGCCTTCCTACCCCACGGAGGGAGGCGGCCAGGTGCTGCTGACCGACTACGGCATCGCGCTGGAGCCGAGCTCCGGTGAGGCCCGCCTCACCGCCACCTTGGAGATCCTCGGGACCCCGCGCTTCATGGCGCCGGAACGGACCCGCAGCGTGCCGCCCACCCCGGCCGCCGACCTGTTCTCACTCGGCGCCACCCTGTACTTCGCCGTCGAAGGGAGCGGTCCCTTCGACCGCGAATCCGCCCTCACCACTCTGAGCGCCTTGCTGTTCGAGCCCCCCACCCCGCCGCGCCGGGCAGCGGAGCTGACCCCGGTCCTCCTCGGGCTGCTGACCAAGGACCCCGAGCAGAGGATGGACGGCGACGAGGCCGCCCAGCGGCTCACCTCCATCGCCGCCCAGCCCCACCCTCCCCCGCCGCAGCATCCGGCCCCGCCGCCGGTGATGCCCCCGCCCGAGCGGCCTTCCGTCTCGAAGCCGCCGCGCCCTCAGGAATCGCCCTCGACGACCGAGTACACGCCGCCGGCGGAGCCGGAGAAACCGACCGGCCCGCCCCTGGGACCGCTGCCGCGCAAAGGCGACGAGGCCCGGCTGCCGCCCCGCCCGCCGGGGCCCAGGCACCGACGGGCCAGGTTCATTGCGGGGGTGGTGGTCGTGGCGCTGGCCGCGGGTGGCGGCGGTATCTACCTGACACAGTGCCGCTCCCCGGGTCCTGAGCCCCCTGCACCGACATCAGTGCTCTCGATCCGGGTCGGCGACTCTCCGCAGGGGGTGACGGTGTCCCCGGATGGGCGCCGGGGCTACGTAGCCAACTTCACCTCGGGTTCGGTGTCGGTGATCGACACTGCGACGCACCGTACGGTGGGCAACCCCATCCCCGTCGGCGACACCCCGGAGGGGGTGGATGTGTCGCCGGACGGCCGCCGGGTCTACGTGACCAACAGCTCCTCGGCTTCGGTGTCGGTGATCGACGCCACGAGGAACCGCACGGTGGGCAGCCCCATTCCTGTCGGTGACACCCCGGAGGGGGTGGATGTGTCGCCGGACGGCCGCCGGGTCTACGTGGCGAACGGGAGCTCGAGTTCTGTGTCGGTGATCGACACCGCGTCGAACCGTACGGTGGGCAGCCCGATCCCGGTCGGCCGCTTTCCGGAGGGGGTGGCGGTGTCTCCGGACGGCCGCCGGGTCTATGTGACCAGTCTGGGTTCGGACTCGGTGTCGGTGATCGACACCGCGTCGAACCGTACGGTGGGCAGCCCGATCCCGGTCGGCGACTCCCCTCAGGGGGTGGCGGTGTCTCCGGATGGGCGTCGGGTCTATGTGACCAGCTTGGGCTCGGACTCGGTGTCGGTGATCGACACTGCGACGAGCCGCACGGTGGGCAGTCCCGTCTCCGTCGGCTCCCGCCCGGCGGGGGTGGCGGTGTCTCCGGATGGGCGCCAGGTCTACGTGGCCAATGGGAGCTCGAGTTCTGTGTCGGTGATCGACACCGCGTCGAACCGCACGGTGGGCAGTCCCGTCTCCGTCGGCTCCCGCCCGGCGGGGGTGGCGGTGTCTCCGGATGGGCACCAGGTCTACGTGGCCAATGGAAGCTCGGGTTCGGTGTCGGTGATCACGTTCTAGGAGACGTCCGAAGGCCGGGACTGCGCCCGGCCGATTCGGCGAACGAACAGCATGGCCATCCGCCCGGCAAAGGAACGTCGTCCCGGGCGCGCGACCGCTCCGCGCGGTCGTTCACGCGGTTCTTTGTCCGGTGCGCGGGATCTCCGTCCTGTGGCCTGCTCGGCCGAGCAGCTGACCGAACAGCCGGCCGAACGGTCGGCCGACGGACGGGCCGGATGGGTGTCCGCGGCCGCCGATGCCGGGGCCGGTGCCGACGC
>NZ_JBEOXF010000102.1:0-16281 GCF_040296405.1 Streptomyces sp. NPDC002133 | reverse complement strand
GTGGCCGCGCCGGACAAGCTCGGCCACGACCGGCAGCGTCGGGTTGACGTGCCCGTGCATGGCGATGTTGAGGAACGCGAAGGTACTCACCGGCCAACCCCCGATGCGAAAGGAGTCGATGCCTCCACCGGACCGGCCGATGCCGTGGGAGGATCGTCGACCCGGTACAGGCCCGGCCCACTGATGCGCAGGCCGTCGAGAAAGCGCCCCGCCGTGCGGGACGCGGTGCTGATCAGCCGCTGGGAATGGCCGAAGTCCCACGGGGAGGGCCAGGCCTCGACGCCGGTCGGCACCACGACGGTCGGGATGTGCCGGGACACCTCGTGCAGATCACGCTCGATCTGATGGTGCATCAGCAGCAGCCCGGCCCTGGCGGCGATCGCTCTGGCCCGCCGGCGCGGGATGACCGGACTCAACGGCGAGCTCTCCGGCCCGGTCGACAGCACCACCACGCTGGCTGCCCCGGCCTGCTGAGCCGCCAGTACCGGGACATAGGCGATCACCCCGCCGTCGACGAGCGTCCTGCCCTCACGGTCCACCGGGGGCAGCATCCCTGGAATGGCCGTGCTGGCCAGCAGTGCGGACTCGAGGTCTCCGTGGTCGAGCAACGCCGGAGCGCCGGTGCCCAGGTCCATGGCCACCGCGGTGAACGGGACTGCCAGGTCCTCGATCCGGGACGGCAGCCCGGACCGGGCGATCAGCCGACGCAGGCCACGATCGGTGAAGAGGCTGGCCCGTGAGGACGGGTAACCGAGCGGATACACCTCACGGCGACGCAATCGGGTCCACACGTCGTCCAGCCACGGCGCGGCCCCGCCGGGGTTGGCGGCCGCCATGGCTCCGTTGAGGGCGCCCACCGAGGTTCCGATGATCATGTCCGGGACGAATCCGCGCTGTTCCAGCGCGTACCCGACACCGACATGCGCCGCTCCGAGCACGCCACCGGCGCCCACCACCACGGCCACGGGACGGGGAAGGGCGTGCAAGCCCGCCGACATGAGGTCCACGGGCGTCCGGCTCGACGGCAGGGGACGCGTCCGCTTGTCGCCCGTCATGGTTGGACACCTCTCGGGGACGGTCCCACGCGTCGGGTCGCCCTCACTGGCGCCCGAGCGTGCCCATGAGACCGGCTTCCGGCTACAAGCAATCCTCATGATCCACCTCTCTCACCACGGCACCGAACCGGTCCGGCTTCGCAACCGGCACCGGACGGCCGCCCGATCTGTGACACCACCGGCCGGGCGAGTCTGGTCAGGCCGCTACCGAGACTTGTGACAGCGCGCCGCATCCGTCGACCGCGAGGTGCACGGCTCCCGGCGCGATCCGTGGTTCCGGTCCCTGGACCGTGAAGCTTCGAGGTCGAGCAGGTCGCTGCCGTCCCGTTCGGGGAGCATGCTCGGCGGGCGGTGTCATGGCCGGGGCCGCGTGCGGTGTCCACCGTGTCGACGAAGGTGACCGTCTCGTCGAGCGGCGCCCGGCCCGTTCGGGCGTAACCCACCGTGACGTCCTCGAAGCCGATCGACATGCCGCAGAAGAGGAGGAGCTCGTCCGGCGGCGACAGCGCCTCCGCGACGGTCGTGCGGTACTTGGCCCATGCCATCTGGGGGCAACTGTGCAGCCCCTCGGCGCGGAGCAGCAGCATGACGGTCTGCAGGTACATGCCGACGTCGGACCATTGGGCCGGGCCCAGGTCGCGGTCGATGTAGCAGAACAGGGCGGCGGGTGCGCCGAAACAGTCCCAGTTCGCGGAGGCGGCCCTCTGGCGCGCCTCCAGGTCCCCGCGGGCAATCCCGAGTGCGCCGTAACGCTGCTCGCCGAAGGCGGATCGGCGTTCGCGGTACGGGGATTTCAGTGCGGGCGGGTACTGCTCGTACTCCGGCTCGTCCCAGGGGTCGCATGAGGCCAGGCGCTCGCCGGTGCGCTTCTTGAGCTCGGCCAGCGGCGCGCCGGTCAGCACGTAGACGTGCCACGGCTGGAGGTTCGATGCGGACGGCGACCAGGCCGCGGCGGACAGCACGCGCTCCAGCACCTCCCTCGGGACATGCCGGTCGGTGAATCCGCGCACCGCCCGTCGGCTCGTGACCGCCTCATAGACGTCCAACATCGTCCACCTCCCATCTGTTTACGCTTACCTTAGTAACACCCACGACGGTATCAATCAATACCATCTCGGGTGTAACTATCATCTGAAACGAATCCCAGCCCTTGTTCCCCGCCTCGGGCACCGCTCCTTGGAGGAAGTCCATGGCCACGCTGCTGCCCATCGACTCGTCCCTGTTCCCCGGTTCGCCAGCGAGGCGTCCTCGTCCCGTTCGGTCGCGGCCGCTTTCCGCAAGGCCTGGGAGGAGCAGCACCCGGAGGGCACGGTGATCTACCGCGACGTCGCCGCCAACCCTGTGGCGCACATCACCGCCGACGCACACACCGCCGCTTTCACCGCCCCCTCCGAGCGCACCCCGGAGCAGTCCGCCGCGTTCGCCACGCGCGCGAAGCTCATCGCGGAGCTGGAGCAGGCGGACGACGTCCTGATCGGCGCCCCCATGGACAACTTCGGGATCCCGTCGACCCGCAAGGCGTGGAGGACGACGTGATCCTGCCCGGCCGCACCACGGGCGAGACCCCCTCCGCCCAGGGCACCCCGGTCACCGTCGTCGCCGGCCGCGGCGGCTCCTACGCGCCGGGCACCCCGCGCGAAGGCCACGAGTTCGCACAGAACTACCTGGAGGCCGTCCTCGAGGGCACCCTCGGACTGGACCTCGACTTCATCGTCCCGGAACTCACCATGGCCCCCCGCGACCCTGCCATGTCCGAACTGGTCCCCCTCTACGAGGCATCCCGCGAGCGAGCCTTCGAGGACGCGCCCATCAAGGGCACGGGACTCGCGAGCGTCTCACCGCGTAGGCCCCGGGTCATGGAAGCCGTGTGACGCCTCGGCCCGGGACGTCACACGGCGCTCTCGTCGCCTGCCCTCTATCCGACGGGAACGGTGGCGCTCACTCCCTGGGGCCGGTGGCCCGCCTCTGGGGGCGGCCGGAGCGTTCGGCCCTCAAGCAGGCCGCGCATCGAGACGCCGGCGATGCGTGCGAGGGCGAAGAGCGCGCCGCCGGCCAAGGGTGCGGCGCGGTAGCCGTCCGGACAGTTCGGGCCCCGTGGGCGATGAAGCCCTGACCTCCGCCCGCAGCCTGCGCCGAGGCGTACCGACGACCGCAGCTCTCAAGGCACGGTTCGCCGCGGACGTCGCACGAGAAACGAAGCGCGCCCACGCGGCAGGCGACCGTCGCGCGCGTGCTTACGCCTCACCGCCTGCGGGATAGGCGAACCGGGTCAGCAGACCCATCAGTCGCTCGGCCTCGCCGGGCCCCAGGTCGGCCATCAGACGCTCGGACAGCGGCTTCGCCGCCTCATGGGCTGCATCGAAAAGCTCGATACCCTGAGGCGTGATCTCCACTGCCCGCACCCGCCGGTCACCCGGAACGGCCTTGCGTACGGCCAGCCCTCTACGCTCCAGGTCGTCCACGACCCGCATGATTCCCGCCTTGTCCGCCCCCGTCGCCGCCGCCAGGTCCCGCTGCACCGTGGGCCCGCGGTCGACCAGCACGACCAGCACGGAAAAATGCCGCAACTCGATGCCGAGCGGCCGAAGCGCCTCCGTCATCACCGCGGCCACGCGCCAGTGCGCCCTGCGCAGCAGCAAGCCGAGAGCGAAAGGCGAGGTGTCCCCGGCCCGGTCGGTCGCACGCGAGGCGGTGGTCTGGGGAGGAACGTCGGCAGTCATGAGGGCATGGTACAGCTATCCGCTCATTCGATACGGTATTATTTGAAACTAATTCCGGTTGGGGCCCGCCGGTGACCTGTTGCCTCACGCCTGAAGGACCTGGGCCTGGTCAAGACCGCGGGACGCGACGGCAGGTGGAGGAGTACCTCCAGGTCGCCAAGGACGAGTTGCAGCGTGGCACCACTGCCGGGTGAGGCTCCACCGGTCCTGATTCCGGCACATCACCCTTGCCATGGCGGCCCCGGCCCATCTGACCGCCGTCCGCGCCAAGAAGCCGAGACCACCGGCCTACCCGCCAGACCCCGAGTCCGCCTCACGGCCTCCTGCTCTTCGCGATCGTGCGAGCCGTACGCGGCAAGTGCCGCTCATCCCCTGGGCGTTTCGGATCTTCCCGGGGCCTGCCTGGCCCGCCCATCCGCCCGGACCACCGCCCGGAGAACGCGCCGAGAGCCCCGAGGCGGGCCCTATCGGGACCGCAGGGCGGACTGGGTGACATTCCTGAGGAACGGCACCAGCGTTGCCGCGGTAGCCACCGCGAACACCCCGAAGGCGAGCCGCATACCGCCCAGTTCGGCCAGCAGGCCCACCAGGGCCGCGCCCAGCGGCATGGCGCCGAAGCTGAAGAGCCGGGCCGCCGCGCCGTAGCGGCCGAGCATCTCGTCGGGGACCACGCGTTGGGTAATGGTGCGAGCGTTGACCGTCCACAGCGTGCCGCCCATACCGCCGAGGAAAGCGCCGGCCGCCACTGCCCAGATGCTGGTGGTCAGTGCAGGCAGTGCCACCATCGTGGCAGTGCCGATCAGGTCGGCGAACATCGCCCAGCGCGCCCCCAGCAGCCGGTTCACCCAGGTCACGGTCACCGCGCCGGCCAGCCCACCGACGCCGAGGGCGCTGAGCACGATGCCGTACTGCTGCGGCCCGAGCTCCATGACCTGCTTGGCGTAGAGCGGCATGAGCGCCAGCCAGGCGCCCCAGACGGCAGCGAGCACGGCGACGATCAGCGACAGCGTACGCAGCACCCGGTCCCGCCACAGGAAGCGCATCCCCTCGGCGATCCGGCTGTTGACCGAGACGGGGGCTGCGTCCGGGGCGGGCGTGGCGGCCCGGAAGCGGCCCACCAGCAGGAGCAGGGAGAGGGTGGCGAGGGCGTACGAGGCGCTTGTCACTCCCAGCGCGAGGCCCGTCCCGGCGGCCAGCAGCAACCCGCCGACGAAAGGCCCGGCGAACTCCTGCCCCACGGTCTCGGCCCCCACCATCCAGGCGTTGGCGCGCTCCCGCCTCGCCGCAGGCACCGCGGCCGGGACCAGAGCGGAGGCGGAGGTCGAGGCCAGTACGTCGGCAACGCCGAGAATCGCCCCGGCAGTGAAGAGCCTGCCGACCGTGACGCCACCCGTCATGGCGGAGGCGGTGAGCCAGCCCATCGCCGCCAGCCGCATCCCGTTCGCACCCCAGAGCAGCCGCCGCCGGTCGAAGCGGTCGACGAGCACGCCGATGTGCAGGGCGATGAGCAGCCAGGGCAGCGTGAGAGTCAGCGACACGGCGGTGACCTGGGCTGGAGACCCGGTGAGCTGGGCGGCGAGCAGCGGGAGGGCCATCTTCACCACGCCGTCGGCGAGGTTGGTCACGGCGGTGAAGCCGACCAGGACCGCGGTGTTGTGGCGGCGAGGGTCTGGAGGGCAACCCCACAGTGTCAAAGAGCCGGGGCCTTTGTCGGTCTTCGTCCACTCGGGCACCGCCGTGACCATGATCCTCCCCTAACCTTCTAATGCTTTAGCTGGTGAGATCACCCTGACGCATGCCCCGCCCTCCCGCAACCGGTAAAACGCTTAGACGGTAGAATGGCGGGAACCGCAGGAGGTGACCCGCAATGCTGGAGCCACCGGCCTCAGCCGTCCTGGTGGAGGCCTTCGCCAACACGGTCGACGTGGACGAGGGGAGCGACGAGATCGCCACCCCGGCCGGGCTGACCGGCTGGCTGAAGGGCCACGGCCTGCTCGACACGCCCGGCAAGATCCCCGCCGAGGTCCATGAGAGCTATCTGACCCTGCGCGCAGGCATCCGCGAGGAGCTGGGAACCCACGTCGGCGACACCCCCGACCCCGAACTGCTCGCCGCGGCGGACAGGGTCCTGGCCGAGCACCCGGTGCTGATCACGGCACGCGGCGCCCTGACCCCTACGGCGGGGCTGCCCGCGGAGCGCGGTCCGCTGGTACTGCTGGCGATCGCGTGGAGTGAGCTGGTCACGACCGGGGATGCCGCCCGGCTCAAGCGCTGCGCGGAGCACACCTGCGGGTGGGCGTTCTGGGACGTGTCGAAGAACCGAAGCCGCCGCTGGTGCTCAATGAAGGTGTGCGGGAACCGCAACAAGTCCCGGTCCTATGCGTCCCGGCAACGGCAGGCGACCTCGAGCAACCTGGAAGTATTGATCACGAGCGTTGTTGACACTCACGGGTCTTGATCATGGCGAAGACCTCCGGTGTGGTGGAGCTGTCCAAAACTGCACCACACGGGGGTCTTCGTGTCCCACCGTCATGCCCGGCTGACCGTCTTCGGCGACGCAGGGCACCGTCCCCGGCACGGCCCCAGGGCGGTGCCGGCCAGCGTCCGGAGGGACACGCACTTCTCCACATCGACCGAGGAGAACCATCGCTCACGCCCCACCCAGGAGAACGGGATCTTGCCGTCGACAGCCCACTGGCGATGCGTCATCGGGTGAACACCCAGACGCTTCGCGGCCTTGGGCATACGCAGCAACCCCACGCACCCAACGATACATGCACAACACTACCCAAAACTAATGAAGTTGATGAGCCTTCAGAGCGAGGCCGATCACCCCCGAAGACCAACTGATCAAAGAGACACGCTCCAGCCGGCGGTCGGCCCGGAGCTGTGGAGTACTGCACGTTGTGTGCGTTCGCCTGTACAGATTCGGCCGACTGCAGCTGCCGCGCGCCTTCACCGACGCGCTACGGATGAAGGACCGGGTACGGCTGGGCCTGGAGGAGGACCACATAAGCGTATGGCCGCAACAGGCCCCGAGGAAGCCGCAGGGCGGACGGGAGTAACGCACCCGGTGACAGAGACCCAAGGGGCTGCTGGGCGGCGACCGCCCGACGATCGCGGTGGAGAACGTGCACCACACCCGCGGCAGCGGCGCGCCGCCGTACACGCCCCCTGCGCGGACTGTCGAGCAGCAAAAGCCGCTCGACAGCCCGGATCGCCGCACGGATGGTGAAGGCGGGTCCTCCGGGCACCATCTCACCGGGTTCGTGAACCTCCCAGCTGGTGAGCACCGGCTCCGGATCGCCGCGCCGCTCCCCCTCGCCCAGCGGCCTTGGGCCAGGCCCGTCGCCCATCCCCCACTTCGACAACCCGGACGTGCCGCCGCCAGGTATCGCGCGTCCGTCAACGGCCCCGCGGCAGCTGATCGTCGGTCGCCGGGGCGCGCCTGAGATACCGCGTCCGGCCTCATGAGCCCCGCGGAAAGCGCCAGGAGCGTGCAGACAAAGATGGTGAACAAGCACCAGGAATGCGGCGAAACGCTGGTTGCGGTCTTCACCAGCGCACTGCTCCGCAAGATCGTCACGCCGCGCCCGGCACCTCGGTGACAGGCAGTCCTGCCGTCAGGCGAACCTGACAGGTTGACAGGTCCATGGCCATTGTCTAGCTTCCTCTGCGGCCGCGGTGCCGCACAGCCCCGCGCCCCCGGGAGGATGCACATGGTCGCATCGTTCGTCACTCATCGCGCCCTCGACGGCGGAACGTACCGCCTGGAGGGCGACCTCGATCTGCGTGCGCCGTGCACCTCGGCCGTCGAGGTCGTGGCCGGTGGGCGGCTGGTCGAATTCACCGCCGGGCCGGCCGCGTTGGGCGACGATGTGGCCGCTTCCCTGGGCATCGGTGCACCCGAGTCCGAGCTCACCTTCCAGAACGGCACGCTGCGTATCTACGAGTCGATCGAGCGCGAGCCGCGCTCAGGGCTCGTGGAGCGGCCGTTGCTCGTCGTGTGGCGCGGCGAGCACCACGCACTCGTGACCCGGCTGTACGGCCTGAGCGTGGCCGAAGTGCTCGGGCTGCTGCGGTCGGTGGGCATCGCCGAGGGCGAGTACGGGCTCAGTCTCCGGCCCGATCCGTCGGCCGGAAGCGCCTTCGCGCGGCCCGCGACGGTGATCAAGGAGGTGCCCGGACTCGGGCTGCTGGAGCTGTCCCGGCGGACGAAGGAGCACACCGCCCAGCTCCCGCCCTGGAAGGGCGTGGCGGTCGCGTCCGGTGAGCTGTTCCGCGACACGCTCTCCGACGGCAGTCCCTTCTTCGTGCTCTCCTCCACGGAGATCTGGGCCACGCTGGTGCCGCTGGCGTCGACTTCCGTCGAGCGGGTCCCCGAGCTCGTCGGGCGGCTCGCTCTGCGGCGCACCGGGTGATCCGGCGGTGATCGGCTTCTACAGCGGGCTGACCGCCTCGATCGTCACGCTGAGCCTGCTCGTGGGCGCGGTCTCCCACGCCACCCGTCCCGCCGCCCTGGGCGAGGCGCTGCGGGCGCACGGTGTGCTGGGACCGCGGTTCCGCCGGTTCGCCGCCGCCGTCGTGCCCTGCGCCGAGGGCGCCCTGGGGGCGGCGGGCGCGGCCGCGCTGCTGACGGTCCACCAGCGGGGGCTGCAGGCCGTACTCGCCGCGGCGACCGTCCTTTTCGGGCTCTACGCCGGCTACACGCGGCACGTCCTCGCCCTCGGACGCGGGGGTCCGTGCGGCTGTTCGCGCCGGGATGTGCCCCTCAGCCGCTGGGTGACCCGGCGGGCCGCGGCCCTGGCCGGGCTCGCGGCGGCCGGCGCGGTCCTCGCCGGGGCCGGTCCCGTACGGGTCTCCGCGGTGGAGCTGGTCACGCTGTCGCTCGCCGCCTTTGCCTGCAGCGCGCTGCTGTGGTCCCTGCCCGCCGCCATGCACGAGCCGGCCGCCGCACGCGCCGTTCACCTGCCGGCCGCAACCGCCGTTCACCAGCCGACCGCGACCCCTGCTCACCGGCCGACCGAGGCCACCCCGCACCGGACTGCCGAAGGAGTGTCGACGCGATGGACTTCACCACCAGCGCCTTGATCGCCTCGTGGGCGGCGATCGCGCTGCTCGCGCTGGTCGTCTCGGGACTGGTCAGGCAGGTGCACCAGTTGTCGCGCGCCCAGCCGTACCGCCCCGGGCGCGTGGGCATCGCACCCGGCGCAGCGGCACCCGGGCTCGACACGGCCAGGCTGGACGACACGGCCGGGCTCGAAGCGCCCGCGCTCGAAGACCTCCTGACGCCGGGCCGCCCCGCGCTGCTGCTGTTCCTCGACGCCGACTGCAGCACCTGCGTCCAGGTGCTCGCCGAGGCCGGAGCCTGGACGATCCGCCAGGGCCAGGGCCACGATGGTGGCGAGGCCGTCGCCCCCCAGCTGCTCGGGTTCTGCGCGGGCCCCGCGCCGCAGGGCGGCGAAGGCGCCGTTCCGGTGCGGGGTGGTCGCCCGGAGCTGTTCACGGCGTACGACATCCCCGCCACCCCCTATGCGGTGGTCATCGACGCGGACGGCCGGATCGCCCGTTCGGAGGCGCTCGGCTCGCCCACCGCACTGCTGCGGTTGCTCGACGACATCCACCCCGCAACGCCGAGGAGCCTGCGATGACGTCACTGGAGGACGTGCCCACGCTGCGCCGCACGGGGAGCGTCGGCCGCCGCTCCCGGACCGGGCGAGGGGCCCCGCCGTCCTTCGCACCGCGCAGGCGCACCGTGCTGCAGGCGGCGACCGCCGCAGGTTTCGCCGTGCTGGGGGTGCTCCCCGCCGCCAAGCAGGCGTACGCCGACGGCTACGACATCTGGACCGGTGCGTGCCCGAGTTACGCCGAGGACCACAACTGCTCCCCGGGCTGCGGGCCCAGCACCGTCTACGCCGACGCGTGCGTCACGTCAGGGACGAACACCGGCTTCCACAAGTCGGACGGAGTCACGTGGACGCTGCGGCCGAACCAGTGCTACGCGGGCACCTACGACGGCTGGCTGTGGCGCTACAGTGCGGCCTGCGGCAGCTGCGGCTGCGGTATCGAGCGGCGCTGCCACGACGGGTACCGCAACACCGGCTCCGGCTGGGTGAAGTCCATCTGCCGCTGGACCACCGACTGCGACTGCCCCGGCTCCATCACCTGGCCGACGATCGGCCGCGGCGCCACCGGGCCCGACGTCCACACCGTCCAGCACCTGCTCACCCACCACGGTCACCCGACGGGTGCCGACGGCATCTTCGGGCCGGACACCGAGGCGAAGGTCGAGGAGTTCCAGTCGGCGAACGGACTCAGCCCCACGGGCAGCGTCGGCCCGGCCACCTGGCCGGTCCTGGTCGTCACCGTGCGCCAAGGAGACGTGAACGATGCCGTCCGCGGCGCCCAGCGGCAGCTCAACAAGCACGGCCACGCGCTCACGGTCGACGGCAACTTCGGTTCGCTCACACGGCAGGCCGTCGTCTCGTTCCAGTCCCTGCACGGCCTCACCGCCGACGGCGTCGTCGGCCAGAACACCTGGCGCACGCTGACCGGGACGGTCTAGATGGGCCCCGGGGAGTCCGGCCGCCCCGCGGCCCGGCCGGGCCGTGCCCGTGACGTACGCATGCTGCTCACCGATCCCGCCCTGCCTGTGGCGGCCCTGGGGATGGCGGCGATCGCCACCGCCCTCTACTCCCCCATGCTGACCTGGGCCATCACCGGTGGCTTGGCCGGCTACTCGCTCTCCGGCTCCGTTTGAACGCGCAACAGCGCATTCGCGCTGGCCTCGCCAGGTTGGCGGGCAACGTACAGACAGGCACTGGTACTCGGTGTGTTCACCGTCGGCCTGCTGGCCGGCGGAGTGCTGACGGCCGGGGTGCTGTGGCTCTTCTCCGGTCTCTTCACACCGCTCCCGGCCGGCGGGCGGCAAGGGCTGATCGCGGCCGCCGCACTGCTCGCCGCGCTGCGTGACGCAGGCAGACTGAAGCTGCGGCTGCCGCAGAACGCCCGGCAGATACCGCAGGACGTGCTGCGCCGCCATCTGGCGCGCGGCGCCCTGCAGTTCGGCTTCGAGCTCGGTACGGGCGTGCGGACCTACGTCTCGGCGAGCGCGCCGTACGCGATGGCGGTGGCGGTGCTGCTGTCCGGGGGCTCCTACGTGCCCGCCCTGGCCGCCGGACTCGGCTTCGGCGCCGGCCGGGCCCTCACCCCGGCCCTGCGCAGGCTCTCCGGAGACGGGGACCGATGGGACGACCTGCTTGCGCGGCGGCTGAGCGGTATGACCGTCGCGTGCTCCGTGCTGGTCGCCGCCGTCGCCTGGACAGTGCTCCGCTAGGGGCCTGTCGTTCGGATCAGTCGATCGGACAGGGCCGACGGTGGCATCAGCGGCCACCGCCGCGGGCTACGCGGAGGTGGGTACCTCCACCACGCCCGCACGGCTACGGGGAGTCGATGGCTGACGGACCGGGGCGCTCCTCCCGGGCGCGCAGGGCCCAGGAGGAGCAGCGAGGTACGGTGCCGGGCCGGGAGCCCGGCATGATCCGGACGACAGGCCCTGGTACCGCACCGGTCAACGTCACGACGGGTTGGCAGGCTCACAGATTTGATTAAGAATCCTCAGTGATCATAGGGTGACTGCGTGGAACTTCTTCGGCTCTCAAAGGCTGCTAAGCGTCTGGGTGTTCATCCCGTGACGCTTCGGCTTTGGGCTGACTCGGGGAAGATTCCGGTGACTTGGGTCGGGCGTGAGCGCCGGTTCTCCTCGATTGATGTGGAGGCGATGAAGGTCTCCACGGGTGGTGAGCGTGTCCGCCTGGAGGGCCTGTACGTGCGCGTGTCCGGCTCTTCCGGGCAGGAATCCTCCCTGGAGACCCAGGAGAAGGAGCTACGCGCCACGTCCACCGGTGAGATCGTCAAGGTCTTCCGTGACCGGGCCTCGGGGCTGCGGGAAGACCGTCCCGGCCTTGACCGGCTGCTGCGGGCTGTCGCCGACGGCTCGGTGACGGTGGTGCGTGTCACGCACGAGGACCGGCTCGCACGGTTCGGGGTCGGCTGGCTCAAGCACCTGCTCGCCGTTCATGGCGCCACCTTGGAAGTGCTGCGCCCGAAGAAGCTCGGCGGGCGGGATGAACTCCTCGACGACTTCGCTTCGCTGGTCACCACGTTCGCCGGACGGCTGTATGGGATGCGGTCGGCGGAGAACCGACGCCGACTGCTGGCCGAGTCCGGACAGTGCCAGGGCGGTGACCGGTGAGCCGGAAGCTGCCGCTCGCCGACGGCGAGACCTCCCGCACCGCGTGCGCCAAAGCTGTGTTGCGCACCGGGGTGGACGAGAAGACCGGAGAACTGCTTCCCGCGGGCGTGCTGGCCCAGCGTGTGGGCTGGTGTGCGGACCTGGTGTCCGGCATGGCCGGCGCGCTGACCTCGAAGCGCTGGAACACCCACGACGTCGACGTGCTGGCATCCGGCGAAGACCCCGGTGGGCGGAAGTTGCCGTCGAACGCGTGGATGGCGCTGCGCCGCCTCGGCTGGACCGTGACCGTTGCGGATGGAGTCCAGGTCAACGATCGCATCGTGCGGATGGCGCAGGAGCATGCCGGGCGTGTGTTGCGGTCGGCGAAGTGGCGTGCCGACCTGACAGCTGGTGTCCTGGCGACGTGGCCGGGTGATCCGGTCAAGCGCAATGCGCAGGAGTGGGATGCGGTGCGTGAGGCGGTCCCGGGCGGGCAGTTCCTACCGTCCAGCGTGATCAAGTCCCGCACTCGCCAGGTGGTCGCATTCGCCCGGAAACACGGACAGGCCCCGGCCGATGTGTTCGAACTCGAGCCCGTGCCCCGCATAGCGCGAATGCTGCTGCTGTCGGCCTGCGACGGCCAGCAGGCCACCATCGAACGCGGCGGCGAACCCGGCCGCGCTCTGCTGCGATTGCAGCTCCCCACCCGGCCCGACCCGGCCTCCTACAAGGACTGGACATGGGTCGCTTGCCCGATCTCGCTTCCGCCGACGATCCCGGCCGGTGCGGTGCTGCACCTGCCCAGCCTGCGACCCCACGCCGGCCGTGTCCGAGCTGATCTCGCCTACACCCACGCCGTCCCGACGGCACAGCGGACCGGGCACACAGTCGCACTCGGGGTGGACTGGGGCCTGAATACCCTCCTCAGTGCGGGAGCCGTACGACTCCACCAGCACGGGCAGATCACCGCCCTCGGTGCCGGTGCTCAATTCCGTGCCGCCGGCGTCCTCGCCAAACAGCACCGTTTACGCCGCCAGTCCGAGCGTCTGCACGCCAAGGCCGACCACATCGACCGGCTCATCGGTAGGGACGGACGACACCCGCTGACCGCCAGGCACGCGGTCCTGGCCGACGAGATCCGGCACGTGTCCGACCGCCGGTCGAACCTCAACGACGCTTTGGCGCGGGCTGCTGCCCGGTGGGCGGTGGACCAGGCGATTGCCGCCGGGGCGAGGGTGATCTACGTTGAGGACCTGCGGTCGATGGAAGCCAAGGGCATGGGCCGCACCCACAACACCCGCATGTCTCAGCAGGTACGCGGGCAGATAGCCGACCGAATGCGGCACCTCGCGGCCGAGGCGGGTATCGCCGTGGTCACAGTCCCGGCCCGGAACACCTCCAAACTGTGCCCGCAGTGCCTTACCCCGCTGCGGCACCGCAAAGCCCCCGACCGGCCCACCACACCGGGCTGGAAGTGGGCCATCTGCCCCGACCGCGACTGCGGCTGGCAGGGCGACCGGGACCACGGGGCATGGCGGCGTATCGCCGCACGCGGCCTCACCCACCAGACCAGGACAGTGGTCGACAAGACCAGCGGCACCATGATGATCCGGTCGGTCGTCGACCAGCTCGAAGGCGAAGCCGTGGTCACCCCGACCACCGAGACCAGCCGGGACCGGTCGAAGACCGGACCCACCCGGCATCGCGCATCACGCCCCGCGCCCAGGCGACGCAGGGCACCCTCCCCCACCGGCCCTTCGGGCTCGGCGGGCAAGCGTCCGGAGGGACACGTACCAACGGACCGGACCCGGCTGCCCCGCGCAGCCCACCGACACCAGGACGTGAACACGACCAGCACACCCACCACCAGCCGACACCGGCCACGAGGAGCAGCACTGGGCGCGGGATTCCATCTCCACGCCCATGCTTCCCCACCACGATGGGAAACGATCCCGGACTCAATCCGATTCACGATCGCTTAGCTGATCAGAGACGCTCTGGTGACCTGTACTGCATGCTCCGGTCGAGGACCTCATGGCACCCGGTCGTCGATCGGCGCGGTCGCGCTGCGGCGGGCCCGGATGAGCTCGATCACGGTGTCGGCCGTGCGTTCGAGGTAGCTGCGACCGTCGGGCAGCCTCGCCTCCGCGCTGATGTAGCTGCGCGGCCCGACGTGGGTGGCCGGGTCGAGCCGATGCACGGTGATCTTCCCGGCGCGGCGGGCCCGGTTCCATCCGCTGCCCCGGAACAGCGGCCAGCGCTGCGGGAAGATCCAGGTGCCGATCCGCTCGATCCGGTCGTATGCACTGGTGAGCTGGTGGAGGTGCTCGGCATGGGTGAGGTCGTTGGCGCCGTTGAGGAAGCCGCCGAGCGTGATCAGTACGAGCGGGGAGCGTAGCTGGGTGTGCAGTTCGTCGACCGCGCCGGTGGCGACCTGGGCGCCGCCGCTGTAGCTGAGCAGCACCACGGGGATACCGCTGTCGGGCAGGTACCCGGCGAGCCGGAGCTGAGTGGCGATCTGGCAGCCGACGGCCCGGTTGTAGAGCGGGCGGTAGCGGTGGTCGGCGGCGACGAAGATCTGCATGACATTGTGCAGGAACAGCAGCAGTTGGATGCGGCGGCGCAGCCACGCCCACACCGGCCGGTCGGCGAGCGGGTCGGCAAGGGGCGAGTAGGGCTGCACCTGGCCCAGCACCCGCAGCTCCGGCGCTCCGGCGAGCAGGGCCTTGACCAGCTGGCCGCCGTCCCGGGTGTCGCGGACACGGCGTTTGCCGATGCCGTCGAGGTAGACAAGGTAGGCGTCGGGGGGACTGTCCGGGTCTGCGCCCCGGGCATAGGGCACGCCCGCCGGAAGCTCGGTGGCGGGGGCCCGCCAGCCGGCGCCGTAGGCCATCACCTCGTAGCGGGCCAGCAGGGCTTCGGCGAGCAGAGCCGGCCCGATCGCGAAGACCCAGAGCAGGAAATGGTTCATACGATCACCTTCCTCGGCTCGGCCGCGCTGATCCTCACGACCAGACGCCGCACGGCCTCCACCGCGACACCGAGGCCGACCCCGGCGACGGCCACGCAGCCCGCGGCGCTCCACCAGCCCAGCCCGGTCGCCGTGGCGAGCGGGCCGGCCAGACCGGCCCCGACCCCGACGAAGAGCAGCAGGTGGAGGAAGGGCCCAAGCAACGGAAAGGCGAGTACGGCAGCGAGCACCAGCGGGGCGAGAAGGCCCGGTGTCCACACCAGCCCGGTGCCTGCCGGTGGCGAGGACAGCACCAGCTCGGCCAGGGTCCACGCGCTCAGCGGCCACAGCGCGAAAACAGCGGTCTCGACGAGGCCGGCGGGCAGCAGCAGCCCGATCGTGAACGTCCGCGACATGCCAGGCCGGCGCGATACCAGAGGCAGGATGCGCCCCGCGGCCTCCGACACCCCGGCGAACAACAGCAGGACAACAACGGCAAATGACATCACTCAGCCTCCCTGTGACGTTTCGCCGAGAGCCGGCCGACCGACCGAGCCGGCCGCTTGCAGATACCGCCCACCGACAGGGGAACCCCGGCGTACATGGCCTCATTCACGCCGTTCATCCCACCAAGGGTGACGACCAGGGCCACGAGGGCCGGCGCCTCCCGTTGCGGCACGAAACGTCGGGCGAGGACAGCAGATACTGCTCGAGTTCGTCGGCGGCGCGCCGGTGTCCACCCGCCTCGTGCTGCGCGGCCTGCAGAGTGGTCGCGGCTGCCCGGAACCGGGGGTCGCCGAGCAGGCGCCCGGCAAGGGCGCGCACGGGGCCCTCGGTGACGTCCTGCGTACGGATGGACAGGCCGGCGCCGAGCTCCACGACACGACGCGCCACCAACGGCTGGTCGGCGCCTTGTGGCACCACCAGCATCGGAACCCCGGCGTTGAGGGCCTCATTGGCGCTGTTCATCCCGCCGTGGGTGACGAACAGCGCCGCGCGGGCCAGCACCTCCGGTTGCGGGACCGAACGGCAGGCGAGCACATTGTCCGGCAACGGACCCAGCGCGGCGGGATCGGTCCGCCCGGTGGAGACGACCACAGTGCCGCCCAGCGGGGCGAGCGCGGTGGCGAAGCTGCGCAGCACGTGCGGGGCCGCGTTGAACACCGTGCCCAACGAGGCATACAGCACCCGGCCCTGCAGCCGGTCGACCGGGAACGACGGGTCGACCGGGCGGGCGCCGACACTCGGACCGACGAACCGGTAGGACGGGTCGACACCCTCGACGGCAGGCTGGAACGCCCGCGAGGTGTAGACCAGATTGAG
>NZ_JBEOXF010000101.1:0-16549 GCF_040296405.1 Streptomyces sp. NPDC002133 | reverse complement strand
AGGGCGACCTCGCCGGCATTCACTTCGAGGGACCGTTCATCTCCCCCTGCCGCAAGGGCGCGCACACCCGCGGACCGAGCACACCGGCAGCGTGCTTCGCCCGCCGGCGATTCAGCAGGCTGTCCATGAACGCGGACCGGATGCCCTCAACAGGCATTGTCACGTTGTTGGAAGTGTGAGTGCCTGACCATGTGCAAGGGCGCCGTCGGCCCGGGGCGTTGGCCCTGGACGACTGCAGCGGCCAGGACGACCCGGCTGTGATCACCGGCTACAAGGCGGCCCGCAACCGGCCGGTCACCCGCAGCCAAAAGCAGGTCAACCAGCTGATCGCCGCGGTGCGAGCCCCGGTCGAACACGCCGTCGCGCACCTGTAGAACTGGCGGGTACTCACCAAGCTGCGTTTCGCCCAGATGGGCGACCGCGCTTGTGCGGGCGCTGATGGTGCTGACCCACCGGAAGCAATGCCGACAGATTTGGCGAGTTGGCCGCTTGTCAAGCATCCAACGGTGTGTCGGGTGGTGATGGGAGTGGAGAACGGAACGGGACCTCCGGCAGTTGAGTCGTCGACCAAGACAGACCAACACGGGAGGTCCCGTTGCCGTACCAGTGTGGCCCGATGACGCTGACTCAGACCCTCACGACAGCCCGCGGGGCGTTCGCTCCGGGGCATCGTGGCGCCCTGACCCGCTTCGTCCCCTCCGAGCTTGTCGACGATGTCCTGGACCGGCCGGGCCCCGGGGACGGACGCGCACGGTGCCGGCCCGGGTGGCGGTGTACTTCGTGCTGGCGCCCCTGTTCATCGATGCCTCCTACGGGCGGGTGTGGAACACCCTGACCGGGGCACTGCGGCAGGCGGGGCGCCTGGTCGCGGCTCCCACCGGGCGCGGGGGCCAGCCAGCCAGGGCGAAGTTCGGGCGGGCCAGGACTGCGAGGCGGTCTTCCGCATTGGGGACGTGGGCGGCGCTCCATCCGCCGGTGGTGATGAACTGCTCGCCGATGTACTTCGTGCTGGCGCCCCTGTTCATCGATGCCTCCTACGGGCGGGTGTGGAACACCCTGACCGGGGCACTGCGGCAGGCGGGGCGCCTGGTCGCGGCTCCCACCGGGCGCGGGGGCCAGCCAGCCAGGGCGAAGTTCGGGCGGGCCAGGACTGCGAGGCGGTCTTCCGCATTGGGGACGTGGGCGGCGCTCCATCCGCCGGTGGTGATGAACTGCTCGCCGATGTACTGCGTGCAGGCGAAAGGGATGCCTCGGTCAGTTCCTCGTGGACCTCGGTCCAGGTGATGTCCATGGCGGTCTGCATCTCGGCGATGGTGCCCTTGCCGCCGCCCTTGCCGTAGGCGGCGAAGTACGGACCGTCCTGGTAGACCCCGTGCCGCCAGCCGCGCACGGGCCGCGGTGCTTGAGGTGCGGGAGTAGTCGGGCTCGCCGCCCCACCAGTTGATCTCGAAGTGCCGATTGGCGGATGCCCCCAGCCCGAACATCTCGCCGCAGAGGGTGAGGTCCTTGCGGATGGACGATCCGCTCGGGGTGAAATGTGCGCATCTCACCGCATCCGGCACATGGCGCGGACGATGATGGGGCCCTTGTTGGGTGTGCGGATGTCCTGGATCTCGATGGTGCGCACCGACCCTTCGCCGTCGCTGTCGATGTAGGTGACGGCCCGCTTGTCGCCCACGGCGCGGATCAGGTCGGCCAGGGTGCGGGTGGAGGTCTGACGGGCGGTGCGCTTCATCGTGTTGAACAGTCGAGATCTCCCAGCGACGTGGTGTGTCTTCCGTGTTGGCCTCAGAAACACCGAAGGCTCCCGACTCACCGAGACCATCAGGCGAACGGCGCCGCAGCAGGAGGTGACAAGGGCGTCTGAGAATGAGCGCGATCTCCTACTTCAGCGCGTGCAGCCGGGCTTGAGCGGACTCATCGACGGTTCGCTGTCTTCACTGGCGCCCATCTTCGCCGTGGCGATGTCCACGCAAAAGCCGGGCTACGCGTTCATCGCGGGGCTTGCCACGGCGATCGGAACGGGGACTGGCATGGCCTTCTCCGAGGACTTGTCCGATACCGGAACGGTTACCGAACGCGGCAACGCCTGGAAGCGCGGTGGCATCGTCGGTGGAGGCACCTTCCTGGGCGGCATCTTGCATACACTCCCCTTCCTGATCCCGGACTATCGGCCCGCGCTCATGGTCGCGCTGGCGGTAGTCGTTATCGAACTGCTCACCCTGACGTGGCTGCGCCATCGCTTCTTCGACGTCTCCTTCGCCTGGTCCCTCGCCACCGTCACGCTCGGCGGCGCGCTCATCTCCGGGGTCAGCATCGGCCTGGGTGCACTCCTGGGCACAGCGGTCGCTGGATAAGAGGTCCTAGCGCAGGCGTTCGACGTGCCGGTAGGTGCTGATGCAGGTGGCGAGGCCGACGAAGCTTTGTGCATGTCGTCGCGTCGCTCCAGCGGATGCGCATGCGGCGGAAGCCGTGCAGCCAGGCAATAGCTCGTTACCCAGTGGTGGGCTCCCAGGCCCGGTCATGCGGCGTTCCTCGCCTTGCCACCACGGGTTTGATGCCTCGTGCCCAGACCAGCCGACGCCAATTGACGTCTTGGTGTGGGCGCGAGCGTTGTCGGACGAGCCCACACCTCGCTCACTCCCCCGGGGCCTGGCCACGCAGATCGACCGTGCCGTCCCCCGGTGGGTGCGACTGGTCGGTGAGGGCGTGCAGGGCCAGCTCGATCCTGATCTCCTCGCTGTCCAGACCCGCCTGCAGTCGGCGCAGGACGATGTCGTCGATGCTGCGCTCGTCCCGCAGGCGGATCAGGGCGCTGCGCTTGACGCCGATTAGGGCGAGGCGGAGTTCGAGTCCCGCGCGCATGCCGGGATCGGTGGTTTCGGTCGCCCGCGCGTCCTCGGCGGCGTATTGGCGCAGTTCGCCCAGGATGGCGTCGGCGGTCTCCGGCGGTGTATCCAGTCGGCCGGCGTGGTCGGGAAGGGCCTCCAGCGCCGCGGCGGCGATCTGGCGATGGGCGAGGCGTTCCTCTGCGGTCTCGTCGGGATCGCCGCGAAGTCCGGACCAGCGGACCACCGCGGGCATGGTCGTCCCCTGGAGGACCAGCGTGACCAGGATGACGGTAACGGCGGCGAAGACCAGCAGACCGTGTCCCTCGAGTGGCCGGCCTGCGGCCGTGGTGGCCGGAACGGCGAGGGCTGCCGCCAGCGACACGGCCCCGCGCACCCCGCTCCAGGCGACGGGGAACCTTTGCCGGGCGCCAGAGCGCAGCGTGCGCTGGACCGGGCGGCGGTCGACGGCGCGGATCAGGTACGGCACCGAGTACAGCCACAGCAGGCGCGTGGCGATCACCACGCCGCTGACCAGCAAGGCGGTGACCAGCGCGTGTCCCAGGGAGACGGAGCTGATCGCGCTCACGATGGCGGGTGTCTGGATGCCCACCAGGACGAACAGGGCACTGTTGAGAATGAACGTGCTCACCTCCCAGAAGCTGATGATCTGCACGCGCGCGCCCGCGCCCATCACCCTGGGGCCGAGCTGACTGAGGATGAGACCACAGGTGACCACCGCCAGGACGCCCGAAACGCCCGCGGCCTGCGCGGGCAGATAGGCGGCGAACGGGGTGAGCACAGCCAGGGCGCTCTCCACCGTGCGGTCGTTCAACCGCCTGCGCAGCACCACGACGACGGCGCCGCAGGCGGCGCCGATTGCGAGCCCTCCCGCGTAGGTCAGCAGGAAGCGCGCGACCGTGCCCCACCAGCTAAACACCTGTCCCTCCACGAGGACACCGACCATCACCGCGAAGAGGGCAAGCGCGGTGCCGTCGTTGATCAGGCTCTCCGCCCGCAGGATGGTCCGGACCCGCCGGGGCAGGCCCCGGGCGACCGCGGCCACGGCGATGGCGTCGGTGGGAGCGACGACGGCGCCCAAAACGAAGGCGAGCGGCCAGGACAGGCCCAGCCCGTGCCCCACCGCAGCCACGGCAGCGGCCGTGGCCAGCACCAGTCCGGTGCCGAGCAGCAGGATGCCGCGCACGTTCGTCCGGATCTCGCGGAGCGAGGTGGTCAGCGATTCCCAGTAGAGGAGGGGAGGCAGGAACAGCAGCAGGACGACCTCGGGAGGCAGGACCAGCGTGCGCAACTCGGGGATGAGCCCGAGCAGGCAGCCGCCCGCCACCAGCATGAGCGGCTCGTTCCAGCGCAGGTGGCGAGCCAGCCACGTCATGGCCACCACAGCCGCGAGGATCACCACGGTGACTTCCAGGCCATGCATTCGGCACCGCCTTCCTGCTGGGGCGGACCCCCTCCCCCCTGGTGCTCCTCGGAGCCGTGGCGCAGCCCTGGCCCGGGCACGCCGCAGAGGTGCGCGGTTCAGCCCTGGGCCCGGCGGATGGCGGCCCTGGCCTCCTCCTCGGCGAAGCCTCCCCAGTCCCCGCCCAGCTGCCAGGTGCCGAACGCGATGCGGGACACCTTCAGGCCGGACCTGCCCAACGTGGTGGTGTGCATAGCTACCTCCTTGGGCCAGATTGAGTTTTTCCAATCCCGCGCGATCAGTAGCCGCGTTCTCCAGCAGTGCATGCCTGGCGACCAGCCGATACATCGCAGGACCAAGTAGAAGATCGATAGCGGCGTTCGGGCCGACGCCCGCCCCCAGTTTGCCTCGATCGACGCTACGGTCCTAGATGTATTGATCATGGTGCTTGCTCCCGTTCGCCGGTCACGACGTGGGAGGCCGGGTCCATGCGGCGTCGGAAGCCGAGAGCCGATGGGTGAATGCAGCGGTGGCAACGAGCAGGAGCAGTGCCAGGCCCAGAGCTGTGGAGGGGCCGACGTGCAGGAGGAGAAGACCACCGATGAGGGCACCTAGGAACATCGCCACAACGGACAGGACGCGACGGCCGGGCCGCGGTCCTGTGCCGCCTGCCGCCCTGGAGTCGGCGGCGAGTCCGGTGAGAGTCAGGGTGAGGACGGTCGTGGTGAGGTCGGCGACGCCAAGCCGCCGGACGACAGCGTTCTGCACCCCCATTCCCATCGCGAGGAGCACGATGAGCACGTACTGGACACCTGAAGTCACCTTGTCGTCAGTGGCCGCAGCCACAACCACCGTCACGGCCACCAACAGCACCTGTGCCCCGAGGGCGAGGGTGAGCAGCCGACCGCGATGGGTGCCCAGTTGGGCGTGCAGCCGACCTCCTGCGAGCGCACCACCGAGAAAGGCGCCAAGGGCGGTGACGGAGGCGGGCGCCGACAGGCCCTGGGCACCGGCCAGTGCGAACCCGAGGAATACAACGTTGCCGGTCATGTTGGCGACGAAAACGTGGCCGAGTCCCAGATAGCTCACCGCGTCGACCAGGCCTGTCACCACCGTGAGTGTGAGCATCAGCGGCGGGAGCGGGCCATGAGGATCCTCGCGCGGCGGGACGAGCGTATGAACGGCATCAGTCAGCAGTTTGCGCATGCGGTGCCTTCCTCAACGGGCCCCGGCGAGCGACGGCCCGCAGGCGGACTACGGCGGCGGCTTCCTCAGGTAGTCGACGGCGGCGAGGTCGTCGTCCTCGTGGCCGGCTGCGACGGTTGCCTGCAGGCGGTCTCGGACGGCCTGGAGCAGAGGGCTGGGGGCGGCGGCTGCCGCAGCCAGGTCGATGTCCTTCAGTGCGAGTTGCACCGCAAATCCGGGCGCATAGGAGGCGTCGTCCATGACGCCTACCTTCTGCAACTCATAAGGCATGGCGAGCGGGCCCGCCTCGAGCACCCGGACGAACGTCGCGTGGTCGACGCCGAGTGCGTCGCACAGCGCAAGGACGTCGCTCATGGCGACCGTCGAGGCAGCCATCCAGGCGTTGACGGCAAGCTTGACGGCGCTGCCCTCGGTCCCCGTCCCGACATGCAGCACGGACGAGCCAAGATCGTCGAGAACGGGGCGCGCCCGCGCGAGGGCGTCCTCGGTACCGGCGGCCAGCCAGACAAGTTTGCCCTGCCGAGCGGGCGCGGTACTTCCCGAGACTGGTGCATCGAGGTAGGCGACACCGTGATCACGCGCCAGACCGGCCAGGGCGCCGGCGCTCCGTGGCCCTACCGTGCTCGCCTGCACCCAGACGGCATCTCTGTCGAGCCGGTCGATGGCGTCCGACATGACCTGTGCGACCGCATCGCCCTCACGGAGCACAGTGATGACGACGGACGCGCCGGAGACCGCATCGCCCACCGCGCTCACTGCCGTGACCCCGGCAGCGTACTCCGCCACCGCACGGGCTCTCTCCTCCGTACGGTTCCACAGCCTTACCTCGTGGCCAGTATCTCCGAGCCGCCTTGCCATCGCGGCGCCCAGTGCGCCTGCTCCGAGAACAGCGACGGTGGAAGCGTGAGCCATGGAGAACCCCTTACCTGTTCCCCTTACCCATGTTCCACCGGCAAGCCGAGTCTTTCTCGGCAACGGAGCGCAGCGCCTTCACGAGTAGCAAGTCGATGATCGGTCAAGCACCAGATGGGGCGACTGGAGGACCGGCGGCACCCTTTGATCCAGGCGCTGCGGCGAAGTAGTGACCAGCTTCGGCGGCCTCCGCCGACGGGTCGAGCAGGCGCCGGATCCGGTCCTGAAGCCGCCACTGCGAGGGCAGCACTTCGGGCGGGCCGGCGTCAGCCGGTTCGTCCGGGCAGTGACCGCAGCCCCGGCGAGGTAGGGCGGAGATCCCTTGTCTTCGCGGTGCAGGCCCGCCACCACGCTGCCTGCATGGATTGACGCGGTCGACGCCAGCCAGCCGCCATGCCTCACCGGCTTCGCCCTCCACCTGCTCCGTGACCTCGACGCCGTGATAGCCGGACTCACCCTGCACTGGAACTCCGGCGGACCGAAGGTACTGTCAACCGCATCAAAAGGATCAAGAGGCAGCTATACGGACGAGCCGGATTCGAACTACTTCGCAAGATCATCCTGCTTCAGTAACCCTCCGCGACCGGTCCGCAAGATCAGTGCCAGAACCGCCAAATGACGGCACCGGACCCGGTGATGGTCCCGTTGTCGCACCGCGCGCAACGCGGCGCTCGCCGCTCTCGCTGCTGATCTCTCCAGCCCGATCCTCGCCGACGTGAGCGGGATGCACCGCCACATGGCGTTCCGCAGCGTCGCCTAGGCCAGAGGCGACTGGGCCGAGTACTCGTGGCCCGGGCGGAGGACGTGAAACAACCACCCGGGGGTGGCGGCTGCCGGCGGCGGCCACGATTCGTGCCGCGGCCGAGTCAATCGATAAGGTGCCAGGTCACGACCGCACCCCGTTCGATCCACGGGCCGGTCAGAGCTCTGCCGCAGTTGGTGGCACCTCCACGGCTGCCGTGCTGATCTCTGCCTGCCTGGGCCCTGGGACAGGGGGCGATCCTCACGGCGGGGCAGTCGGGCCCCGGCCGACGGGTCAGGAGGAACGAGTGGCACAGATCATCGCCGAGGTCTCACGGACGTTCAACGAGTTTCTGCTCTTGCCGAACCGGACTCGGACCGACTGCTCGGCTGAGACGGTTGACTTGCGTACGCCCATGGTGCGGCACATCGCGGGCGAGGCATCGGCGATCGAGCTGCAGTCCCCGTTCACGTCCGCGATCATGCAGGCCGTCAGCACACCCGATCTCGCGATCGCGCTCGCGCGAAACGGTGGTTTCAGCTTCCTGCACCACAATCAGCCGATCCAGGACCAGGCTGCAGCGGTCCGCAAGGTCAAGAATTTCAAGGCCGGGTTCGTCACGAGCGACACCAACGTCCGCCCCGACGACAGCCTGAGCCTCCTCGTCGATGTCATGCGCCGCACCGGTCACAGCACCGCTGCGGTCACCCACGACGGGACCGCCACTGGCCGCCTGCTCGGCCTGGTGACCTCCCGGGACTTCCACCCCCAGCGTCATGATTTGGACGGACCGGTCAGTGGCCGGATGACCGCTATCACCGACCTGGCCCATGCCGGGCCCGACATCACGCTTTCCGAAGCCAACGCCCGGATGTGGGACGAACGGCTGGACTGCCTCCCGGTACTGGATACCGAGGGTCACCTGCAGCATCTGGTGTTCCGTTCCGACTACGCGGACAACAAGCGTTTCCCGAACCAGGTCGTGGACGTTGCCAAGCGCCTGCGTGTGGGCGCAGGTATCAACACCCACGACTATCAGGAGCGCGTCCCGGCCCTGCTGGAGGCAGGCGTGGACGCATTGTGCTTCGACTCGTCCGACGGCTACAGCGACTGGCAGGCGCAGGCTCTGTCCTGGGTGAAGAAGCACTATCCGGAGATCCCGGCCGGCGGCGGCAACGTGGTCGACGGGGATGCGTTCACTTTTCTCGCCGAGGCGGGAGCGGACTTCGTCAAGGTCGGGGTAGGTGGCGGCTCCATCTGCATCACTCGGGACCAGAAGGGCATCGGCCGCGGCCAGGCCAGCGCTGTGCTGGACGTCGCGGCGGCCCGGGACGCCTTCCGCGAACGCACCGGCGAGTACGTACCGATCTGCTCCGATGGTGGCCTGGTGCACGACTACCACGTGGCCCTGGCGCTGGCGATGGGGGCCGACTTCGTCATGATGGGGCGCTACTTCGCACGCTTCGACCAGGCAGCCGGCGCGAAGCTGCCCACCCGTGACGGCTTCGTGAAGGAGTACTGGGGTGAGGGCTCGAACCGGGCCCGCAACTGGCAGCGCTACGGCCAGGGGGGCCAGGGGCTGGTCTTCGAGGAAGGCGTGGACGGCTACGTCCCCTACGCAGGCGACCTCAACGAAGGGCTCGCCCTTACCATTGCCAAGCTCAAGACCACGATGGTCTCCTGCGGCTCCACTACCCTGCCGGAGTTCCAGTCCACGGCCCGGCTGACCCTCGTTTCAGACCAGAGCTTCCAGGAGAGCCACGCCAACGTCACCCTGCGGGACACCCCGGCGACGGTCTGACCGTGGTGCGCCCCGCCGCAGTGTCTGAGGAGGACGTCCTCCTCCAGTAGCGGACCCTCGGTACCGAGATCCGGTGACTTGGGCCCTTGGGACGGCCGGTCCCCCAGTTGAGGCAGTACGCCCACCGCTGGTCCCGCTCATCCGTGGGCCCGTGTCAACTTATCGACCGTAACGACCGAGCGTGTTGACTCGGTCTTCTACGCCTTGTCGCGCTCCCGACTGCCCCCTACGACGGGGCGGTCACGGGTCGCATCCACCAGCGAAAGGCGGTGTTCAGGTCCTTTGTGGTACGGGTCCGTTGACGAGAAACCACGCCGAGCGTGCCCGGTGACGCACGTTGACCCCGGCGACGTGGTCGGCCGGGCCGGCGAGCCCGCACCGACGACAGCAGAAGGCGTCCCTGACGGGACGGTTGTGCCTTGCCGTGTGCCCGCATCTGGGACACATCTGCGAGCTGTAGCGGTTGTCCACCCAGATCACCGGCACCCCGGCCCACCGAGCCTTGTACCGGATGTGTTCCTCCAGTTGGTGGAACGGCCAGGAGGAGAGCGCGGCCCGCTGGTCGCGAGAAGGCCGTACCCGGTCACGGATGCCACTCAGGGCCGGTCCCTGGTGCTGTGCCGCGCCAAGCGCGGTCGAGGTCGCTGATCTCGTCGTCGATGCAGACGGAGGACCGGGCCGCGGTCCCCCATGGGACAGCACAACGCCCGACGATGCCCCTCGCGCCCTCCCTCGCGTGAACGGGCCTCGGCGAAGGACCGTCGTCGCCACGGAGCGATAAACACCCCTGCAGTGCAGAACGCTCGTTCAGAATACGAACTCCGGCCGCTGGTAGGGGGTCCACCAGCTGGTGAGTCCCCACACTCCCAGTACGAGCACAGCCATGGCGGCCAGCGCGGCGACCCACGGTCGCTGCAGCCACTGCAGGGTCAGCAGCCATGCGGCGAGCGGCACAAGTGCGCCGCCGACCGCGATGACCGGGAGGTCGATGTAGAGCACGCTCAAATCCCGGTGCTGCTGTTCGAACCCGCCATCGATGCTGATGCGCGCCATCGGTGCCCAGGCCAGCAATGCGAACGTGGTGCCGAGGGCCGCCACGAGGATCCCTCCGCAGCCTTTGGTCCCCTCGCTCACGCCCGTGTCTCGACTCGTGCTCGTCTCTCGCATGCCCACAACGGACGCAGGGTCACCGCCCGCAGTTCCTCAGCCCAGCAGGCTGTGCGAGATCCTCCTCAGAATCGCATGGCAGGTCTCAGCAAGGTACGTGTACGGTCCCGGCCGTGATCACTGACTGGGACGACGTCTGAGATGGCGGCCCGGTTCACCGACTCTCAGATCCAGGCCCGTACGTTCGCGCCGCTGGTCCTGGACATGATCGTCAGCCGGGGCGATTTCAGGCAGTCATGGCTGGACGCGTTCGCCACCTGGTTCGCCGCCGAGACCGATCTGCAAAGCTACGATCCCGTCCTTGGCTGGCTGCGTGCCGGGGCAGGTTTCAGGCGGCCTCGTAGCTCGGCGTCGGTGATGGTGGGGACCACGATGCGGTGGTCCGCGGCCCAGCCGTCCGTGACCGCCTGCGCGAGCGGATAGCGGCGAGTTCCGACCCTCCTTCGACGCGGACGAGGTCGCCGGAGTAGATGGTGCGCAGTCAGCCGCTACTAAGATTTTCGCATGGCAATTCGGAAGCAGGCCACACCGCCAAGGCCACTCACGGTCGGCGACGTGGTAGCCGCTCATTCGCGGGATCTTGGGGAGTGGACGGTCGCGCAGATAGTCCGACTCGACGCCGATTCACAGACGGCGGCCGTACTCGAGTTGGACTGGTCCGGCCCCGAGCCGTCGTCCGTGGCCGACCTCGGCGACGTCGCCCCGCTCAGGCTCACCCACCACTCATGGAAGGGGGCGCTGTCCTTCTGCAACCAGGAATGGGTCCTGCCGCGCAGCCACAAGGTCGTTGGAGCGATGCCCCTGCTCCATGACAAACCGGCGAACTGCTGGACCTCCGGATGGCGCCTGGGCGATCAGCTCGCCCGGCAGCGGCGGTGGGACAGCGGCGTCCACGAGGAGCCGCTCGCAGCCTGGAAGGCGGAATACACCGGAGAGACGGTCAATGAAATCCTCAGCCAGCCGACAGGACCACGATCAGAGGTCACGCAGCTGACGATCAAGGACGTCGACTCCCTCGACTGCGCTCAGCTCGTCCAGCGTTTCCCCGGGGTGACCTGGCTCCATCTGCACGGACGCCTTGGCCTCCTCTCCGCCGCGGGCGAGCTGAACCGGCTGGCCTCTCTCCAGAGGATCCGCATCGTCGACCTGTTCGGGATGACCAGAGAAGACCGTCTTCGACCGCAGTGCGTGCCAGAGCTGGAATCAGTGGACCTCTACAGCATCCCTGCCGAATACGCCTCGACCATGCGCAGCACCTGGAGACCCGAGATCCCAGCAGGCACCTACCTGTCCGTCCTCCGGGCCCGCAAGCCCGAATGGGTCGAGGAGAACCGGAACAATCCGTTGCGCGACTGGGACGGCCGCGAACAGATCAGCACCACGGCCTACAAGAGGGCTGTCACGCAGTACAAGACGACACGGAAGGCGATCCTTCAGGCGTTCGCTGAAGAACCCGCAGACGTCCGATCGACACGCATGGAGGAGATCGGACGTGCCTACGGTGAGGCGTTCAACCAGCTTGACCGGCGATCGGGCTTCATCGAGACCGTCGAGCGCGAAGAGCTCTTCGCCGCCCTCGACCACATCGTGAACGAGGCCGAAGCACTCCACGGCCCCGGCCTCGACGACGCCCGCGACAGTGTCATCTCCGGAGTGGAGTCCGTCCGAGACTGGTAGCGAAGCACCCAACGTCCTGCCAACGCCCCGTCGGTTCCCCGTCCCCTCTCTTCGCCGCCCTACGGCAGCGCCGCCTTTTCAGCTCGACATTCATGAGCCGAGTGATCATCAAGCCAGCATAAAGTCCCTGTCCTGCGATGGTGCCCTGTCCGTAGGATCTGGGCATGCCTGCTGACGAACGGGTGACCCGGTCCTCGTTTTCCGATTGGCTCCAGCCGATCTTGGTTCCCACGGCAATTGGTGTCCTTCCGGACCGGATCTGGTCGGATAAGGAGTGGGAGCGTATCCAGCTCGGCTACTGGTCCCGGGACATGGACGAGAAATGGGCCGTCGTCGCCGAGGGCGAGGTCGTCTTCCTGCACCGGAGCTGGACCGGCTACGGCGTCTTTGAAGCAACGTTCGCACCCGTCGAGGGCGGCGGCTGGCGGATCGCCTCAGCCGTCGTGGAAACGGGCCGCGGGGGCCTTCACGGGAACGTAGCCGACTATGACTGTCTGATGCTGGAGCTGGTGATCAGCACCATTGTGCTCGGTGAACCGGCTGACGAACTCCGGTTAAAATTGCCGGAGTTGACGCGTGGGGCATCGCGCGAGCGGATGCTCCGCCGGGAGTCGTGCAACACAGTGTCCCCGGCCTCCGTTCAGGGTCGTAGGTCACGGCCCGACCGGTCAGCAGGGTCCAAAGATGCCGGACTGCCGCAGAGCGGTTCAGCCGAGCGGGCGAGTTGCGCCGGAGGTCAAGGTTCTCGCCCTGCGCCTGTTACAGCGCGTCCCGCAAGGCTTGGACTTCCTGGCGGTGCTGCTTCTTCAGGTGGGTGATTTGGCCCGTCAGGGCGAGAACGAGGGCCCTGTCCGCATCAACAGGAGTGACCGGTGCGAGGATGGGCATGGCGTTGGACTATGTGATGGTCCCGCGCGCGACCTACTGCCAGCCGCAGATCGCGAGCTTCGGCTTCTCCGAGGCGCAGGCACGCGAGCGGGGCTTCGATGTCCGGACGCAGAAGTTTCCCTTCACCGCCAACGCCAAGGCGCACGGCCTCGGAGACCCTGCCGGCTTTGTGAAAATCCTCTGCGATGGACGTCACGGTGAGCTCCTCGGAGCGCACCTCATCGGCCCCGAAGTCACCGAGCTCCTGCCGGAACTGACGCTGGCGCAGCAGTGGGACTTGACGGTCATGAAGCAGCCCGCAACGCCCACTCCACCCTCGGCGAAGCCGTGAAAGAAGCCCTGCACGGTCTGGCCGGCCACATGATCAATACGTAGCGGGGCGGGACCCCTGCCACGCGACGCGACTGCCTGTCAGGCATCCGCCCGGCCCAGCCAGGCCCGAGCGTCAGGACACCCCGGCCCTCTACGGGAACCGCGGAGACACCCCGCTCATCGCAGTCACATGCTGAGCCAGCGGCCGACTCGCGGTGGTACGGGACTGCGCCCACAGCCCCACCGCCGTCGGCCCGGTCCTGCCCGCCACGACAAGTGATTCGACGGGCAGGTCACCACCGAACATGCGCATCGGGAGACCACGCTCGGTCAGGTCCGCGGCCCGTTCGTCCAGCGGCAGTGTGTGGTCTCCCCAGCACACAGGCAAGCACCGTGGCGCACCGTGCCTGTCCGCCGCGTTGCCGGCGTACTGACGATCGCCGGCCGATCAAGGGAAATAGGATTCGAGCGTGCCGCGACGCCGGACATCGAGCGTCGCGCAGTGGAATGAGCCACCGAACGGCGCGTAGTGCAGCAGATCGCACGGAATCGGCTTGAAGCCCCACTTTTCGAGCGCGCGCAGCATGCCGGTGTGGTGTCGCTCCACGATCACCCGTTTGTTGTCAACCACGAGAATGTTCATGCTGAGCCACGTGCCGCACACCGAGGTGATCCTGAGCAAACGCTCGTCGATCGGGTTGGGCTCGGGGGCGAGCAGGATGTCCCAGGAGCTCAGGACGTCGGGCAGGCGGTTGACGTTGATGTATTCGGGATTGATCAGCACTTTGCCGGGCGAGAGGAGAACGAGCGTCGTGTCGATGTGCATTGGCGTGCGGCACCGGCTCTCGATCTCGTGGATTCGATAGCCGGGTCCGAGATGGCGGCGCAACCAGTCGATGCCCATCTTGTTGGTGACATTGCTCCGCATGACGAACAGGTCGCGTCCCGCGCGCACGAAATCCGCCGCGTCGAACACCGGCTCGAACTCGGTGAGGATGTAGCGCATAGGATCGCCGACCTTGGGAACACGGAAATCCGCCTCGAACAGTGCATCAGAGAGCTGCGGTTTCGGTGCCGCCGTCCAGCGCGCCCCGCCGGAAGTAGTCCTTGAGGATCTCGCGATAGGAGTGGGTCTCGAAATACCGGCACGGCCATGCCATCGGGGTCTCGATAATCTCGTCACCGATCACGAGCATGCTGTCACGCGGACAGGTGCTGCCAAAACCGCGCGACGACCAGTCAGGCGTGCCGAAGCGACGCCTATGGTCGACCGCCTCCGGGCGCGTGACCGTAATCCCCAGGGACTGCAGGAGAGCAATGAACTGATCGAGCTCCTGCTGCGCCGGCTCGATCAGAGTGCGCGGAAACTTGAAGCCGGCGGCAACCCCCTGCAACCGACCCGCCCATGGCGGCAGGTTGCAGGCCACGACCGGATGGCTCGAGGGGATCGTCGCGCCATCGAGACGACCAACGATGACCTCCTCCAGGGGATCCCACTCGTTGTGCGAATTGACCGGCGAAACGAGGCTTTCCGCAGCGCCGTCAGCCGCGGCCGATCGCGACGACATCACGCGTAGTCCACAGCACACGTAGGGGCATCGTTCTCTGCCGCTGCCGTCGGAATGCTGGGCCTTTCCACTACCGACATTCTTAACCGCTTTCGCTCACAGAATCCGTTACTGTATTCAACCTGCTACCCAAAGCGACACGGCAGGCTTTGGCCCGCGTCGACGACGCAGAACCATCCCCCTGGCCGCGCGTAAACGGATGGACGATCTATCGCAACCGGCCCGATAGTCTGCGGAAACGCGGGCGGGTGTCGGTCAGGAGCCGACGATGTTGGCAGCGTTGTTATCGGCGACGGCTGCGGTGAGGGCGCGACCGGGTAGTGTCCACGCAGAAAGTGCCTTCTTGCTGTGGTGACAGAAGCCCTGGACAAGCGACCCGAAGGACACCCGGAGAATCTGATCACCGCGCCAGCACTCCGCCATGCCCGAAGCACCGAAACCACCCCGCCCACCCGACAGCAGACGATCAACGACGCCGCATCGCCCCCAACGAAACGGCGAGGGCAGCAGAGACAGGCCTACCTGTAAGCCAGCCGCTCGCTCTGCCGAATCCATGCTCGGGACGCTATGCGGCGGGTCTGACACGGCATTTTTGTCAAGCCTTGTCCCATTCTTCGGCGCGGTGGCTTTGTAGATGAGAACGCGCAGCATTTCGACAGCGCGGGCGGCGGCCGAGCTCCAGTGCCGCACCTTCGCCGACATCAGGTACGGATTCGCGATCAGCGAAGAGGGGGCCCGCCGGAAAAGGCCGGCCAGCAGGCCGCCGACTCGCCTCGAAGGCCGTTGCCGAGTACGAGATCCCCGTCGGCGAGCGGAGTAGCCGTGAGAAAGTGCGTAGCCGCCGCGCTCAACGCACTCACCGCGGCCTGGGAAAAAGGCCACGCAGAACTCATCCCCGGCTGCGTCCTCTGCATCGAGGAATACGCCGAAATCCAAGCGTTTCTGCGCCACTGGACCACGGTCGGTGATGCCCAAGCTGAAGGGCCCCGTCCTGCGCTGGCGGGGCCCTTCGCATGCCGATCGCTACTGGCCAGGAAGGTCCTCCGACTACACATAGTCGCCAAAGGCGTGGCAATTCTAGTACCCCACTTCAGCCAGATCGAAACATTCGCTTCACTCGTCCCCGGCGGCTCTGCCTTGCCAGCCAGACCGCAGCCGGTGATCGACCTTCTTGAAGTCCCAGGCGTGGCGCCTATGGCGGGAAACCGAGGCTTACAGGGATTCGTCGACAGAGGAAGTATCAAGTGCTACCGTCGCGAATGCAACGAGATGGCTGCGATGGAGCAGACAGGAGGTCGGTGATCTTGGACGTCTACAAGGCGGTCACGAGTCGACGGGCCGTGCGCGGATTCACGACCGGCAGGTCCCGAGGGAGGTGCTGGAGCGCGTGCTGTCCACGGCGGCTTGAGCACCGTTCGCATCGAACCTCCAGCCGTGGCGCATCTTCGTGCTGACCGATGGGCAGCTGGCCGAGCTCAAGAAGCGCCTTGCCGGCGTCCGGTCGCGGGCGACCCGTGGGACGAGCCGGAGTTCGAGCAGTATCTGCCCGTGCTTACTGTGACGGCCGGCCCGGCTTCGGCGAGCAGCATTACGGCGCACTCGGTATTGCGCGCGAGGACCTGAGGCGTACCACAGGGCTGCTTCCGCGAACTGGGACTGTTTCGGCGCGCCCGTCCTGTTCCACTACATCGACCGCGACCTGGGCCCGGCCCGATGGTCCGACGTCGGCATGTACCTGCAGACCGTCATCATGCTGCTGCCCCACGCCGAAGGCTGCACAGCTGCCCACAGATGGCATGGGCGAAGTACCACAAGTACATCGCGGAGGTCATGTCACCCGCGGACGAACTCATCCACTTCTGCGGCATGTCGATCGTGTTCGAGGACGTCACGGTGGGCGTCCGCACGGGCCCGCGCGCCCTCGACGAAACGGTCGGGTTCATCAAGGGGTTAGCCGGAACCGCTCGGCGGAGCTGCCTGCCTCCACGCGGTGGCAGGGCCGCCCCAGACGACCCCAACCAGAAG
>NZ_JBEOXF010000100.1:0-16565 GCF_040296405.1 Streptomyces sp. NPDC002133 | reverse complement strand
GGTCGGCGAGGTCCGGCTTGTATGTGATGCCGAGGAGCAGCACCCGGGCCCCGCGTGCCGATTTCCCGTGCTCGTTCAGGATCCGCAAACCTTGACGGCCGCCCACCGTGGCCGTGGCGGCCGCGGGCCCCGACGGCCCGCGCACCGCGGCGCCCCGGCGCATCAACGGCCGCGTCTCATCACACCGCGCTCAGCTCGGAGGCCTGATCGCGACGGGCGCCCAATCCCGGGCGGGTGAAAGTACGCCGACAGGAGCGACGTATTGCGGCTGTTCGGCCGTACGCGCAGGTGCCCGCCCCGGCCGGCGGTTTTGATGGGGGCAGGGTGGGCGCCGGCGTGGGCCGGGGCGACCCTCACTGCGGTCCGCGAGCAGCAAAGGCCTCCTACGTATGCGCAAAGCCCTCGCCCTTTCGCTCGCCGCGGCCGTGATCGCCCCGCTCGGGCCGGCCGGCCCGACGCCCGCGGCACACGGCGCCGAACCGCCGCAGCTGCCCGTCTGCGGTGAGGTACGCGTCACGGGCTTCCCCATCGCCACCAGGATCCAGGGCGGCCCGGCCGCGTACCGGGCGGGTTCCGGCGCCGGGGAGTTCTCCGTCCAGCTGGTCAACACCACGGCAGAGCCCTGCCGGAACGTCCATCCGGTCGTCGTGCTCGTCGGCCGGGACCATGTCCTCACCCCCACCAGGATCCGGATGGAGTTCTACGACGCGGGGGGCAGGACGTGGCGGCCGGTGACCTTCGAGCAGACCGACCGGGGCGAGACGGTCGGTGCCTTCGGCGGGGCGCGTTCACGCGACGGTGGATTCGCCGGCTTCACCGTCCCCGGCCGCGCCGGCGTCACCATCCCCGTCCGCCTCGGCTTTCCCGCCGCCGACACGCTCGCCGACTCCGTCGTCGCCAACGCCGCCGTCGTCCAGCGTCGCGGCGCAGACGGCGACTGGGTCGGGCAGTCCGGCGACTACACCTTCAGCCTGCTCGCCTCCGACGAGCAGGAGCGGATGTACGAGTCCGCGCCCGACGCCGAGGAGCTCGCCCCGACCGGTACGCAGTACGGCATCGGCCTCGCCGTCGCCTTCGGCGCGCTCCTCGCCGCCGGGCTCCTGCTCCTCGCGGGTGCCCGCAGGCTCCGCTCCGGCCGCCGCTGACCTGGCCGTTCACCCGCGTCTGGGACCATCCCCCGGTGGACCACCCGAACTACCCGAGCGATCAGGCTCCAGGCGCGCCTGTCCGTTCCGGCATCCCCGAGCACGGCCGTATTCCCAAGTACTACGCGGTCAAGGCCCAAGTGGCCGCGTTGATAGACGAGTTGGGCGAGGGTGGGCTGCTGCCCACCGAACGCGATCTCGCCGTACGGTTCGAGGTGTCGCGCGAGACCGTGCGCCAGGCGCTGCGCGAGCTCCTCCTCGAAGGCCGGCTGCGGCGGCAGGGCAGGGGCACCGTCGTCGCGGGCCCCAAGCTGGAACAGCCGCTGTCGCTCGCGAGCTACACCGAGGGCGTGCGGCGGCAGGGCCGTGCACCCGGCCGTAACCTCATCTCCCTCGACCGTTTCCCGTGCCCGCCCCGGCTCGCCGAGGAGACCGGGCTGGAGCGGGGCGAGCCCGTCTGGCACATGGAGCGTGTGCTGCTCGCGGACGAGGAGCGGGTGGGGCTGGAGAGCACGTACGTGACCGTGGCGCGCGTGCCGCGGCTCGACAGCGACTTCGACCCCGACTCCTCGTTCTACGCGTACCTGCGGGACCGGCTCGGGATCGAGTTCGGCGACGCGGACGAGCGCATCGAGACGGTGCTGGCGACGCCGCGGGAGGCGCTGCTCATCGGGACTCCGCCGGCGCTGCCGATGCTGCTGATCCACCGGGTCTCGCGGGACACGGCGAAGCGGCCGCTGGAGCGGGTGCGGTCGCTGTACAGGGGGGACCGCTTCAGCTTCTCGACGCATCTGGTGGGCGGGGCCTAGCTTCCGCGGCCTCCTTCCGGGAAGCCCCCGGTCCGGTAACGCAGGACCGCCGCCAATATCACGAAACGATAACGGGTCTAGGCCAACCTTGATGGCCCGTTCACCGTCCCGTTGCCGACCGGCCCCCGACGGGTCACCGGTCACGACCACCGTGACGGGCATGCGAGTCATCGTCGTAGGAGCCGGCGTGGTGGGAACCATGCACGCCTGGCAAGCAGTGGAGCGCGGCCACGAGGTCGTACAGATCGAGCGGGAAGCCGAAGCGCGCGGGGCCAGCCTGCGGAACTTCGGGCAGATATGGGTCAGCGGCCGCGCCGGGGGCGAGGAGCTGGAGACGGCGCTGCGGGCGCGGGAGCTGTGGGAGGCCATCGGCGACCGGGTTCCCGAACTCGGGTTCCGGGCCATCGGTTCGCTGACGCCCGTACGCAACGATCTCGAGCTCGCCGTCGCCGAGGCGGCCGTCGCCCGGCCGGACGCCGCCGCCCGCGGCTACAAGCTGGTCACCGCAGACGAGGCGCGCGCCATCAACCCCGCCCTGCGCGGTGAGTTCGTGTCGGCCCTGTACTGCGAGCGGGACGCGGCCGTGGAGCCCCGCACGGCACAGCTCGCGCTGCGCAAGGCCCTGCTGGCGTCCGGGCGTTACACCTTTCTCCCCGGCCGCGAGGTCCGCGAGGTCATCGACCCCGGGAAGAATGGACGCAGCGCGGTGCGCGACGACCACGGCGATGTGCACAGCGGCGACGCCGTCGTCCTGTGCACCGGCGCCTGGCTGGGCGGACTCGTCCGCGAGCTCGCCCCCGACCTCCCCGTACGCCGCGTGCGCCTCCAGATGGCGCAGACGGACCCGCTCGGCGAGCCGCTCACGACCTCCGTCGCCGACGCCGACTCCTTCCGCTACTACCCGGCGTACGCCTCGGACGCGCTCGACGCCCTCAATGCCGGGCAGGCTCAGCAGCCCACGGCCGCCGAGCACAAGATGCAGCTGCTGATGGTGCAGCGCCGCGACGGCGGGCTGACCATCGGCGACACCCACGAGTACGAGCATCCCTTCGCCTTCGACACCCTCGAAGACCCCTTCGAGCACCTCACGCAGGTCATCGAGGGCTTCCTGGGCCGGCCGCTGCCGAAGATCCGCCGCCGCTGGGCCGGGGTGTACGCGCAGTGCACCGACACTCCCCCTGGCTCCGCCGGGGGGACCACCCCCTCCACCCGCGTGGTCCACCGCGAGCAGGTGCGCGACGGCGTATGGCTGGTGACCGGACCGGGCGGACGCGGTATGACCTGCTCTCCCGCCATTGCCGAGACAACCGCAGACCAACTGGGCTGGTGACAACGATGACCCGACTGAACCTTGTCGTCCTGGACATGGCCGGTACCACGGTCGCCGACGGCGGCCTCGTCGAGCAGGCGTTCGCCAGGGCCGCCGAACGCCTCGGCACGGAACCCGAGTCGATGCCGGCCATGCTCGACCACGTACGCGCCACCATGGGTGAGTCCAAGATCTCCGTCTTCCGCCACCTCTTCGGCGACGAGGCCAGGGCCCAGGCGGCCAACAAGGCCTTCGAGGAGGCGTACGGCGAACTCGTCGGCGGCGGCCGCATCGCCGAGATCCCCGGCGCGCGTGCCGCCGTCGAGCAACTCCGGGAGCAGGGCAGGACCGTCGTCCTCACCACCGGCTTCGCCCGCGTCACCCAGGACGCGATCCTCGACGCGCTCGGCTGGCAGGACCTGGTCCCGCTCACCCTGTGCCCGGCCGACGCGGGCGGGCGCGGACGCCCGTACCCGGACATGGTGCTCGCCGCGTTCCTGCGTACGGGCGCGGTCGACGGCGTGCAGCAGATCGCGGTCGCCGGCGACACCTCGTACGACATGCTGAGCGGCGTGCGCTCCGGCGCGCGCGTGGTCGCGGGCGTGCTCACCGGCGCCCACGACAGGACGCAGCTGACCGCCCATGGCGCGACGCACGTCCTCGGTTCGGTCGCCGAGCTGCCGGAGCTGCTGGCGCGGGAGGACATATGACCAGCGGCATCCGCTTCGACCGTGTCTCCGTCGCCTACGGCGGCACCACCGTCCTCGAGGGCCTCGATCTGACCGTCGAACCCGGCGAGGTCATGGCCCTCCTCGGCCCCTCGGGCTCCGGCAAGACCACCGCCCTGCGTGCGGTCGCCGGGTTCGTACGGCCGGTCTCGGGGCGGGTGTTCATCGGCGACCGCGACATCACCGCGCTGCCGCCGCACCGGCGCGGCATCGGCATGGTCGTCCAGCAGTACGCCCTCTTCCCGCACATGCGAGTCGAGGCCAATGTCGAATTCGGACTGAGGGCTCAGAAGACGCCGAAGGCCGAGATCCCCGGCCGGGTCGCCGAGGCGCTGGAGATGACCGGTATGGCGGCCTACGCCGATCGGTATCCGCGCGAGCTCTCCGGCGGGCAGCAGCAGCGCGTCGCGATCGCCCGCGCCCTCGCGATCCGGCCGAAGGTGCTGCTGCTCGACGAGCCGCTCTCCGCGCTCGACGCGCAGCTGCGGTCCGGGATGCTGGCCGAACTGGCACGGCTGCACCGCGAACTGCCGGACGTGTCCATCCTGTACGTCACCCACGACCAGGTCGAGGCGCTCACCCTCGCCGACCGGATCGCGGTCATGGACAAGGCCCGCCTCCAGGACTGCGGCACACCGCAGGACCTGTACCGGCGCCCGCGCACGGAGTTCACGGCGTCGTTCGTCGGCAACGCGAACCTGCTGCCGGTGACGGTCGGTTCGGACACGGTGTCCTTCGCGGGCACGGAGCTGAAGGTGCCGACGGGGGCCGCCGCGCCCGGAGCGATCGCGACCCTGTGTGTACGGCCGCACCTCGTCGGGCTCGGCGAAGGGCCGAACGCGCTGCGGGGGAGGATCGCTGAGGTGCAGTGGCGGGGAGCGACGCATCGGCTGTACGTGGACGTCGACGGGCACCGGGTCAAGGCGGACCTGCGGGAGCTGCGGGAGACGCCGGCACTGGGGGACGAGGTCACGGTGCACTTCGCACCGGAGGACGCGGTACTGCTCGGCGCGGGGGTGACCGATGGGTAGCCCCGGTGGACGTCTCGCGGAACGCCCGCCGGTACCGGGGACTGCCACCCTCCCCCACAGCCCTTCGGGCGTGGGAGGCACCCCCACCGCCCCGGCGGCACGAATGCCCGCAATCCCGCGCTGGGTATGGGCCCTTCCCCCCGTCGCCGTGCTGGGCGTGGTGTTCCTCTACCCCCTCGGTCTGGTCGTCCAGGAGTCCCTCGCGCCCGGCGCGTACGCCGGCGTCTTCGGCTCGCAGGCCTTCCGCGAGGCGCTCACCACCACCGTGTGGCTGGCGGTCGGGGCGACCGCCGGCTGTCTTGTGCTCGGGTTCACACTCGCGCTGATCATCGCGTTCGTGCCGTTCCCCGGCGGCAGGGCGGTCGCCAAGTTCATCGACGTGTTCCTGTCCTTCCCCTCGTTCCTGATCACGCTGGCGCTGCTGTTCATCTACGGCACCGTCGGCATGGCCAACGGGCTGTGGACGGACGTCACGGGGGCGTCGAGCGGTCCGTTCCACTTCCTGACGACGCCCTGGGGCGTGCTGCTCGCGGAGATCACGTACTTCACCCCCTTCGTGATGCGCCCGCTGCTCGCCGCGTTCTCGCAGCTCGACACGGCACAGCTGGAGGTCGCCTCCTCGCTGGGTGCGCGGCCCGCCCGGATCATCCGGCAGGTGATCCTGCCCGAGGCCCTCCCCGCGCTCGCCGCCGGTGGCAGCCTCGTGCTGGTCATGTGTCTCAACGAGTTCGGCATCGTGCTCTTCACCGGCGCCAAGGGCGTCACGACGCTCCCGATGCTCGTCTACAGCAAGGCGATCCTCGAGTCCGACTACGCGGCCGCCTGCGTCGTCGCCGTCGTCAACATCGCGATCTCCGTGGGGCTGTACGGGATCTACCGGGTGGTGAGCCGCCGTGTTGGTGCATAGCCGTACGGGTAGATGGGCCACCTGGGTCCTGTTCCTCGCCCTCTTCCTGCCGCTCTTCGCGGTGCCGCTCCTCGTCATCGTCGCGGCGTCGCTCGCGACCAACTGGTCGGGGGCGTTCCCCTCCGGACCGACCGCCGAGCACTACACGGCGGCCGTCCGCGGCGAGTCGCTCCAGGCCCTGACCACCAGCCTCGTCACGGCGGTGACGGCCAGCGTGCTCGCGCTCGCCATCGGCACCTGGGCCGCCCTTGCCGCCGCCTCCCTGGGCAGGCGTGGACGCCGCGTCCTCGACGCACTGTTCATGCTGCCGGTCGCCGTACCGTCCGTGGTCGTCGGCCTCGCCGTACTCGTCGCTTTCTCGCAGCCGCCGATGCTCCTCAACGGCACGCGATGGATCGTGATCCTCGCGCACACCGTTCTTGTCACGGCGTTCGCCCACCAGTCGGTCTCGGCGGCCATCCTGCGTCTCGACCCGATGTACGAGCAGGCGGCGGCCAGCCTCGGCGCCCGCCCCTCGTACGTCCTGTGGCGAGTGAAGCTGCCGCTGCTGCTGCCGTCGCTCAACGCGGCCGCGGGGCTCTGCTTCGCCCTGTCCATGGGTGAGCTGAGCGCCACGATGATGCTCTACCCGCCGGACTGGATGCCGCTGCCGGTGCTGATCTTCACCGCCACCGACCGCGGCTCCCTCTTCACCGGCTCCGCCGTCGCCGTGGTCCTCATGGCCACGACGCTGCTCGTCCTGCTCGCCGTGTCCCGAATCCGTACCAGGGCCTCCTACCGCTGATCAGGCAGGCCCCGGCCCTGGCCCAGGCTCAGGCCCAGGCGCCGGCTCAGGCCCTGGTTCTGATCCCGACCCAGGTAATCCCACGTGTTCCTCTTCTTCCGCAAGGAGTTGTCCGTCGTCATGCCTCGCCACATCAGCACGATCGCCGCCCTCACCGGCAGCCTTGCCCTCGCCGCCACCCTCACCGCCTGCGGAGGCGACTCAGCCGCCTCCGACGAGAAGGTCGTCACCGTCTACAGCGCCGACGGCCTCAAGGGCGAGAACGGCGACGGCTGGTACGACCAGGTCTTCAAGGACTTCGAGAAGGAGACCGGTATCAAGGTCAAGTACGTCGAGGGCGGCTCCGGCGAGATGGTGCAGCGCGCCGCCCGCGAGAAGAGCAACACGCAGGCCGACGTGCTCGTCACCCTTCCGCCGTTCATCCAGCAGGCCGACTCCAAGGGGCTGCTCCAGGCGTACGAGCCGGCCGGCTCCGACAAGGTCAACGGCGCCGACAAGTCCGGCGACGGCAAGTGGACCTCGGTCGTCAACAACTACTTCGGATTCATCTACAACAAGAAGGAGATGCAGGAGGCCCCGCAGACCTGGGAGGAGCTCCTCGACGGCAGGTTCAAGGACAAGCTCCAGTACTCCACCCCGGGTGTCGCGGGCGACGGTACCGCCGTCGTCATCAAGGCGATGCACGACTTCGGCGGCGAGGAGCCGGCGATGGCGTACCTGAAGAAGCTCCAGGCCAACAATGTCGGCCCGTCCTCCTCCACCTCCAAGCTCGCCCCCAAGGTCGACAAGGGCGAGATCCTCGTCGCCAACGGCGACGTCCAGATGAACTTCGCCCAGTCCAGGTCCATGCCGAACCTCGGCATCTGGTTCCCGGCGACGCAGGGCGGCAGGCCCACCACGTTCGCCCTTCCCTACGCCGCGGGCCTCGTCAACGACGCCCCCCACACCGAGAACGGCCAGAAGCTCCTCGACCACCTGCTGAGCGAGAAGGCCCAGAAGCAGGTCAGCGAGATCGGCGGCGGCTTCTCCGCGCGCAGCGACGTCAAGGCCACCGACGCCAACGCGATCGAGCTGTCGAAGATCCTGGACGGCGTCCAGGTCTTCGAGCCGGACTGGAAGGACATCGACACGAACCTCCAGAAGTACGTCGAGTCCTGGAAGACCGCGACCGGCAGCTGAAGGCAACGGTCCAGCCCGCGGGCCCCGGCCCGCAACCCCATGCCCGCGGGGGTCAAGATCACGGCTTCCTGATTAGGCTGGGGGGCGTCGGCACATCGTCGTGGCGGCGCCCCACCAGCACCTCCGCACACCGCAGGAGTCCGCTTCATGGCAGAGCGCAAGCCGATCGAATCCTGGCTCACCGACATGGACGGTGTTCTCATCCATGAAGGCGTCCCGATCCCGGGCGCCGACTCCTTCATCAAGAAGCTCCGCGAGACCGGGAAGCCCTTCCTGGTTCTCACGAACAACTCCATCTACACCCCTCGTGACCTGCACGCCCGCCTCGCCCGCATGGGCCTGGACGTGCCGGTCGAGAACATCTGGACGTCCGCGCTGGCCACCGCCAAGTTCCTGGACGACCAGCGCCCCGGCGGCACGGCGTACGCCATCGGCGAGGCCGGGCTGACCACCGCCCTGCACGACATCGGGTACGTCCTCACCGACCACGACCCCGACTACGTGGTGCTCGGTGAGACCCGTACGTACAGCTTCGAGGCGCTGACGAAGGCGATCCGGCTGATCAACGCGGGGGCGCGCTTCATCGGCACCAACCCGGACGAGACCGGCCCCTCCGCCGAGGGTCCGCTGCCCGCCACGGGCTCGGTCGCCGCCCTGATCACCAAGGCCACCGGCAAGGACCCCTACTTCGTGGGCAAGCCGAACCCGCTGATGATGCGTGCCGGGCTGAACGCGATCGGGGCGCATTCGGAGACCAGTGCGATGATCGGCGACCGGATGGACACCGATGTCCTGGCCGGGCTGGAGGCGGGCATGGAGACTTTCCTGGTGCTGACGGGCCTGACGGCACCGAAGGACGTGGACCGGTTCCCGTTCCGTCCGTCGTGGATCGTCGACTCGATCGCGGACCTGGTCGACCGGATCTGACCTGGCCGGATCCCACCCGCCTCCATCCCTCTCCGGGCCCTCTCCGGGCCCTCTCCGGGCCGTCCCCGAGCTGCCTCTGAGCCGTCCGTGGTGACCCATCCGGGTCTCCTGGAGATGCGGAAACGGGCAAACCGCGTGAATCTTCTGATACCAGGAGGTTCACGATGCGTTCTGTTCCGATTGCTCTCCGTGTGGTGGGGGCGGCCACCGGTGTCCTGATGCTGGCACCGCCCGCCGGGCTTGCGTACGCCGAGGAAGGCGGGCAGGCCAAGGCCACGGTCACCCCCACCTCCGCCAGGCCGGGGGGTGAGGTGGAACTGCTCGTCACCGGCTGCGAGGGCGCGACGGGCACCGCCAGATCCCTGGCGTTCGTCACCGACGCCCAGCTGTCCGGCGGCGTCGGCCCACAGAGTTCGCTCTTCGGGGAGACGACGGTCAGATCCGGCGCCGGCGCCGGTACGTACGACGTCAGTGTCACGTGCAACGGCAGCCCACTCACCCGGGTGGGCACGCTCACGGTCGCCCAGCAGCGCGCCGAGAGCAAGGCGGACGAGGGTGACAAGGACGACGGCGGCAAGAAGGATGACGGTGGCCGCAAGGACGACGGTGGCAAGAAGGATGACGGTGGCCGCAAGGACGACGGTGGCAAGAAGGATGACGGTGGCAAGAAGGATGACGGTGGCAAGAAGGATGACGGTGGCCGCAAGGACGACGGCGGCAAGAAGGATGACGGTGGCCGCAAGGACGACGGTGGCAAGAAGGATGACGGTGGCCGCAAGGACGACGGCGGCAAGAAGGACGACGGCGGCCACAAGGACAACGGCGGCCACAAGCCGGACCAGGGCGACGAGGGCGACGAGGGCGACGACGGGGACGAGGGCGAGGACCAGGGGCAGACCCTGGACCCCGCCCCCGATCCTGAGGACACCCCCTTCGCCCCGGTCCGCGCCGGCGGCGGCGGTACCGCCACGTCCCTCGCCTCCGAGAAGGCCGAGCAACCCGACCAGCAGGGCCCCGGTACCCCCCACACCGTGATCGGGCTGGTCCTCGCGGGCGTGGCGGCGGTGGCCGTGGCGTTCCGCAGCGCACGGCGCCGGCACGTGGGCCCGGCGGACACGGACTGACCGCCGTGGATACCGGTGACGCAGGGCCCGGGAGCCCCACATCGGGCACCGGGAGGCTGCTCACGGGTGTGGCCTGGGCCATGCTGTTGCTCGGCCTGTGGCTGTGGGGGCGCGAGGCCACCGAGGGCCCCGGCGGCAGCTCGGCACCCACGACCGGCGACGTGGCCGCGGTCGGCCGGCCTCTCGGCGTACCGCTGCCGCCGGCCCGTGACCCGCTGAAGCCCTCCCAGCCGAGCAAGGTGGAGATCCCCTCGATAGGGATCACGGCCCCCGTCGTCGCCCGCGGCCTGGACGCGACCGGCGCGGTCGACCCGCCGCCGTACGCCATGCCGCAGACCGTGGGCTGGTTCGGCACCGGCACCCTGCCCGGGACCGCGGGCGCTGCGCTCTTCGTCGGCCATGTCGACACCGAGGCCGAGCCCGCCGTCTTCTACGGGCTCAGCGCGGCCCGTCCCGGCCAGAAGGTCCGGGTGACCCGCACCGACGGCTCGGTCGCCGAGTTCACGATCGACGATGTGCAGGTCTTCAGCCGGGACCGGTTCGACGCGCAGAAGGTGTACGGGGCCAGGCAGCCGGGCAGGGCGGAACTGAGGCTGATCACCTGCGGTGGGGACTACGACAGCGACTCGCGGTCGTACACGGCGAATGTGGTGGTCTCGGCGTATCTCACGGACGCCCGCGGGATCTGAGAACATGGATTCGCCCGGTCTTGTCCGGGCGCGAGGCGCCTGGGGGGTGGCCTCGGCATCGTGCGACAGTGCACCAAGGGGGAGTGGATGTACGGCAGTTACGTCGGGCGTGCCCGCCGGGGAGCGGCCGCCGCGGGGGCCGCGCTGCTGCTGGCGGGGTGTTCGTCCTCCGACGGCGACGGTAGTGCCGGGGGCGGCGACAACCGGGCCTCGATCGCCCAGCAACCGAAGGGGACGGACCCGTTCTGGGTCAACCCCGACGGGAAGGCCGCCCGGCAGATCGCCTCGTATCTCGACGAAGGCGACGACAAGAACGCCGAGCTGATCAGGAAGATCGCGGAGCAGCCGGTCGGCGAATGGATCGGCCCGGACAATCCGGAGGCCGAGGCCAAGGGATTCACGGAGGCCGCGCAGAAAGCCGACCGGGACGCCCTGCTCGTGCTGTACAACATCCCGCACCGTGACTGCGGGCAGTTCTCCAAGGGCGGCGCCGCCGATGGGAACGCGTACCGGGAGTGGGTCGACAAGGTTGCCAAGGGCATCGGCGACCGGCGCGCCACGGTCGTCCTCGAGCCGGACGCCGTGCTCCACCTCGTGGACGGCTGCACGCCGGACGAGTTCCACGAGGAGCGGTACGACCTGCTGAAGGGCGCCATCGAGCGGCTCAAGCAGCAGCCGGCCACCAAGGTCTACCTGGACGCGGGCAACGCGGGCTGGTCGCAGCCCGATTCCCTCTTCGAGCCGCTCCAGTGGGCGGGCATCGCGAATGCCGACGGCTTCGCGGTCAACGTCTCCAACTTCCAGACGACCGACGCCAGCGAGGACTTCGGCAAGCGGCTCTCCGCGAAGGTCGGGAACAAGCACTTCGTGATCGACACCAGCCGCAACGGCAACGGGCCGTACACGGAGGGCGATCCGAAGGAGAACTGGTGCAACCCGCCGGGGCGCGCGCTGGGTGAGCCGCCGACGACGAAGACGGGGGATCCGATCGTCGACGCGTATCTGTGGGTCAAGCGCCCGGGGGAGTCGGACGGCGACTGCAAGGGCGGGCCGAAGGCGGGGGACTGGTATCCGGAGTACGCGTTGGAGCTGGCGCGCAATACGAAGTAGGCGGGGCGGGGGTATCCTCCCCCCGCCTCACCCCGAACGTTCCGGGGCCGGGGGCAAGCCCCCAGATCCCGGAACGTGCCCGGTACCGCCGCAGGGGCCCGCGTGTGCGTCCTCGATCACAGGACGGGCTCGAATTGAGCCCCCGCGCCAGGCCCTACGGCACCTCCACCCACACGCCCTCGGACGGCGTGCCCTTGTCGTCCGTGACGAAGAGCATGTACCAGCCGGACGGCACCAGGGACCGGTTCCTGGGGACCGTCACCTCGAAACCGTCCGCCGTCTTCGTCATCTTCAGCGCGATCGACCGCTGGTCGACATCGGTGACGTGCGTCACCGCACTCGGCCGCATCAGCTTCGCCGTCGCGAGCTTCGCCGCCTGCGGACTCAGATACGTGCCCGACTCACCGCGCTCGATGCGCTTGGGGCCGCCGCTGATCCCGGGCCGGGCGTCCCCGTACAGGTACGGCGGTGTGTAGATCTCGATGCGCTGCTCGAAGACGCCAGGCTTGGTGTTGGCGTCGTCGGCGAAGAGCGAGTCGGAGCCGAAGATCATCACCCGTCCGTCGGGCAGCAGCACCGACCCCGAGTGGTAGTTGCGCCCCACCCGCGGGTCGGCCACCCGCTTGTACGCACCCTTCTTCGGGTCGTACGTACGCGCCTCCAGCACGTTGGAGCCGCTGCGCCCGCGGTAGTCCTCCGAGCCGCCGGTGACCAGCACGCTGTCGTCCGGCAGCAGCGACGCGCTCGGATAGCGGGTGCCCTTGTCGAGCGAAGCGCCGTCCGTGAAGCGGGGGTTCGGGTCCTTCAGGTCGACGAGCCGGGACTTCTCGCTGGACTTCTCGGACTCGCCGACCCCACCACCGCCGATGACCATGAACTTCTGGTCCTGCGCGGGCGGCAGCATGACCGTCGCCGACGTCTCCAGCTTGTCCGGGTCGCTCAGCCCCGGGATCTTCTGGAACTCGTCCGTCTCCAGATCCCAGATGCCGGGGTCACGGCCGACGTCGGCAGGTCCGTACCCGGCGTTGGAACCGGAGTAGAAGAGCTTCCCGTTGTCCATCAGGAAGATCGCCGGGTAGGTCGGGAAGCGCCGCTCGATGCCCGTGTACTCCCACGTCCTGGTCTCCGGGTCGTAGATCTCGTCCTTGCCGGGCACGATCTGCCCGATCTCGTCGAGGCCGGAGAGGGAGAGGACCTTGCCGTCCTTCAGCGTCGTCAGGGTCGGGTACCAGCGGGCCTCGTTCATCGGGTCGACCTCGATGTACTTCTCGGCGACCGGGTCGAACTCGTAGGCCTCCTTGATGCCCTGGAAGTCCTTCTTGTCGAGGGCGAGCTTCTGCGCGATGCCGTAGACATTGCGGGTGTCGGAGCCCTTGAGGCCGTGCACCCGGTAGTTGTCCTCGGTGCCGGTCTCGTGCGCCTTGCCGGACTCCCCGGCCTCGACGTAGATCCGGCCGAGACCCGCCTCGGTGCGCAGGAACCTGCCGGTCGCCGGGTCGAAGACCTTCTTCGCGCGCTGGACGAGAACCGGGTCCTTGGACACGAAGGTCTTGCCGTTCTTCTTGCCGGTGAACCTGGTGCCGGCGGGCAGCGTGATCGGCTTGTCCGGGTCCTCGTTGTGGACGATCATCAGGCCGCCGGCCTTGGTGACATCGCCCTTGAGCTTCTCGTACCGCTTGGTGCCGCCGGCGACCAGCAGCTTTCCGTCCGGCAGCTGGGTGTGCCCGGCGCAGAACATGTCCTTGGGCGTGGGTATCAGCTTGAAGTCGTTCGTCTTCGGGTCCCACAGCACCGACTCGAACTTCTTCGCGTCGAAGTTCTTCTGGTTGTTGCCGGAACCGGCGATCAGCAGGACCTTGCCGGTGTGCAGCAGCGCGGCGTGGATCGTGTTGATCCGGTACTCGGACGGGACGTCGAGGAAGTCCCAGTGGCCGTTCACCGCCTTGTACTCAGGCCGGTTGATCTTGTACTCGTGGTACTCGGCCGAGCCGTAGCGGTAGAGGGCGGGACCGTTGAACCCGGCCACCACTGCCACCACCGCCACGCCGATCAGGATCCGCCGGGCCCGGTTCTTGCGGTAGTTCGGCCGGACGGGAAGTGCGCTCATTTCTTATGTCCCCCAAGGGCGATCTGCATGGTCTGGTCCGTGGGGGCCCACTGCGGCTTCTGCTGGGGCTCGTGCGCGCCGGCCGGCGGCTGCGGGCCCTGCGGACCGTGCGTACCGTCTCCGGCGGGCGGCTGCGTCCTGCGCTTCTTCTTCTCCGCGCGGACGGCGTGCCGCCAGGCGAAGATGGGCGCTGCGGTGATCAGCAGGGCGAGTCCGGCCCAGGTGATCATTGCGGGGTGGTCGTGCCCGAACCAGAACGAGGACGCGAGCGAGCCGCCGAAGACCAGGATGAAGAACAGGTGGATCCGGAACGTGCCGAAGAGGGTGTCCGGACTGGACGAGTCGCCCTTGGGGGTCACGACGAACTTGCTCTTGCGGCGCAGTACGGCGTCCATGAGGGAGCGCGCGTAGATCGGCGCGGAGAGCGCGGACATCACCATGCCGGCGAGGCCGCCGGAGCCCTCCGGCTCGTGCGGCGAGACGTTGTGGCGGCGGTTCCAGATGTAGAGGCCGATCTGGAGTGCCGAGGCGTTGCCGTACAGCATCATCCAGATCGCCGGGTCGATCTGCACACCCGAGGCGCCCATGCCCAGGAACAGGGCGCAGCTCAGCGCCGCCAGGATCCAGTTGAGGGCGGACATCGGGTAGAAGATGATCATCATCGTGTAGTTGAAGAGCTTGCCGGGCGGCAGCGTCCCGAAGCCCCTCCAGTACTGCTTGAGGATGGTCTCGTACGTACCCCGCGACCAACGCAGCTGCTGGGTGAAGAAGTCGGTCCAGGCGGTCGGACCCTCGCCGACGGCCAGCACGTCCGGGGTGTAGACGGAGCGCCACTTGTTGCCGGTCCCGGGATTGCGGGCGCGGTGCATCTCGAAGCCCGTCGCCATGTCCTCGGTGATCGAGTCGTACAGCCCGCCGATCTGCTTGATCGCCTTGATCCGGACGGCGTTGGAGGTGCCGACGAACATGGGGGCGCCGTAGCGGTTGCCCGCGCGCTGGATCAGGGCGTGGAAGAGGAACTGCTGGGACTCGGCGGCCTTGGTGACGAAGGTGTCGTAGTTGCCGTAGACCTGCGGGCCGATGACGAAGCCGACGTCGGGGTCGCGGAAGTAACCGAGCATCCGCTCAAGGTAGTTGGGCAGCGGCACGTGGTCGGTGTCGACGGACGCGAAGAAGTCGTAGTTCCCGCCGTGGGCTTCCAGCCAGGCGTTGTAGTTGCCGTGCTTGGTCTTGGCCCGGTGGGCTCCCTTCGCCTGGTTCCACTTGGCTATGCCCTTGCGGGAGAAGTGGTGGACACCGAGGCGTGCGCAGACCTCCTTCACGGCCGGGTCGTCGCCCTCGTCGAGCAGCCACACGTGCATCAGCCCGCGGTGACGGATCCTGACCGCGGCCTCAAGGGTCTTCGTCACCATCTCCAGGGGCTCCTTGCCCGGCACGAAGGAGGTGAGGAAGGCGACCCGGGTGCCGTGCTCCGGCACGACGGGGACGGGGTCACGGGCGACGAGGGTCGCGTGCGCGTTGGACAGCACGTTCATCGTCCGGAAGAGCTCGATCAGGCCGATCGAGACCAGCATGACGATGTCGAGCCACAGGAGCAGGTCGTTGTTGAGGTTGGGGTCCCGCTCGGTCCAGTGCTGAGGCTGCATGAGCCAGGCGAACAGGCCCAGCGAGAGCAGCGGCGCGGCGCCCAGGAGCAGCGCGGCCCGGACGCGGTGCGGCTCCTGCGAGAGCAGTGAGCGGTACTGCACCTTGTACGGCTTCGACGGGTCGGGCTGGGTGAGGGGGCCGGCGAGCCGGCTGTAGTGCTCGTAGTCGTACCGCGGAAGTGCCGTCTTCTTCGGGCGCAACCGGGACCCGCCCGCTCGGAGCTGCGGGTGAACCCGAAGCTGAGTGGTCCGGGACGGGTCGTTGTCCTGCTGCCGGGCGCCGTTCGGCGTCGCCGTCATGAGTCATCCCCCCGCACGCCTGCTGGCTGCGTGATCGTTCGGTCTTCGCCCGGACCGCGGTCCCCCTCGACCAGCCGTTCCGGACGTGTCAATGGCAGGCCACCGTCCCTGTAGACATGAGATGACGACCTTCCGGTTGCATGATGCCCGTCAAGGACATCGGTTCGCGAGCAGGGTCCCCACCCTGCGGTCGAAGCAACCGGACATCCTCCTCGAAGTGCCCCCAAGCGGTAACTTTTTGAGTCCGCCGCCCTCTTTGGGGCTGCGGACTCCAGGACAGGTTCTCGGAGCGGGGCCGTGATCGCAAGAGCGACCGAGGGTCACGGTCCGGCGGTGCCCGGAATGCGCGCACCTCGACCGGGATGCCGGATTCCCTTGGGGGAGGGCCGGATGGGCCCGTCGATACGACCGGCGCCGACCGTGACCCGTCATGGCGCAAAGCGTTGAACCTGTGGGTCGTGATGCGGCGGCAGGTGCGGCTGGAGGACCTGACGTCCAATGCTCTCGGACGAATTGTCCGAACGCATTGGACGCTAGCCTGCCTGGCACCTCGCTGCAAGTCATTCACGAGAGTTTTGGCCGACCGACGTGTCAGAAGGAAGAATCCATCGCGTGGCCAACGCACTGCAGGATTTGGTGAAGAGCCGGCTGGAGCAGCAGGGCTGGTCCTATGGCGACGTGGCCCGGCGCGGCGGTGTCCCGCGTTCCACCGTGCATCATCTGGCCACGGTCGAGCGAGTGACCCGCATGCCGCAACAGGCCACCCTCGA
>NZ_JBEOXF010000099.1:0-17237 GCF_040296405.1 Streptomyces sp. NPDC002133 | reverse complement strand
CGCTGGCCACGGGGGTCGCTATGACTCACGGACCCGCAGGTCAAGTGATCCACTCCCAGCCAGAGTGAGAGCCAGGATGTCCGCCCTGTCCATTTCACGGAGTCCTGAAGGCCGGGGCCTCCTGGGAGAAATCAGGTGAACGCGAATTCATGCAGTACGAACGGCCACGGCCGACAACGAAGCCACCTCGTCAAACTTATGCGTCACTTTGGCGGGACTGACCGGCTCACACCTTGGGCTCCTGCCTCATCCGGCTCTGAGGACCCAAGTCCCCTTCTGACCGCTCGCGCCACGCTCGTCTTCCTGACGGCCGGGTTCGTGGGGGCGATCGCAGGGTCCTCACGCATTACAGCACCGGCAACGGTGCCGGCGCCTTGCTCGCCGGCCTGACTGGCATGGCGGTCAGCGCGCCAGTGCTGCACAAGCGCATCGGGCGCTGAGAAGTGGTGAGGCGCCCCCGGCCGCGCCGCCTCGCAGGACAGTGAGCAGCGCGTGGGGCCCGGGACATTCCGACGGCAAAATCGTGTGCCTCGGCGGGCAGGACCGCATTATGGTCACCCGCATGAACGTCACCGGCCCAAGCAACACCGCGACCGCGCGAGCACCCAGCTCGCCGGTTGCCGCCGCCTGACGTTCTCCTCCCCCGGCGACCGGAAACGGTCCGTCGGTAGTGCCGCGGCGCCCCTGTCCTCGGCCGGACGACTGAACGGTCCCGTTCTCCGGTGCCTCCCCCGCTGTGACGCGAAGGAGTCACCCCCGTGAATACAGAACAGCTGGTCAGGACGTTCGTCGAGTACTTCGAAGACCGCGACCATCGCCGGATCGTCGGCTCGACGCTGCTGCCACCACCCGGCGACCCCGTTCTCTTCACCACCTCTGGCATGCACCCGCTCACTCCATACCTGGAGGGCCGCCCCCATCCGCTCGGCAGGCGCCTCGTCAATGTGCAGCGCTGTCTGCGCACCACGGACCTGGAGGAGATCGGCGACGCCACTCACCTGACGGTATTCGAGATGCTCGGCACCTGGTCGCTGGGCGACTACGAAGGCCCGCTCAGTCTCGACTGGGGATACGGGCTGCTTACCGAGGGACTGGGTATCGATCCTGGCCTGCTGCATGCCACCGCCTATGCCGGCGACAGTCAGACCGGGCCGGACACCGCTTCCCTTCAGTTGTGGCAGGACCGCGGCGTCCCCGTTGAACTCACCGTAGAGGACAACTGGTGGTCCAACGGCCCTGTCGGACCGTGCGGTCCCGACTCGGAGATCTTCCTGTGGAGCGGTGACTGCCCACCCCAGTCGACACCCACATGCGACGACCGCTGGGTGGAGGTGTGGAACCACGTGATGATGAGCCACCGCCGGCTCGACGACGGTTCCCTCGTGCCTCTTCCCCAGCGCAACGTCGACACCGGACTCGGCCTGGAACGGCTGGCCTCACTGCTCCAGGGCAAGTCGTCCGTGTTCGAGTGCGACGTCTTCGCCCCCTGGCGGCGCCTCTTGCCGTCCCTGTGGCCCCTGGAGGAACCGTCGCTGCGTCTGGTCTGCGACCACCTGCGCTCAGCCGTCGTGGTGCTCGGCGACGGCGTGCGCCCGGCCAACACCGGACGGGGCTACGTGCTGCGACGCCTGCTGCGACGGGTGCTCACCGTGCTGTGGCGGGACGATCCCTCGCGTGGTGTCGAGGACCTGCCGGACGAACTGGTCCAGCACACCCTGGACCACTTCCGGCAGGACATGCGCCCAGGCGACGTACTTCGGATGTTGCTTGAGGAGGAGCGCCGGTTCCGTCGGCTCCTGGAGCGCGGCCGGCAGGTGCTCGCCCGACCCCGGTTCCGAGGCCCGCTGACCGAGGAGGACTTCCACTACCTCCACGACACCCATGGTCTGCCACGCGACCTGGTCACGAGCCTGCGGCAAGACTGAAGGCGCAGATGCAAGCGGGCTCGGCAAGCCAGGCAGCCATGCTGCTCGGGTCTGTGGGCGGTGACGCGCTTCGCGAGCCGAGCACTCCACACGGCGAATGGTGCCGACGGCAGTGGTCCAGGTCCCCCGACGGCACGAGGGTTCGGGGCAACGCCAGATCCGCTTGCGCCACCGCACCCGCACCCGCGTGCCGAAGTGCGGGACGTCATGCAGGGCGTGGTCGTGGCGGCCGTGGCCGACCGCGATCACCCCGCAGTCCGGACAGCCGATCAGATCGGCATCGGACTCGACGTCCAGCACCACCAGATCCCCTTCACCGCCAACGTCGGGATCGCCGGTGACGTCGAGGACGTGGACGCCCTCCACGCCGAACAGCTGATTGGCCCGAGCCCACCAGACGCGTCGGCACCACACGTACAGCGACGCACGCGAGGCCTGCTTGATTCACTTGCTTGATCGCTGCCGATCTTGGAGGGCCTCGCTCCGTCTCTCCCTCGCGCCACGCCGTGGACCCGGACACCGCAAGGCGCCTCACCCAAGCTCATTCACGAGAGCCAAAGAGTTCGGACGGCGATGTCGAGAACCCGTGACTGGCTCCGTCCCCGCTATGAACGCGACCAGAATGGGTCGCACCAGCACCGAGGAGAAACACCATGGCCAAGTACTTGCTGCTCAAGCACTACCGCGGCGCCCCGGCTGCGGTCAACGACGCGCCCATGGACCAGTGGACGCCGGAGGAGATCTCGGCCCACATGCAGTACATGCACGACTTCGCGGCTCGGCTCGAGGGGACCGGCGAGTTCGTCGACGGTCAGGCGCTCGCCCCCGAGGGGACGTTCGTCCGGTACGACGGCGAGGGTCGCCCCCCGGTCACCGACGGGCCATTCGCCGAGACCAAGGACCTCATCGCCGGCTGGATGGTGATCGACGTCGACAGCTACGAGCGCGCCATCGAGCTGGCCGGGGAACTGTCGGCCGCCCCCGGGGCAGGCGGGAAGCCGATCCACGAGTGGCTCGAGGTGCGCCCGTTCCTGGCCGCGCCGCCCACCATCACGGAGTGACCTCTCAGATGAACGAGGCCCTGCTCCGGAGCCTCACACCGAGCGTGCTCGGAATCCTCGTCCGCCGCGGAGCCGACTTCGCGGCGGCCGAGGACGCCGTGCAGGACGCGCTGGTCGAGGCGGTCCGCGTCTGGCCGGCCGACCCGCCGCGGGACCCGAAGGGCTGGCTGGTCGCCGTGGCCTGGCGCCGGTTCCTCGACGCGACCCGGGCGGACGCCGCCCGCCGCCGGCGTGAGGACATCGTTGACGAGGAGCCGGCGCCCGGGCACGCGCCCTCAGTGGACGACACGCTCCACCTCTACTTCCTGTGCTCCCACCCGTCGCTCACGCCGTCGTCCGCGGTCGCGCTCACGCTGCGCGCCGTCGGCGGGCTGACCACCCGCCAGATCGCCCAGGCCTACCTGGTGCCCGAGGCGACCATGGCGCAGCGCATCAGCCGGGCCAAGCGCACCGTCTCCGGCGTGCGGCTCGACCAGGCCGGCGACGTCGCCACCGTGCTGCGTGTCCTCTACTTGGTCTTCAACGAGGGCTACTCCGGCGACGTCGACCTCGCCGCCGAGGCCATCCGGCTCACCCGAAAGCTCGCGGCCGCCATCGACCACCCCGAGGTGGCGGGGCTGCTGGCCCTCATGCTGCTCCACCACGCTCGGCGCGCCGCCCGGACCTCGCCCGACGGCAGCCTGGTGCCGCTCGCCGATCAGGACCGCGGCCGCTGGGATACTGAGTCGATCGGCGAGGGCGTCGAGATCTTGCAGGCGGCCCTCGCCCGCGACCGCCTGGGCGAGTTCCAGGCCCAGGCCGCCATCGCGGCACTCCACGCTGACGCGCCCACCGCCACGGAGACTGACTGGGTGCAGATCGTCGAGTGGTACGACGAGCTCGCGCGCCTGACCGACAGCCCGGTCGTCCGGCTCAACCGCGCGGTGGCCGTCGGCGAGGCCGACGGACCGCGTGCCGGCCTGGCGGCGCTCGTGGCACTGGACGACTCGCTGCCCCGCCATGCCGCGGTGGCGGCGTACCTCCACGAGCGCGACGGCGACCTGGCGACGGCGGCACGGCTGTATGCCGAGGCGGCCCAGAAGGCACCCAACCTCGCCGAGCGTGACCACCTGACGCGCCAGGCCGCCCGGCTCAACGCCCGCCGGTGTCGCTGACGGGTCGCGCTCGCATTTCCCGCGGCACTGGCGCAGCCCCGTGGTCAGAGCGGTCGCCTCACAGTGAGTAGGCCGGTCGGGACCAGCTGCACGACCTGTTGTCGGCGGGGAAGCTCAGCATCGGCACCGCGTCCCACTCATCCAGCAGGGCCGCAGGGGAAGTGGACTACACACGAAGCCAGTAGGTGTACCGGGCATACCCGGCACAACCAATGCGCCGGAGGCACGCCGTATTCGCTGTCATCGGTTGGCTTGCTGCAGCGCTGTGATGCGGTGGTGGCCTGCCTGCGGCAGGCTGGTGGACGCCATGAGCCGACGCCTAGGAACAGGGTGGCTGTCGTGTCTGAGAGAGCGACTGACCGTAAGCCGCGGAGCAGGGATGTCACTGACGGCTATGAGCGTGCGGGTGCGCGAGCGATGCTGCGTGCCGTGGGGATGACCGATGCGGACTTCGACAAGCCGCAGATCGGGATCGCCTCGTCCTGGAACGAGATCACGCCGTGCAACCTGTCGCTGGATCGCCTGGCCCGGGCCAGCAAGGACGGCGTGCGCGAGGCGGACGGCTTCCCGATGGAGTTCGGCACAATCTCGGTCTCCGACGGCATCTCGATGGGGCACGAAGGGATGCGTGCCTCGCTGGTCAGCCGGGAGGTCATCGCGGACTCGGTGGAGACGGTGATGTTCGCCGAGCGGCTGGACGGCATGGTGCTGCTGGCGGGATGTGACAAGTCGCTGCCGGGGATGCTCATGGCCGCCGCCCGCCTGGATGTGGCAGCCGTCTTTGTCTACGCGGGCTCGACCCTACCCGGCCGCCTGCATGGACGGGACCTGACGATCATCGACGCCTTCGAAGGGGTCGGGGCGTGTGCTCTGGGCAGGATCAGCCGAGAGGAACTCGATGCGATCGAGCGGCACGCCTGCCCGGGGGAGGGCGCCTGCGGTGGGATGTACACCGCCAACACCATGGCCAGCGCCGCCGAGGCCTTGGGCATGTCACTGCCCGCAAGCGCCTCCCCGCCCGCCCCTGACCCGCGCCGCGATGAGCTGGCGCGCCAATCCGGTCAGGCCGCTGTGAAGCTGGTCGACGCCGGAGTCACCACGCGGCAGATCATGACCCGCGCGGCGTTCGAGAATGCGATCGCCGTGGTCATGGCGCTGGGCGGCTCGACCAACGCCGTCCTGCACCTGCTCGCGATCGCCCACGAGGCCGGTGTCGACCTGGCTCTCGACGACTTCAACAGGATCGCCGACCGCACCCCGCACCTGGCCGACGTGAAACCCTTCGGTCGGTACGTGATGACCGACCTGGACCGCATCGGCGGCGTGCCCGTGGTGATGAAGGCCCTGCTCGACGCCGATCTGCTGCACGGGGACTGCCTGACCGTTACCGGCATGACGGTTGCGGACAACCTCACGGCTGTTGCTCCACCCGAACCCGACGGGAAGGTCATTCACCCGCTGAGCAGTCCGCTGCACCCGACCGGCGGGCTGACGATCCTCCACGGCTCCCTCGCCCCCGAAGGCTCGGTCGTCAAGAGCGCCGGCTTCGACTCTCAGGTCTTCGAAGGCACCGCTCGTGTCTTCGACGGCGAGCAAGAGGCCATGGACGCTCTCACCGCCGGCAACTTGCACCCCGGCGACGTCGCCGTCATCCGCTACGAAGGCCCCAAAGGCGGTCCCGGAATGCGGGAGATGCTGGCCGTCACTGGTGCGATCAAAGGCGCGGGTCTGGGCAAGGACGTGCTCCTGCTCACTGACGGGCGCTTCTCCGGCGGCTCCACCGGCTTGTGTGTCGGTCACGTCGCCCCCGAAGCAGCCGCCGCAGGCCCCATCGCTCTGGTCGCCGACGGCGACCGGGTCCGCCTCGACATGCCCTCCCGCCGCCTCGACCTCCTCGTCGACGACAAAGAACTGGCGCGGCGCCGCGGCCACTGGAAACCCCGTACCCCGCGCTACACCACCGGCGTCCTTGGCAAATACGCCAAACTCGTCGGATCCCCCGCCTACGGCGCCATCTGCGGCTGAGTCTCATGCACTCCTGAGTGGCGCTCTTTCCTCGCGACGGCGCCCGAGCCATGCGCAGGGCGGGGGCCACGTCGGGGCCATCGCGGTCTCGTCCAGTCCGCCGAGGTTCAGTCACTCGGAGTTGCTGTGCCTGGAAGTGATGCAGGCGATGCCCGGCTCCGACTGCGAGGCGCCCCATGCGTTCCGGAGTGCGCCGGCCGCCGGCTACTGGGGGTTGGCGCTCGGAGGCATGGGAGGACACCGTCGCTGCACGGCGACGGGGGCCAAGTCATAGCTGCCGGCATCGAAGGGAGGGTCGGCTTGGCGGCGATCAGGATGGCGGGCGAGATGTCGATGCCGTAGAAGTGGCCGGTGTCGAGGTGGTCGATGAAGCGCCAGCCGCCGCGCAGGTTGCCGCAGCCCTCGTCCCCGCCCGGCGGAACCGTCCCCGCCGCTACAAGGTCGCTCAGCGGCCCGGGGGCGCACCACCCGCAGCGACAGGCAGGTCGAGCCGACCGGGACCGGCGGCAGCACCGCATGCATGCGGGTTTCGTCCCGGAGCCCGGCGTCCACCCAGGCGCAGTTCGCCCGCCGGCGGCAGCCCGAGTGCCGAGTCGGTCCCGGGCCACCAGGGGCGGTCAGTTGGGGCACTGTCGCCGCCGAGCGGAGCGAGCACCTGCCGCGCTCACCGGCCAGGCCCAATCCCCGTGCGCGCCCACCTGAGTGATTCCGGTCCGGCAGTCCAGCCCCGGCCAACGCGGCGTACGAAGTCCGGTCAACCTGCACGGTACGTTCCCGAAGGGCTGACCATGGCTCTTGCGCCATCCGCTGCAGCAACAAGGAGCTGATCATTCATGGCCGTGTGCGAGGTATGCCACAACGACTACGAGTTGGCGTTCGAGGTGCGTGCGGCGGGAGCGGTTCACATCTTCGACAGCATCGAATGCGCCGCCCAGAAGCTGGCACCGAACTGCGACAACTGCCAGTGCCGCATCCTTGGCCACGGCCTTCAGGCGAACGGGCAGTTCTTCTGCTGCGCACACTGCGCTCGCCAGCGCGGCGTCGCGCAACTCGTGGATCACGCCTAGCTCGGGGCTCGTCAGCCGCTGGGCTTGGGGATGATGACGATCGGGGCCGGACTTTCGCCCGGGCACAAAGGCCCTTGCCTCCGGTGTGGCCGCGAGCTGTCGACAGGAGCCTTTCCGCTCACCAGCCTCATCGATCTCCGAAACGGCTTCTGGTATGTGGGCATTCGTGGGCACAGACGTGACGTGCCAAGAAGCCCCGGCCAGCCGACAGTGGGATGGGAGGCCGGGGCAGTCTCCGGCACGCGCTACGCCTGGGCGCGATCGAGGAGCGCGCCGCGCGCCCCTCGCGGGCTGTCGGCGCCTCGGTGGTCGGCGGGATGTCGGCGGCCGGCCTACCGGCCCTTGTCGACGTCCACGGGCAGCTCGGTATGGCCCTCGCTCCAGTGGTTCACCCAGCCGCACAATGGGCACGCATAGCGACCATCGAGGCCATACACCTCGGTCCCGCACTGCACGCAGTCGGTACGTGTGATCTCGGCGGCCGGAGCGGCATGTGCCGTCGGGTCAGGTTCGGGGTGCCGGGTCATGCTCGGACTCTACCCGCGCGGGCTCGGGGCTCACCCCGGACTGCCAACCGCAGTTCCCGCACAGCCACCCTCCGTGCGGGCCCTGTGACGTCGATGCACCGCATCGTGGACAGCCCATTGTGGTCTCCCATCGTGGTGTCTTCGTCACGGAAGCCCGGCAGCTGGTGTCAGCGACACCGCGGGCACTTGCAGGACGGGTACATCATCGCCCGGGCGGGATGGCCGCTCTCTCGAGAAGCTCCACCGCGTCGCCCCCCGCTTCCCCCACTCCCCACGCGCGACGCTGCGCCCCGCCATCAGCTCTCGCAGAGCCCTCGCGCCGGATGTGCTGCTCGACTGCCGTTCCGTCGCGCCCCAACCAGCGCCACCCATAGGGACCCTTCCACGTTCACGGGACAGACGGACGGGACACCTCGGAGCTATTGTCCGAGAAAGCCGAAACGTCCTCGAGGGACACGTTGAACACAGTGCTCCGCGACGCTACAGCCAACGCGAATATGACCGCCGGACGCCTCGCCCGTGCAGTCGGTGTCACGGTGAAGGCGGCCGAGCGGTGGTTATCCGATCCGTCTCGGGTTCCGCATTTCCAAACCCGCGCAGAGGTCGAAGCCGTGCTGGGAGTGAGTACTGACGTGCATGTCACCGAAGGCCGTCCGCTCGACACCGGCTACTTGAACGGCACCCGGTTTTCGAAGATCGGGCCGAAAGTCGCCACGGAATCGAAGGCGCTTTCCCCAGCCACCGGCTTGTGGACGAGACTTCGATGCAGGTTGCGGCTCCGGGCTTGCTGAATCCGCAAAAGGTTTGGCGTGCGTCGTCCCGTCTTCCGCATGATCACTGTTGCTGCCCTTGAGTGGAGAAACACTTCAACCGCTCCCGGTTTGCTCGCCCGCAGCGGCTCCACGCACGATGCCTCAGCCTCAGGAGGACCCATGCAGCAGACATCCGCTGAACGCACCCACCGTCTGGTGTCATCGCCAGCCGGCCGAACTCACCTGGTGGAGCAGGGCAGCGGGCCTGTGGTCCTGCTCCTGCACGGTTTCCCGGAGTCCTGGTACGCGTGGCGTCACCAGCTGCCGGTGCTGGCTGCCGCCGGCTACCGCGCGGTGGCCATCGATGTCCGCGGCTACGGGCGCTCCTCCAAACCCGAGGAGATCGATGCCTACCGGATGCTCGAGCTCGTGGAGGACAACGTCGCCGTAGTGGATGCGCTGGGAGAAGAATCCGCGATCGTCATCGGGCATGACTGGGGCGCGACCATCGCAGCCACCTCCGCTCTGGTTCGGCCCGATGCGTTCCGCGCGGTTGGGCTCTTGAGCGTGCCCTACACCCCGCCCGGCGGACCCAAGCCCAGCGACATCTTCGCGCAGATGGGCGGCACGGAGGAGTTCTACGTCTCTTACTTCCAGCAGCCAGGTCGCGCCGAGGCGGAGATGGAGCCCGACGTCCGCGGCTGGCTCACGGGCTTCTATGCCGCCCTGTCCGCCGACACCATGCCCGCGCCCAGTGCCCCGGACCCGCACTTCGTCAACCGCGGCGGGGAGCTGCGCGACCGGTTCCCCACCGACCGTCTGCCGGTTTGGCTCAGCGATCACGATCTCGACGTCTACGCAGGAGAATTCGAACGCACCGGCATGACTGGAGCCCTGAACCGCTACCGGAACATGGACCGGGACTGGGAGGACCTGGCCGACTTCGACGGCACCCCCATCACTCAGCCGTCGCTGTTCATCGGCGGCGGTCTGGATGCCTCCACCACCTGGCTGGAGGGCGCGATCATGGCTCACCCCACCACTCTGCCCGGTCTCGCTGCCTCGCACATTCTCGACGGCTGTGGTCACTTCATCCAGCAGGAACGCCCCATGGAGACCAACCAGCTCCTGACCGACTGGCTCGCCTCGCTCGCCACCTGACGCACGGCCAGCCCGCAGAGACGGGCCCCCGACTCGGTTCCCTGCTCGGAGGCGGCTGACCGCCTGCCCCAGGGGACTCTCCCGGCGGCCACTCTCGCTGCCCACAGTGGCCGCATGGGCAGGCACGGGCATCCCCGGCTGAGGCGCTTCGTTGATCCCGTCGGCGACGGCGGTGTTCTGCTGGGCGGCGTACCGTCGGCCGAAGCAGCCGCCGGCGGTCGACGATGCCGGCAAGGACCCCGGCGGGGATGCCGAGCAGCAGCACGCGCAGCCCGCCGCCGTCTGCATCAGCGTGATCAGTCCAGCCGAGCCCGATGTGTCCGTGATCAGCCACTGTGCACAGTACGAGGGCGGTCGGCCGCCGGGCTTGAAGCCGGGCGGCCGACCGTGTCTGGTCCTCACCGTGCGGTGTGCTCCGGGTGGCCGCGGCGGGCCAGGACGAGTTCCCGCACGACGGACCTTCGGGCCCTGGGGTCCGGGGTGAGTCAGGCGGCGAGGCCGGCCTTGAGCGCGCCGGCGATCTGGACGACACGCTCGGCCTGGTGGCGGGCGGCGTCGAGGGTCTGGTCGCCGATGGGGTTGTTGCCCTGGGCGTCGACGTGCGAGGTGCCGTACGGGTTACCATCGACGAACTTGACCGGGTCGGTGTAGCCGGGAGAGGCGATCAGGCCGCCGAAGTGGTGGATCGAGTTGTACAGGGCGAGGAGGGTCGACTCCTGGCCGCCGTGGGTGGTGGCCGTGGTGACAAATCCGCTGTAGACCTTGTTCGCGAGCTTGCCCTGCGCCCACAGGCCGCCGAGGGTGTCGATGAACTGCTTCAGCTGCGAGGAGATGTTGCCGAAGCGGGTCGGGGTGCCGAAGATGACGGCGTCGGCCCACTCGACGTCTGCCGGGGTGGCGACGGGGATGCCGGCGCTGTCGGCGGCGTGGGCCGCCCACGCCTCGTTGGAGGCGATCGCGGCCTCGGGTGCGAGTTCGGCGGCCTTGAGCAGTCGGACCTCGGCGCCCGCCTTCTCGGCGGCGTCGGAGATCTCCTGGGCGATCTTGGCGCTGAAGCCGGTGGACGAGTAGTAGATGACAGCGAGCTTGACAGACGTAGCCATGGTGTGGATCTCCGGTTGATGTCTTGAGGTGTCATAGCGGCGCTTGCGCACCGCTGCCAGAGGCGTCGCGGGCGAACCCGCACCTGGTTGAGGCTTAAACTACATGAAGGCTCTGACCGTGTGCCACAGGCGTCGCGGCGAGTGGCTGAGCCTCTGGCGAAGCTGCCTGTTTCCAGCCGACGGGTCAGCGCAGAGCGCGTCGTGATTGGCGCCGGCCTCACCAACGCTCACCGCGAGGGACCCCCGACAAGCGAACAGTCCACTGGAGCGCCCTGAGACGTTCAGAGTGCGCGCGGCACACCCCGTCCGCGAGGCGCTTCCGCGAGGTGCAATGAGAGGGATGCCAGTGGGGCCAAGCCAGCTCGGCGGCGCCGACGAGGCCGACGTCGGGCCGGCCCCGGTGCGGAGGTGCCGACGTAACCGTGGCCCCGGCCGTCACCGTGGTCGACGGTCGTGGACTGCAGCCCGCCGGATCGTTCGTCCTGCGTGGCCTCCCTGCGCGCCCTGGGCGGCACTGACCCTGATGCCCGGACCTGACCCGCCTGGCCGACGAACCGCTCATGAAGAGCAAGGACTTCGCCCGCCTGCGGGAACCACCACATCAAGGGCGGGCGCCTGCGGCCGGAAGACCTTCCGCCACCCCGACGTCGACGGCCTCACGCTCGACTACCAGTCGATGCCGCCGGAAGACACCCCTGGTCACCGAGTGATCACTTACTGTGCCGAGTCTGGCAGCCCCGAGCACGACGCCCTCGTCCGGCTCGACATCGCCGCCCACGAGCACCCCACCGCGCAGACCGCCTCCCCACCACCACCACCACGATGACCGAAAACGAGCCAAGCCCTCACGTCCAGGGAAGGGTGCGCCAACCGGTCCAGGCGAAGCAGGCCGGCGCCGGGGAGCGCCAGGCTGTCCTGTCAGCGTAGGACCATTTGTCGGGTCGGAGCCCTGCGCGTTGGCCGGTGCACCACTCAATCAACCATGTCGAAGGCCACCAGGCAGGGGCCGTCAACGCGCCGAGGGCCCGCCTCCCCTCCAGGAAGCGGGCCCTCGGCGCGCCTGAGACGGCAGGCGTCAGCTGCAGGACCGGTAGTCGTAACCGGCCTTACGCCAAGAGCCATCACCGTCGACGAACTGGTAGTTGCCGTCCGCGTCGCGCTTCATGTCGAAGTTGCGGAGCAGGCCAAGGAATTTCCCGTTTGCCGTGTCGAAGTATTCGTGCGCCCGGCCGAAGGTCGCTTTACCAGCCGACCCATCGACGACCAGACCGGCCCCGTATTGGTTCTCGTATTCCTGCCAGGCCCTGGTCGCGTTGTAGGTTTCGGTGCCGAAGACCCCGTCGATGTCCGAAGTGGAGTCCAGGAAGCCGTCTGCCCACAGGATCTTCTGCCACATGCATGTGGCGTTCGACGATGCGTGCGTGCTCCTCGACACGATGCCTTCGTCGTCCCAGTCACCCTCGAACACGCCACCCCCGTAGACGTAGGCGCGGCCGCTGTAGGTTCCGCTCGCCGCGGCCGGGGTGGTGCTCACCACGAGGAGGGCGGCTGTCAGCGCCCCCACCGTGCACGCGCCCAGCTTGATGCGCATTCTGTGCCAACTCATGAAGACTCCCGCATTCAGGCCCCCCCTTGGAGCCAGTTCGCGCCATTAGACAGCCCCCGAGGCCGAATCAATACGGCAATTTCACGCCACAGATCGGGCACGTTCACGCCAACGTCACCGACTACGACGTGTGGGGGTTGGGTCAGGCGACGCGAGCGCGCGTTCTTGTCATGTTCATGCTCGGCGCTTCGGCGAGCAGTGGAGCGCATCCGTTCGCAGGTCGAATCCTGAAAGCCACCAGCCCCAGCAGCCCGGACACACAGCCTTCGCTCGTCTCCACCGCTCGCCGGGCATCACAGTCAGCCCGTACTCGACCGAGGTGGCCACCAGCGAATGTGACGCCTGCGCCTACGGCATCCCTCACCTGCGGAAAGCGGCCAGTGGTCAGCTCGGACGCCGCATCGCTGACCTCGACCGCGAGTGGTTCGAGCGTGACGTTCAGCCGTCGCAACGCCGCCTGCTCCCCCGGGCGCATCGCCCCGTAGGCGCCGAAGGAGTCCATCATCCGCCACCGCCCCATGGCGCCGGCGGGCGCGTCGACCTGCTCGACGGTTGCCGTGGGCCGCTCCTCGGCCTCAACTCGTGGCTCCGCAATAGCCCGTCGGGCCGTGAGCAGGAGTACCCTACAGATACCGAGGGCACTTCGCACACGAGCTTTCATGCTCGTGTCGCTCTCGGCGATTCACAACACTGGGCCCGTTCAAGGCAGGCCCGGGGCAGGGGTCGCGTCATGACCGCAGCGCCGCTCCCACTCATGTTGGCGCCGTTCGGCGCTGTTCCCCGTCTGATCGGCGTGGCCGCTCCCGCGACCTGAGGGCCGACTGCCCGCACTCATTGCGGTACTGGACCGCTGTAGCGCGATCACCCATGTCATGGTGAACCCAACGTTCTGCCGGTCATCCGCCGCAGGATGTCTGCTCCGTCCTTTCACCAGGGCCGCGGACGACGCTGCGTAGATAACGTCAACGCTCCACACCCCGACGCACGTTGCTTTGGCATAGATGCCAGAGGGCAGCGGACTCCGTCCGACCGCCCGATGCATCCCCGAGGGAAACCAGCTGGACCTCCGCCTGAACACAGGCTGCCGGCCCGGCCGTTCATTGCCTGCATAAGAGTACGACCGTATCCGGAGCAATGCATCAAGGGGCCGGGAGTCCGGCATGGTACGACGCTGCTCCGCCTGTCTGCTGAACCGAGGCGCCATGCCCATTCCCCAGCTGACCATCTACCGGCACGTCAGAAACAACCGAGCGTTGTTGACCCTGACCGGCGAGATCGACCTGGCGACGGTGCACGTGATGCGCGAGTCGCTAGCGCAATGCCTGCACGACGGCATCCGCACCATCGACGTCGACCTGACCACCGTCACCTTCTGCGACGTGACCGGCCTCAACGTCCTCCTACACGCATCAAGGGCAACCACCGTGGCCTGCGGCTCCCTGCGGCTGCACCACCCGCCCCCCATGCTGGCCCGCCTCCTCGCCCTCACTGGCACCGACACCCTGCTCCTCGCCCTCCCGGACGGCCGCACCGGGAGGCCGCCGGACGGGCCTCTGCACCGGATCGTTCCTGCCACGCCGGCTACTCCAGTGAGGGTGCTGTGAGCGGTCGGCCCTTGGCTGGGCAGCCGCCCCAGCCTGGTGGCCACGGGCCGTCGCCCATGGAGGCAGTACGTCTGCGCCGGCTGAACCGCTGGCAGGCCGAGGGACTCAAAGAGGATCTGGGCGACCTGTACGTCGAGTCCTCCGACACAGCCGCCGGTGAGGAGTACCGCAACCGCCAGGACTTCCTGCGCCGCCTGACGGATGACATCCGGAGGCCGGGGTTCGCCCTGTTGGTCGCGGAGACCACCACACTGGTCGGGTGTGCCTTCGGATTCCCCGTACACCGCGACGTTTCCTGGTGGCGAGGCTTCGAGGGAAGACTGCCGCAGAGCATCGAGCAGCTCACCGCATCCGGGCATGTCTTCGCCATCACCGAAATCGTCGTCCACCCGCACGAGCACGACCGCGACATCGCCCGTCGGCTGCAGGAACGATTGGTCGCCGACCACCATGCGTCGCTCGGCACCACCCTCGTGCCTGCGGCCAACCGTGCCGCCCATGCCGCCTTCCAGTCCTGGGGATGGCAGGAGATCGGAACGGTACACAGACCGCCCGGGCCCACAGCGTTACGGGCGCTGGTCCTTCCTCTGAGGAAGCGAACAGCGGCCAACCCGGACGGCCTAGCACACGATGCGAGAACTCAGCGGGCCGAATAGCCCGTATCCATCACCCCGCCTCCTCGAGCCCGGCTTCGCTCCGAAGCCGGGCTCGACCTCCCGACCGCCGTAACCCCAAGCCTTAACCTTGCGCTTTCATGAAGCAGGCTGTCCACCAGGTGACCAGATGGGCGTGAACCCGGAGCCCACCCGGCAGCGGCCGGACCATCCGTCCGCCCACACACACCAACGAGTCGAAAGCGGCCCCGGCGGCGAGCCGACGGACTCTATGAAAGATCGAGGCTAAGACCGACCGGCAATAGGCGGCCGCCGTGGGTTCGGGGGATGGGCTGGATACGGTGCGGGCACGGGTCCACGTGATCATGGAGTTCTCTATGCTCAGTGATCACGAAGGACGGCCGTGCCCGCGCTGCCATCTTGCCTGCTTGAACCTCTCTGGGACCAGTTCGCTGCTCTCCTGCCCGCCCGGGGAGAGTTCGTCGCGGACCATCCGCTGGGCTGTCACCGCCGCCGGATCGCCGACCGGAAGGTCTTCGAGCACATCGTGCTCGCGCTGGTCCACGGCTCCGGATACGAGCGCATCTCCACTCCCGGATGTTCTGACCGTACGACGACGACGTGTCAGAGAGTGGGCCGAACTGGGGATATCCGAGAAGGTGCACGCCCTCGCGCCTGAGGCGTACGACCGGATGATCGGCCTTGGGCTGAGCGAGATCTCCGTGGACGGTTGCATCACCAAGGCCCCGTCCGGCGGCGAGAAGGCCGGGCGCTCCCCGGTCGACCGGGGCAAACAGGGGCTGAAGCGCTCGGTCGCCTCCGACGCGTGCGGTGTCCCGTTCGGCATCGTCTCCGACGGTGCCAACCGCCATGACTCACCCCCTGCTCGGCCCCATCCTGGACGCGGCGAAACCCCAGGTCGGCGCGATGCCGACGACGGTCAACGTCAACCTCGACCGCGGCTACGACAGTGTCAAGTCCCGAGCATTGGCAGCAGAGTTGGGATTCACGGCCGAGATCGCACGCAAGGGCGTGCCGGCTCCGATCCAGGCCGGCAAGCGCTGGGTGTTCGAGCGCACGCACTCATGGATGAACGACTACGGCAAGCTGCGGCGCTGCACGGAGAAGACCGGCACCACCGTGGACTTCTACCTCTACCTCGCCGCTACCCTCGTCACGCCCCGCATGCTGATCCGCCGAGCAACGAGCCGCTACCGCTGGGACGGCCGACCCACCACCCGACGCCTCAAGTGATCCATTTGCCGGTCGGTCTAAGAGTGGAGTGCTCGGCGCAGCGCTTCGACGGCCAACGTGCGTGCGACCACTGTCGCCTTGGAGTCGCGGAGGGTGTCGAGCATGAGGAAGTCATGGACCATCCCCAGTACACGCACCGCGGTGACGTCCACTCCCGCCTCGCGCAGCTTGGATGCGTACGCCTCGCCTTCGTCACGCAGTACATCGGCCTCATCGGTGATGACCAGCGTGGTGGGAAGACCACGCAACTGCTCGATGTCAGCTCGCAGGGGCGAGGCGTAGATTTCGGCGCGCTGCTTGGGATCGGTGGTGTAGGCGTCCCAGAACCACTTCATCCCGTCGCGAGTGAGGTAGTAGCCGTCGGCGAACTGCTGGTATGAGGGGGTGTCGAAGTTGGCATCGGTGACGGGGTAGAGCAGCACCTGGGCCGCGAGGTGAACATCGCCGCGTTCCTTCGCCATCAGCGCGAAGACGGCCGACATGTTGCCGCCGACCGAGTCGCCGCAGACCGCGATCCGGGAGGCGTCGAGGTTCTGCTCCTCGCCGTTCTGGATGATCCACTTTCCGACTGCGTAGTTCTGCTCGATCTGGGTGGGGTACTTCGCTTCGGGGGCCAGGTCGTAGACCGGGAAGACCACCGCGGCGTCCGAGCCGACCGCGAGTTCACGCACCAGTCGGTCGTGGGTGTTCTCATCACCGAATACCCATCCGGCGCCGTGGATGTACAACACCACGGGGAGGGTTCCTGTCGCTCCCTCGGGGCGGATGATACGGGCGCGGACGTGACCGTACCCTCCTGCGTCTACGCTCACCCACTCCTCGCTCACGGCCGGCTTGGCCACGCCCTCCCCCGCCTGCAGATCATCGAGGATCTCGCGGCCGTTCTCCGGTGGGACTTCGTAAATGCGCGGGTGCTGCGAAGTGGCATCCGCCAGCTCCCTGGCCGCGGGTTCCAGGACTGGGGTCGAGAAGGACGGAGAAGTGGTCATGATACGCCTCCTGCCTTAGTACTGCAACCGCATGTGTGGGTCGTGGCCTCGGCGTTGGTAATGGCAGAGTCTGGCTCGGGCTTGGCTGCGGCGTCGGAAGTGTGACCAGCGGAGTCGGTGCTCGTTGGCATGGCAGCGGGGCGTGACGACGACGTGCCCGATCAGCCGGCGGATCTCCGGGACGCTGAGGGGTATGAGGTCTTGTCCGTCGTCTCCGCCGCCCCTTTTGCGGCTTCTGTGGCGCGGATGGCGGTGAGGTAGGCGAGGGCGGCCATGGCCAGGGTGATGTGCCGGTACCAGGCCCGGTAGAGCCGGACCTGGTAGTGGTCCAGCCCGCACTCGCCTTTCGCGGTCTGGAAGCACTCCTCCACCTGCCAGCGGGCACCGGCCGTCCT
>NZ_JBEOXF010000098.1:0-17466 GCF_040296405.1 Streptomyces sp. NPDC002133 | reverse complement strand
CCTGGAGGTTGCGGGGCCGGGCCGTCGCCGAGGCCAGCAGGTCCCACGACCCGCGGGTGGGGCTGGGCACACGCCGGTTGTAGGCGAACGTGGTGTGCGACGACGCGGCCGGCACGCCGAGTTCGCTCGCGGCGACCGCGCCCCACAAACAGGCATTGTCGTGAACGATCAGGTCGGGCCGGACACGACGCAGATCGCTGAGCACAGCGGGCAGCAAGCGGACGGTGGCACCCGCAAGCCCCTCCATCAGCGTGATCGGCATCGGCGGATCGGGCAGCGGCTGATCGCCCCCGGGGTAGAGGCACACCGTCGCGCCGGTGGCCTCGATCTCCTCACGGAACGCGGGCGAGGTGTAGTACGTGACGGAGTGGCCGCGCCGGACAAGCTCGGCCACGACCGGCAGCGTCGGGTTGACGTGCCCGTGCATGGCGATGTTGAGGAACGCGAAGGTACTCACCGGCCGACTCCGCCACGGAGGACCACGCCTCGCCCGGACGACTGGCAGACGGGGCCGAAGGAATGGGCGCGACCACTGGACGAATCGCCGCCGCTGAACCCGGAACGCGCCGACGAGGCTGCTTCTCGGCGACAGGTAACCCTCATAATCCACCCTTCTTCCCACGCCACCGAGTTCGGTGGGCCACGAGTAAGACCGAGTGGCCACCCGACCTGTGACACCGCAGGCCATGCGTCAGGCCACCAGCCATCGGGCTTTGCCTCGCGGGAGTTCCGCCACCAAGGGCGCACGTGGCGGCGAACCACCGGGACGGACCGTGCGACGCCCCGGACGGATCAACGGCCGTTGCCTGCCCGGCAGGTTGTGCCGGAGGTCTGGTCCTGTGGCAAATGGTGACGGAGTGGACACGTCACGATTGCGGCGCCAAACTCGGCTGAGTCCCCTTGCGGGGAATCAGGACACAGACGGAGGACCGATGTTGCGACGCGCGCCCCGAACCTCTCATATTGTCATGCCCATGGCGGCAACAACCGTGCCCGGTCCGCGCCCGGTTGCGGCGGCGCCTGAACAGTACGTCCGCGTTTGAACTGCGAGTCCGACACGCACCGCTCGTCCCGGCACGGAGCAGACCCGCCGCGCCGCTCTGCCCCACTTTCCCCCGCATCGAGTAGGAGTGCCCTGATGTCGTCCCGCAAGCTCTGGCGCGTCCGCGCCGCAGCGGCCGTGCTGGCGGTGCTCGCCGGTATCGGTGCATCCGCCGTCCCCGGCCCGGCCCTTGCGGCCGCCCCGCCGAAGAGCCGCCAGGCCGTCACCTTCCACGGCTACCGCATCGAAGTGCCCGCCGACTGGCAGGTGGTCGATCTCGCCGAGAACCCGGGCGCCTGCCTCCGGTTCGACAGACCCGCCGTCTACATCGGCGAGCCCGCCGACCAGAACGACTGCCCCGCCCGAGTCGTCGGCCGTACGGCAGGCATCGTCGTGGAACCCATCACCGCACGCTCCGCCGGCCATACGACGGCGGCGACCACGCGGGCGCAGCGAGGCAAGGCCACCGCCCCGTCCGCCGCGTCCAGCAACGACACCATCCAGCTCGCGGTCGAGGACGCCGGCGTCCTCGTCACCGCCGCCCACACCCCGGCGACCGAGAGCCTGGTGCGCGACGCCCTCAACTCGGCCGAGCTGACCGCGAGCGCCGAACGCACCGAACTGCCCCGCGCCGCACAGCGCTCCGCCGCCGCGCCCCTGGCCGCGGCCGGGCCGCAGCCGGGCAGCTACCTCGGCAAGGGCTTCGACGCCTGCACCGCACCCTCGCAGGCCGCCATGAACGCCTGGCAGGCGAGCTCGCCCTACAGCGCGGTCGGCGTCTACATCAGCGGTTCCTTCCGCGGCTGCGCACAGCCGAACCTGACCGCGAGCTGGGTGACCAACCAGACCAACAACGGATGGCGGCTGTTCCCCATCGACGTCGGCCGCCAGGCGCCGTGCACCAGCTACTCACTGAAGATGTCCGCCGACCCGGCCACGGCCAAGTCCCAGGGCGTCACCGCGGCGGCCGGCGCCATCACCGCCGCGTCGAACCTCGGCATCCCGTCCGGCAGCGCCATCTACAGCGACATCGAGGCCTACACCTCCACCGCATCCTGCAAGGCGGCCGTGCTCTCGTACCTGTCCGGCTGGAGCGAGCGGCTGCACAGCAGCGGCTATCTGTCGGGCTTCTACTCCAGCGCCGCCTCCGGCATCAGGGACGCCGCCAGCGAGTACAACAACAGCGCCTACACCCGGGTCGACCACCTCTTCTACGCGTGGTGGAACGGAGCCGCCGACACCAACACCGGTACCTACGTGCCGGCCAGTCACTGGTCCAACCACCAGCGGATCCACCAGTACGTGGGCGAGGTCACCGAGTCCTACGGCGGCTACTCGATCAACATCGACCGCGACTACCTGGACGTGGGCACCGGCACCCCGCCCGCGCCCACCTGCACGGGGGTGAGCCTGGACTTCACCGCGTACACCACCGTCCAGAGCGGTTCGACCGGGAACCTGGTCAAGGCCGCCCAGTGCCTGCTGAAGGCCGCCGGTTACGACCCGGGCGCCCCGGACGGGGACTTCGGCCCCAACACGACCACCGCCGCCAGGAACTTCCAGACCAGCAGGGGCCTCACGGCGGACGGCGTGGTCGGCCCGAAGACCTGGACCGCCCTGCTGTCCCGTGGATCGACCCCCACCGTCCAGAACGGCTCGACGGGCGAGGCCGTCACGCGGCTGCAGCGCGCCCTGACCGCCGCGCTCGGCCGGACGGTGGCCATCGACGGCGACTTCGGCCCGGGCACCGACCAGGCCGTACGCGACTACCAGTCCACGCGCGGGCTGAGCGTCGACGGCCAGGTCGGCCCCGCCACCTGGGGCGCCCTCCAGTCAGGAAAGTGAGCAGAACGGTGACCAGGAAAGTGAGGGAGGAATCGTGAGACGACTCGCGCGGATCATCACGCTGTTCGCCGCGGTGGCCGGCCTGCTCCTCGGACTGGGCGTCCCCGCGCAGGCCTTCCCCCAGGCCGCGTTCCCGCTGACGAGCAACGGCAACCGGGGCTCCGACGTCGTCGCGCTGCAGCACCTGCTCGCCGCGCACGGCCGCTCCGTGGCCGTGGACGGCGTCTTCGGCTCGGGCACGCACAGCGCGTTGGTGGGCTTCCAGCAGTCCAAGGGCCTGACGGCGGACGGCATCGCCGGGCCCGCCACCTGGGGCGCGCTCGCCGCCACCGTACGGCAGGGCGACAACGGGCCTGCGGTGCTGGCCGTCCAGTCGCTGCTCAACGCCAAGCGGGGCGCGGGCCTCACGGTCGACGGTGCCTTCGGGCCTGCCACCGCCTCCGCCGTGCGCACCTTCCAGTCCCATGCAGGGATCGGCGCGGACGGCGTCGTCGGGCCGGTCACCTGGCAGAACCTGCTGTGGCACTACGAGAACATCGCCTTCGGCACCGGCACGATGTGCGCGCAGAGCCCCGACGGCAACGCCAACGCCCACTGGGCAACAGCCGGCGCTGTCGGTCAGATGGAGGCCGCCGCAGCCGGCTTCGCCGCCACCGGGAACGGCAGACTGCCGGTCGGCGACTCGGGCTTCGAGCACGGCGGCGACATACCCGGCCACGCCAGCCACGAGGTCGGGATGGACATCGACGTGTGGCCGATCCGGACCGACTCCGCGCAGTGCACGGCGGGGCGGATCACCTGGCAGTCGTCGACGTACGACCGTGCGGCCACCCGCGCGCTCGTGCAGCAGATCCGGGCGAAGGCCTCCGGCCATGTCGAACTGATCTTCTTCAACGATCCGCAACTCATCTCGGAGGGGCTGACCACGAGCTACCCGAACCACGACAACCATCTGCACATCCGCTACCGGTGACGCGTCGGCCGCGGGCCCGGGCGTCGCCTGCGGGTCCGCGGCCGTCGATCGCGGTGCGCGGCGGGGCCGAGCTCGTCGCCGTGGCGAGGGCGTCCGCCAGGCCGTCGACCTCGGTGCTCAGCGCACGACGAGCGTCGTACCGGCGACGGCGGGGACCAGTTCCCCGATGACCGGATGTCCGGGAACCTCCCCGGCGACCAGCAGCCCTCCGGAGGTCTGCGCGTCGGCGAGCAGATGCAACTGGTCGTCGGTCGCCCGTCCCGCGTCCAGATGCGGGCGCACCCAGTCGAAATTGCGCCTCGTGCCGCCGCTGACGTACCCGGCCCGCAGGGACTCCAGGGCGCCGTCGAGCACGGGGACGGCAGCGGCGTCCACCACGGCGGTGACGCGGCTGGCGCGGGCCAGCTTGTGCAGATGGCCGAGCAGCCCGAACCCGGTCACATCGGTGGCGCACACGGCACCGGCCTCCAGGGCCGCAGCGCTGGCCCGGTCGTTGAGCGCGGCCATGCTGGCGACGGCGTGCGGGAAGACCTCGCCCGTCCGCTTGTGACGGTTGTTGAGGATCCCGACACCCAACGGCTTGGTCAGCGTGAGCGGCACACCCGGCCGGCCGGCGTCGTTGCGCAGCAGCCGATCCGGGTCCACCAGACCGGTCACGGCCATGCCGTAGAGCGGCTCCGGGCTGTCGATGCTGTGACCGCCGCCGACGAGGCAACCGGCGCTGCCCGCGACGTCGAGCGCTCCCGCCAGCACCTCCTGGGCCAGCTCCGCGGGCAGGACGTCACGCGGCCAGCCCAGCAGGTTGAGCCCGACGAGGGGCCGGCCGCCCATCGCATAGACGTCGGACAGGGCGTTGGCCGCGGCGATCCGGCCCCAGTCACGGGCGTCGTCCACGACGGGCGTGAAGAAGTCGGCCGTCGACACCACGGCGGTGCCGTCACCGGTGCGCACGACCGCGGCGTCGTCGCCGTCGTCGAGTCCGACCAGCAGCCGGTCCTCGCCTGCACCCGGGGCCTGCCCGGGGATCCGCGCCGGCATCAGTCCCGAGACCATCGCCTCCAGCTCCCCCGGAGGGATCTTGCAGGCGCAGCCGCCGCCGTGTGCGTACTGGGTCAGCCGGACGGGCACCGCGGGTTCGACCGCAGGGTCAACTGTCGTCATACAACGATGATTTCACCTGTCGTCTGCCCAGGAGGCCTCGGCTTCAGGCCGGGGAAGAATAGGTCCTTGGGCCGGAGCCGCGAAGCGGCGGAGTCTGTCTGCGCAACTGGTCCGAACCAGCGCTTTCGCTCGTTGCCCGTGGTCCCGAGTAGGTTGGGGACCACGACGACAGCGGTGAGGGACGAGGGGGCCGAGCAGCACGCCCGGTACACCTACCGACTGCGTGTGTCGTCCCCGCCTGCCTTTCCTGCAAGGAGGCGAGGACGGACGGGCTGTTCCCGGCCCGGCTCCGCAGGGCCGGGAACGGGTCGTCAGCGGTCGTCCGCCTCGGACTGAAGCTGACGGGCGTCGGCGGCGATCAGCTTCGCGGCGTCCGCCGGCAGACCGCCGTGCCGGCCGGCCAGCTCCGCGGTCTTGGCCAGCAGGGCGTACTTGCCGCCGGCCAGCTCGGAGAGCAGCACGGACATGGTGGTCGGCTTGCCCTGCGAGGTCAGGATCAGGTGACCGAGGCCGGCCTGGTCGGCCTTGACCGTGAAGGTGCTGGTGGCCGTGGCGGTACCCGAGGCACCGGTCGCCTTGACGGTGACGGTGTGTTCGCCGGCGGCCAGCTTCGTCATGTCCAGCGCCTGGCCGGCCTTGTGGGCCACGCCGTCCACGGCAATTTCCGTCTGCGTGGCGTCCGCGTTGTCGGTGTCCACGGCGAGAACGGGGCGCTGGGCGCGGTCCAACACGGCGCCGTCGGCCGGGGAGGTGACGGCCGCTGCCGTCTGCGGAGTGACCTGCTGCGCCTTGGCCTGGTTCCAGCCGGTCAGCTCGGTGGGCCGGTTGGTGATGATCGCGTCGACGCCGTACTCGTCGTACTGCTTCCACTTCGCGGCGGAGTCGATCGTCCAGACCATGGTGGCCACGCCGGCCTTGTGCAGCTCGTCCACGGCCTCGGGCCGGGCCTCCAGGGCGCCGCCGCTGGGGTTGTACGAGGTCAGGTGCAGGTCCTTGGCCACGGCCACCGGTTCGGCGTGCAGGCTGCCGGTGAGCAGACCGAGCGGTAGCTCCGGCGCCAGCTCGTACACCCAGCGCAGGTGGTCCTGGCTGAAGCTCTGTACGAAGACGCGGTCGGTCATCTTCTCGGCGCGCACAACGTCGATCATCTTGGCGACCTGCTCCTTGGTGTCCGCCCGCTTGACCTCCAGGAGCAGGTTGCCGCCGCGGGTACGCAGGTCGGCGAGTTGCTGGGCGAGCGTGGGGACGCGTGCGCCGGCGAAGGCAGGGGCGAACCAGGAGCCGGCGTCCAGCCCGTCGATCTGCGTCGAGGTCAGGGTGGTGATGTCGCCGGTACCGTCGGTGGTGCGGTCGACGGTGTTGTCGTGCATCAGGTACGGCACGCCGTCCTTGCTGAGCTGCACGTCGTTCTCGATGAAGTCGGCGCCGCCGCGGCGGCCGATCTCCTGGGCGGTCATGGTGTTCTCCGGAGCGGCGGAGGAGGCACCGCGGTGCGCGATGACGGTCACCGGGGCACCCTCGGGGCGCAGGTAGCCGTTCGGGCCGAGCGCGGTGACCCTCACGTCGTCGAAGGAGACCTTCGCGCCGTTGACCACGAAGGCGAGGCCGCCGTCGGCGGAGCGCTGGAGCTGGTTGGTCTTCATCAGCTGCTTGCCGTCGAGGAACCAGGCGGCCTGGTGGCCGTGCACCTCGATGCGGACCTTGACGTCCCGTCCGGTCGCGGCGGCCTGCGGGGCGGAGGTGGTGTTGGTGACGTTCCACGCGCCGGCCGGGGTCAACTGGGCGAACTCCACGCCGTTGGAGGCGGTGCTGCCGCTGCGCAGGGTGGCGATCCACCAAGGGGTGGCGCCGGAGGCCGGCACGTCCAGACCCAGTGCGAACCAGCGGGTGGCCTCGTTGACGGACTCGAAGCGCGCGGTCGCCTCGAACCGGTAGTTCTTCAGGTGCGAGCCGAAGGTCAGCTTCTTGGTGCCGGAGGCAGCGGTGCCGACCAGCCGGCCGTTGTGCACCTGCCACTCCCCGTCGATGGCCCGCCAACCGGCGGGAAGCACACCGGAGTCGAAGTTCTCGGAGACGACGACGTCGCCCGGCTCGACAGCGGGGTCGGCGTGGGCGGACGGGGCGAGGGACAGCAGCGCGAGAGAGCCGACGGCGGTCAGCGCGGTAGCGACGCCGGCCGGTCGGGACTGGGAACGGGAGATCATGACGACGAAGCTAGAAGGCTTTGTCGTCCGGAGAGCATCCTGATCGTGAAAGATCGGGAAACCGCAGGCTGGTGAAGGGAGACCGCAGCCTCCGCTCGGCAGCCGGAAACCGGGCCGACCATCTGCCGGCCCGCCGGACCGCTGGCAACATGAGCGAGGAATCCCCTCCCCTTCAGGGAGGAAGAGGAGTCAACTCTTGCCCCGGCAGTGTACGGGGATCACAATCGTGCCCCGGAGGCGTTGGGCGGGCTGGTGCCCCTCCCGATCTTCAAAATCGGTGTGGTCCGGGATCCGGGCCAGGCGGGTTCGATTCCCGTCCGCCTCCGCTGACATCGATCGGGGTGGCGCAGGTGGCGGACGAGCGGCGGGAGCCGCCTGCGGAACCCCGGCGGCAGGTGCCGTCCACGGATCCCCGGCGGCGGGTGCCGAGCACCACGCTGCTGCTCGGCGATCCCCGGCTGAGCGAGGCGTCCGCGCGGCTGGGCAGGACCGTCGTCAAGGCCGCGGTCGCCACCGCCCAGCAGGCCGTACGCGAAGGACGGATCGAGCCGGACGACGCGGTCCGTGCCGCGCTCGCCGCGCTCCCCGCGCACGCGGCCGGGCTGCGCCCCGTGCACAACGCCACCGGCGTGGTGCTGCACACCAATCTGGGACGGGCTCCGCTGTCGCGGTCCGCGCTGGAGGCGATGGCGGCGGCCGGCGGATACACGGACGTCGAACTGGACCTGAGCACCGGCAGACGCGCGCCGCGTGGCCGCAGCGCCATGGCGGCCCTGCGGGAGGCCGTACCGGCCGCAGAGGCCGTGCACGTGGTCAACAACGGAGCTGCCGCCCTCGCGCTGGCCGTCGCCACACTGGCCCCGGGGCGCGACATCCTGCTCAGCCGGGGCGAGTTCGTCGAGATCGGTGACGGCTTCCGGATACCTGAGCTGCTGACCTCGTGCGGCGCCCGGATCCGCGAGGTCGGCACCACCAACCGGACCCGGCTCGACGACTACGCGGACGCCGTCGGCCCGGACACCGGATTCATCCTCAAGATCCACCCGTCGAACTTCACGGTGAGCGGCTTCACCCGGGGCGTGGACGTCGGCGAGCTGGCTTCGTTGGGCCTGCCGGTGGTGGTCGACATCGGATCCGGTCTCCTCGCACCCGACCCGGTGCTGCCGGGCGAGCCGGACGCGGACACCGCGCTGCGGGCCGGGGCCACGCTGGTCACCGCCAGCGGGGACAAGCTGCTCGGGGGGCCGCAGGCGGGGCTGGTTCTCGGCCGGGCCGCCGTGGTGGAGCGGATGCGCCGCCATCCGCTGGCCCGGGCGCTGCGCGTGGACAAGTTCACCCTGGCCGCACTGGAGGCGACGCTGCGCGGTCCCGAGCCGCCCGTGCTCGCCGCCGTGCACATGCCGCTGCCGCGGTTGCGCGCACGGACGCTGCGCCTGGCCGAGGGCGCCGCGCAACGAGGTCTGGACGCGTGCGTCGTGCCTTCCGATGCGGTGGTCGGAGGCGGCGGCGCCCCTGGGATCGTTCTGCCGTCCTGTGCGCTGAGCCTCCCCGAGGACCTGGCGGCACCGCTGCGCACCGGTGAACCGGCCGTGCTGGGCCGGGTGGTGCGCGGCCGGCTGCTGCTGGACCTGCGGTGCGTGCCGGAGGATTACGACGACGACGTCCTCGCCGCGGTGCTTTGCGCGGCGGGCCGGTGAGCATGCGGGTCATCGCGACGGCCGGGCACGTCGACCACGGCAAGAGCACGCTGATCCAGGCGCTGACCGGCACACACCCCGACCGGCTGGCGGAGGAGCGGCGCCGTGGTCTGACCATCGACCTGGGCTTCGCGTGGACGGATCTGCCATCGGGCGAGCGGCTCGCGTTCGTCGACGTCCCGGGACACGAGAAGTTCGTCCCCACCATGCTGGCCGGTGTGGGGCCCGTGCCCGCCGTGCTGTTCGTGGTCGCCGCGGACGAGGGCTGGAAGCCGCAGTCCGCCGAGCATCTCGCCGCCGTGGACGCCCTGGGCGTACGGCACGGCCTGCTCGCCGTCACCCGCTGCGACCTGGCCGACCCCGGCCCCGCCACGGCGCAGGCACTGGAACGGATCCGGTCCAGCAGCCTCGGCGGCGTCGAGGCCGTGGCCGTCAGCGCCCGCACCGGCGCGGGCCTTGTCGAGCTGCGCGCCGCCCTCGACCGGCTGGCCGGGCGGCTGCCGGACGGGGACGCCGACGCGCCGGTGCGGCTGTGGATCGACCGCTCCTTCACCGTGCGCGGCAGCGGGTTGGTGGTAACGGGCACGCTCGGTGCCGGGCGGATCCAGGGGGGCGATGTTCTGGTGACCGCCCGGTCCGGCCGTTCCGTGCGCGTCAGGGCGCTGCAGGCCCTCGGCGAGGAGACCGGTACGGTGCGGGCGACCGCCCGGGTGGCCGTCAACCTCCGCGGTCTCGACAAGGATTCGACGGGCCGCGGCGACGCACTGCTCACCCCCGACAGCGTCTTCCCCTGTCTGCGCTGCGACGTGCGCGTGCATGGCGGAACACCGGCCGCCGATCTGCCCCGCACCGCTGTCGCCCACATCGGCTCCGCTGCTGTGCCGGTACGAGTGCGGCCGCTCGGCGCGGACATCGTCCGGCTGACCCTGCCGGCGCCGCTGCCGCTGCGCATCGGAGACCGTGCGGTGCTGCGCGATCCGGGTCTGCGGCGGGTGCTGGCGGGCGTGACAGTGCTCGATCCCCGGCCACCGGACCTGCGGCGCCGCGGCGCCGCGGGCCGGCGGGCGGCCGAACTGGGCGACGCGCGTGGCACTCCGAGCGAGGCGGACGAGCTACGGCGCCGACTGCTGGTCACGCGCCAGGAACTGACCGCGATGGGGGTGGCGGTCCACAGCGTGCCGGTCGCGGGCGACTGGCTGGCCGAGCCCGCCCACTGGGCCGCCCTGCGCGCCCGGCTGGCCGATCTGGTCGCCGCGTACCGCTCCGAGCGGCCCACCGAGGAGGGCGTGCCGGTGGAAATCGCTCGGCATCGCCTTGGCCTGCCTTCCGCGTCCCTGGTGGAGGCGCTGGTTACACCGCCCCTGCGGATGAGCCTCGGGCGCGTGACCGCCGGCTCCACGGCGCTGCCCGCCTCTGTCGCGGACGCGGTACGCCGCCTCATCACCGAACTCGCCGGCCGGCCGTTCGCCGCCCCCCAATCCCAGCGGCTCGCGGAACTCGGCCTCGGTCGCCGCGAACTCGCCGCGGCGGCCCGCCACGGGGCCGTCCTGCGGCTCGCGGAACACGTGGTGCTGCTCCCCGACGCCCCGCGGCTGGCGGCCGACCGGCTGAGCGCACTCGACCAGCCGTTCACCGTGGGAACGGCGAGCAGCGCCCTGGAGACCAGCCGACGCGTCACCGTTCCCCTGCTGGAGCACTGTGACGCTCAGGGCATCACCGAGCTGCTTCCCGACAAGCGCCGCCGGTGCCCGCCGCCTGCCCGGTCGGCGCCAGTCACCGCACCGCCCTGAGGCACGTGTTTCCGCTTGAGCTGTCCGGGGTGTTGCCCACGCGGCCGGGGGTGCGGTGGCGGAGGCAGTACGAAGCGCGCTTGACGATGGCGACGGCATCGATGCTGGTGACCCGGGGGGCGTAGAAGCCGAAACAGAAGCAGGTGCGCATGCGGTCGACGCCCTGTTCAGCGGGACGGCGACGCATGGATCGCGGCTAATGTAGCTTATATCCACCACAACTGTACGAATGGGGACCAGAATGAAGCTCGGCGCATTCTCCGTGAGCCTGTCCGTCCAGGACCTTGAGGCTTCCAGGCGGTTCTACGAGAAGCTCGGGTTCGTCGAATTCGGAGGCGACGCCACACAGAATTGGCTCATCCTCAAGAACGGCGATCACGTGATCGGGCTGTTCCAGGGAATGTTCGAGAAGAACATGCTGACGTTCAATCCGGGCTGGGACAACAACGCCGACGCGCTCGAATCATTCACTGACATCCGCGAGTTGCAGCGTGAACTGAAGGCGCAGGGCATGGAGTTCGTCAGCGAAGTCGACGAGTCCGGCTCCGGCCCCGGTAGCTTCCTCGTCGTCGACCCGGACGGCAACCCCATTCTCGTCGACCAGCACAGATGACGTGCCGCCTGGTAAGCGTTGTCCCGTAAGTGATCTCCGGGCTCGTGCGGACAGGTCGCCTGTCAGGCCGCTGGTCAAAGATGTGCGGCAGACTTCGCTGGACAGGCGCGGTTGAGGGGACGGAAAGGGCGCGTGGAACACACCCATAGGTCGCTGATCGGCTGCGGGTCCTCGGTGCTGGACGCACTCAGCATTGCCGGATGGACAGCGGGTCGCCGGATCGCCACCGCGGACTGGACACGGCAACTGACAGCGTCGGGGTTCGAGCTCAACCATGCGGTGCCCGAGATTTGGGCGGAGTTCGGCGGGCTGAGGATCACGAGCTCCCCGGCCCGCGTACCCGGATCGTCACTGCACATAGACCCCGTTGACGCCTGCATCGACACAGCCGCGGAGGCCTCCACACTCAGGCATGGATACGCAGAGAACTACAGCCCTCTGGGCATGTGGTCGAGCCAGTTCAGGTCATATGTAGCGGCAAGCGGGCGCGTCATTGCTGTTGGACCGAATGTCCTCTGGCACCTGGGTTCAACTTTCGCAGAGGCCCTAGCGCATGGAAGCCCCCCGCCAGCAGCAGCCGGGAAGTCCGCCCCCCTTCAAGGGCCCAGCCCATCACGACCGACATGGACACCGCTGCCATCAGGAACGCCCCGGCATACACGGGGTGTTGCGCGAAGATCTGAACGTGCCAGACGCCCCACGCCATGCCGACAGCCATCGAGGCCGCGAGGGGACCGAAGCGGGGGTGCAGCAGCGGCTGCAAGAGGCAGCGCCACCCGATCTCCTCGCCGCACGCACCGATCAGTTGCGCCGCGGCGATCAGCACGAACGGGGCATCAGGACGCGTGAACCGCGCGTCCCCGCTGATCGCCGCGTACGCGCCGGCACTCACCGCGATGATCAGCGGCGCCGTCACGATCAGGAGCGCCCCACGGCCGCCGCGGCCCGGCAGGCCGTCGGTCAGCAACGCCCGTACACGCCGCGGCCACAGCATCGCGGCCACCCCCACCCCGAGGGCAGGCCCGAACTGCGTCAGCTGGATGACCTCGAGAGGTATCCGTGTCACGGGCTGAACCGCGCCCAGCACGCCGGCTGCCAGGAAGCTGACGGCGAGGAACGAGACCGTCACCCGGATGTCAACAGGTGTCATTCGCATGGCCTCGACGATGCCGCTCCGCGGGGCCACCGGCATTGGACCTGGATGCCGGGCTGGGGTGTACCTGGGTACACCGTTCACTGAGTTTCAGTGAATCTCACCTAGGTCACAAGGCACTTCTTCGCTTTCCGGGAGAACTGCCCGCAGGTATCGAACCGGTGGATCCGGGTGCAGTGGTCGAGCGGGGCCCGAAACGACCGATGCGGGCCGAGATGATCTCGGTCCGCATCAGAGGAGGTCAGTGTCCGAGGGGTGAGTTTCCGGCCAACGATGCGCTCGTGGTCGTTCAAGGGCGTCTCGACCTTGATCTATGACCGGGCTCGCCCGAACAGGTCAGGCCGACTCGAGTAGGGTCGTATAAGCCCCTTCGGCAGCCCGGCCTTGCGCCGTACCGGGCGGAGTGTGGGCGAGGAACTCGCTGGTTGACCCGCTCTGCACGAGACGTCCGTCAACCAGAACAGACACGTGATCGGCCTCTTCCGCGAGGTCTGTCACGTCGTGCGTGGACAGCAGGATGCGGACGTCGTCCTTGACCGCGGCGAGCAGATCGCGGAAGACCCGTCGCTGGCGTGGGTCCATGCCGGCCGTGGGTTCATCCAGGAGGAGCACCCGTGCATCGTGGACCAGGGCACAAGCCACACCCACACGCCTCAGCTGGCCGCCCGAGAGCTGGCTGGTGCGGGTGTCCGCGTGCTTCGACATCTCGACGCGGGACAGCGCGCGAGGAGCGTTGTCCCAGGCATCGCCCCTGCTCATTCCCTTCAGCCAGCCCACATAAGCGACGTACTCCCGTGCTGTGAGTGAGGGCAGGGGGGTGATGTTCTGCGGCATCCAGGCCACCGTCCGCCGGTAGTCCTTGCTCTTCGCGTCAAGTCCATCCCACGTCACGGTTCCCCGCTGGGGCGCGGTGACGGCAGCAGCCAGCTGCAACATCGTGGACTTGCCGGCCCCATTCGGTCCGAGAAGGATGGTCAGGCCGTCCGGAAGGCGGTAGTTGAAGTCCTTCAGCACAGCAGGCCGCCGCCGGCCGTAGGCGAAGGTGCAGGAATTGAGAACGAGGGTCATGCGGCTCTCCGTGCGAAGCGGTTCGGTGAAAGGATGTGGGCACCAACGCCGACGGCGAGCATCAAGAGGGCTCCCACGGAGGCGTACCAGGTGCCAGGCGGTTCGAGGAGTACGGTCCACGGGTAGGGATCGCCGGCCGCCCTCATGCCGAAAAGTACGCAGATCAGCGGCCACAGTGCGGGAACGAGGACTGCGGATCTCCCGAAGAGAGCCCCGCACAACAGGGTGAGGCCGGCGAGGAAGACTGTGTTGCGGCCCAGTGTCTCGGCCGATGCGGCCCCGGTGACCATGGCGATCGCCTCGCCCACGGCGAGTGCGAGTGCCACCACGCCGAGTGTGAGCAGGACGTCGAGGAACCTGACGGGTCGGATGCCGGTGGTCTCGGCGGCGTCCAGCCGAGTATGCAGGCAGTCGAAGAGGACCGAGGTCAGCACGAGCGGAACAAGTGTGACAGCCTGCACGATCTCAGAGCCGCCGGACCATATGGACGGCAGGAAGAGGGGGGTGTCCTGAACGATCGCCGCCAGAAGCGCGAACATCAGAAAGCCCAGGGGCAGCCGAGTGTGGGCGCGGCGGGCACGCAGCCACCACATCACGTTGTGTTCCCGTCTTCCTCGCAGGCCTCCGCCACGGTCGTCTGGTACCAGTCGATTTGCTGCGGCCCGCTCAACTGCAGGACCTCTCCTACTCGGTCTTGGATGCGGCTGCGTTCTTGGGCCGTGAAATCGGGTTCGGAGCTGAGCCGTTTGACGTAGGTGTCGGCCTGTCCGACTTTGGAGGACACCCAGTAGTACACCAGGCGGGCGGGACCGGTGGCCGGGCGAGCGCATTCGTAACGCACCACTTCGCGGGCGATCTGGTAGCGAACGGTGCCGGTCGCCTCGCCGAGAACGAGCGGGACGGTCCAGTCATCCTCCGTGGACCGTTCGGGATATCGGAGGCTGAGAGAAGTGTCTGCGATGGAAGTCGGCTCGGCAGGCAGACCGGCTCGGCGCAGGGTTTCCAGCGTCGCCTTCGCTTCCTCGGTGAGAGCAGAGATGTGCCCAGCGCGTGCCTCAGGCAGACAGATGCGCGGGGACTGCCCGGCACAGGCGAGTGTGCCATGACCGGTGCTCCGTGGGCCTATGTAGCTCCAGTTGCTGACCAGGGAGAACGATCCGAACGCGCTGGCGACGACGAGTGCTCCCGCGACGCCTCCTCGTAGCCAGCGGGTAACAGGTGCCCAGAGCAGAGCCGTGGCGCAGGCGCAGCCGACGGCGAGCAGGAGGGGGGCCGCGAGGGCGGCGGGGGTGGGCAGTTCGCCGAACATCATCTTTCCGGCGAAGAGGCCGGTGAGGTGCCGCGGCCACGGTGTCGACAGTCCGGTGGACCAGCCGACGGCCAGGAAGTCGGTAACCGCGATGATCGGCACTACGGCGATGTGCCGAATGGCGGCTCCGGCGGCGAATCCGACGATGCCGTGGGCGACGCAGAGCACCAGTGCGAAGGCCAGCAGCGTGAGTCCGGGCAGGTCGGGCGCGACCTGCTCTTGGACAAGGGCGCACAGCGTGGGGAGGATCGGGACCAACCAGGCCAGTGCGACAACGGGAGACAGATGCTGTGCGGCGATGGTGTAGCGGGATCGCACCGCCCCCAGCCTCCAGATTTCGGAGAGTCCTAGCTTCCGCGCCTCCCACGCGGCGAGACCCGAGGCGACCGCGAAGGCCACGGGCAGCAGGTTGCGCAGCACCGCGTCGATCACGGTGGCGGAGTAGCCCAGCGGATCGATGCGGAGGTCGTCACCGAGATCGGTGGCGTAGTAGGCGAACACGAGAAGCAGGGCGACAGGCGCGACCCTCAGCGCACTGCTGGATCTGATGAGTGTGAGGGGTTTCACTTCTTGGCTTCCTGGAGCGGTCCGAGTAGGGGGCGTGGTGTCTCGCCGACAGCGAGACACCACGCTGCAGATCACTGATCAGGAGTCGGCGAGAGTGGTGTCAACTCCCGCGTAAGTCGCCCACAGCAGGCAGCACGCGTTACTCCCGCCGCCTACGTTGTCGACCTGGAAGTAGTAGTCCGACTCCGTGGGCAGACCGGTGTACTCGCCCCGGCTCGCGTAGGTCGTGCCGTTGAAGCAGTTGGTGAAGGTCTTCTCACCGTAGAAGTCGTTGGCCGACAGTGCGTCGTAGTCCCACAACTCGACACCAGTGGTGTCACTGCCGTTCTCGGTGCACCCCTTGAAGATGATCTCCGTGTAGCTCTCGTCCGCCCAGTAGCGGGACTGCCCGTTACTCCCGCCACCGTCCGTCCAACCACCGATGCTGCTCGACCAGTTGGCCGAGGAGCCGGAGGACAACGCAAGGACGAAGGCTGGCGCCATGGCAACCACGGCGGATACACGCTTGGAAGATCTGCCCGACATGCGGGAACTCCGAATCTCCCACCCGATGCGGCCCCCCACGAGGGCTTGTCCCCATCAGGCGAGGCGTGGAAGCTATCGAACAGTTGATCTTTCCGTCAATTTAACCTGCCAGCCACTTTATTGTCGCCTTACGCTCCCCAACAGCCCCCCGACGAAGCACTGTTCGCCGCGTTCGACCACGCGGCCCGCAGCTACGACCGCCTGGCGGCAGGCGAACCCGGGCTACCACACCCATCTGCGGCGCTCCGCCCGCAGACTTCGCCTGCCCGCATCCGGGGCGGGAGGCTCGTCCGACAGCGCTGGGATGAGTGACACACGGCACAATGCGCCGGCGCCGCCGACAGGCGGCCGTCCAACCCTCGCCCCTTTCGGCAACAACGAATGAACTCGCCCAGGACCTGCGCCCGCTCGACGAGGGGATCGCGTGGTTCGCGTCCCTCCCCGAGGACGGGCAGACGGAGACACTGCGCCTGCTCGCGGGGTTCTGTCTCCAGGCCCATCCCACCGCCGAGGAGGCCCTGGAGAGCATCCGGCGTTCTGGTCTCCGGCCGACCCATACTCCTGAGGTCATGCTCGTTCGGGGACGGATCGAGCACCAGGTGGGCAGAATCGCCGGGCTGACCCCGCAGCACGAGCGGATGAAGGCCTTCCGTCTGCTGATCGCCCTGCTCGCCGTCGCGGACGGCAGACGCAGGGCGCGATGTCGTGTCCACGGCTGCGGACACCACTGGCATCACCTGGCCGCTGGCCGGGAGTAGGGCACCGATCGGCGTTCGGCCGAGACCCAGGGGGAGGCCGGAAGGGAGGGAAATGACGGACGATCGGGCGTCACAGACATGGACGCCGACGCCCGCCAATCACATCTGTGACGTCAGGGTCGCCGGCGAGGGACATCTGCACGGACCCCAACCGTGAGCACGCTGACGGGATCGTCAGCTCGCCAGAACGTGTCCCGGGCAGTGTGAACCTCTTGGATGCGCTTCTTCCTGGCCTCAAGCCGAAGCGTCACGAACAGGCCGACCGTGACGGCGGCCGCCACCGCGGTGATGACCGACACCGCCGTGGTCCACAACGTCTTCTGCATGGCCGACGTGATCCAGCGCGGCGCTCCGAACCGGTACTGGCTGATCCCCGTCGGGCCCTAGTGAGTGGCGGCGCGCAACGTAAGCCGCGCTCGGCGCCCGGCCACACCGGCGTCAGCAGCAGGCCGACCGCTAGTGTCGCGACCGGAAGGGTTCACCGGCGCGCGATACGCGCTCGCCCTTCCAACCATGGGGAGACAACGGCCGGCGCCTGGCCGGCCGAGGGGGAGGACCATGCTGTTCGCGCAGCTCAAACCCGGCGGGCTCTACGTCAAGCGGACCTACCGACCGGACTGGGAGCTGACCCTGATCCGGGTCGGCGAGTCCCCGCGCCTGTGGCGATGGAACGAGAAGCGGTGGTCCTACGAGGTGGCCGAAGACGCCGACCGGCCGGACCTCAAGCAGCGTGTCGGCTATCTCGCCGTGGCGCCCCCGGC
>NZ_JBEOXF010000097.1:0-17486 GCF_040296405.1 Streptomyces sp. NPDC002133 | reverse complement strand
ATGGCCACAGTTGCCATCGTGGCGGCGTCCAGGCCATGGCCCATCGCGTCGATCACGGCCGCGTGCAGGATGTTGCCGTTGAGGGCGTAGTCGAAGCTGTCGCCGGCGACACGGTAGGCGGGCTCCAGGATGCCGGCCACCTCGACCTGCGGCACGGACATCGTCAGCGGCGGCAGCAGGGTCCACTGGATCTCCGCGGAGACAACTTATCGGCTCACGGCGCCGGGCCTGGAAGAACTGGTCGGTATAGGCGTTCTTGGTGACCAGCATGTCGGCGACCAAACCGGAGAGCCTGCCCAACAGGCGCCGGTCGTCGTCGCCCACGGCGTCCAGGGTGAGGGCCATCACCCCCACCGTGTCGCTGCCGTCCAGCAGCGGCAGGAACATCCGGACGCCCGAGGGGCTCTGCGGCACCTCGACGGCGTCCCCGCGCGGGAAGGCCCGACCGTCGGATGCGTTTCATCTGCGGGTGGGGATGTGAAGGGGCCTCAGGGAGGCAAAGCCTCTCCAGCAGCCAGGGATCCGAAGGCGTCGCATTCTCTGCATGCGGCTGCGAGAGGCTGGCCGAGCGCGGTGAGGGCCGCTTCCCGGTCCAGCGGACGGCCGCCGGGTACGCAGCCGATGACGTGCACGAGCGTCGCACCGGGGTGGCCGGGGCGATGCGGCAGGTGCTGCACCGTCCAGGCCGGCTTCAGCTTCCCGTGCTGGCCGCTGTCCGCCGGTGTCAGGCGATGCGTGGGCACCTGCTCGTAGGAGACACCAGGAACGGGGCGTGCCTGTTCGGGAGTCACCCACGCCCGGTACTCGACCGGTTCCACGCCGCCGCTGGCACCCTCGCGCCACATCAGGACACCGACCTGGTACCGCCAGCCACCTCGCACCTGCCGACGGGCATGAAGCCGCGCCCGGACCTCCTGACCGTCCGGCAGCACGACCACAATCGGCGGCGCCCCCTGAGGATTCTCATCCTGGCTCACACCCTGTTCACCGCTTCCTTCCCTCTCCCTGGCACCACGTCGGCGCAATGTCGGCCTGTTCACCGGTCGGCGCTGCGGCCCCGCAGGCGCGCAACAATGCCCGTCCGCTCCTGAGCGGCGATCCGTTCCGCCTCGAGTTCCCGGCGTGCCCGCTCACACACCGGGCACAGCCCGCCCCTCTGCGGCTGGTAGCCGTCCTGGGCCGTATGGCCGGGGTCGACGTCGCCGCCGCACGACGGGCACGCCCACAACTCCGCCCGCCACTGCCCCATCTCCCGCTGCTGCTGCTCGCGCTCGCGTTGGGCGTCCTGTTCGGCCTGGCGCGCGTCCCTTCGTGCGAGGTAGTCGTCTTTGGTGTTGATGTTGGTCAGGGCCTCGTTCAGGGTCTCCCACACGGAGTGGCCGAAGCGCCACCAGACCGTCCCGTGAGGCCCATGCGTGCGCAGCTGGTCAAGGTGGGTGGCGATGACCGCAACGGTGCGTTGACGTGCGTGGTCGCTGGCAGAGCGCCGTTCGATTCGGAGGTCATGCCCAATGATCACCCATCGACTGGGACGCGAGCCAGCAGGTTGCCGTAGGTGCGCGCCTTCCAAGTCTGGTGGTGGGGGTGAGGGGTGCGGCGTCTCATATCAACGTCCGGGGCCGTTCAGCGGAGTCCCAACGTGGGCGCCTGCCCGGCCGCTGCTTGGGCATGCACGCAGGTGAACGCCCCCAACGAAACTGAGACGGAGCAAAATTTCGGTGACGGGTGGAGCCGGTAGGCATTGGGGTGCCGCGATGATCAATGAGGCGGGGGCACGACCGCTCGGCCGCCGTGGTCAGTCCGGGCGGCACCCTCGTGACGATCGCCCAGCCGCCGAGGATTCAGCCGGAGAACGGCCGAGATCATCCAGCGGTACCGGGAGGGCCGGCTGTGCCCGCCGATGAGAGCGGTCCATCCCCTCGACCAGGCGCCGGAGGCCTTCCGCGCCAAGAAGGGCACAGCCGGCAAGAAAACGATCTAGGTCGTTCGGCGGTGCAAATCTGCGTGAATTCGCCTACCAAGTCGTCAGAAAGCCGCCGTCCACGGTGATGTTGGCGCCGGTGACGTTGCCCATCCGGTCGCTCGCCAACATCAGCACCGCGTCGGCGACCTCGGCGGGCTTTGAGAATCGGCCGGTGACCATGGACGCTGCGACCTGAGCGATCACGTCCTCCGGTGCACCCCCGGCCGCTTGGGACACGGTGGCTGCGATGCCCTCGCTGCCCGTCCACACCTCGGTCTCGACGGGGCCAGGGCTGACCGTGTTCACACGGATCCCCCGGCCACCCACCTCCTTGGACAGGCCCTTGGAGAAGTTTGCCAGTGCGCTCTTGGTGGCTGCGTAGTCGATCACGCCCGGGTCGGGGAACACGGCGTTGACCGAGCTGATGTTGACGATCGAGCCGCGCCCCCTGGCCAGCATTACCGGCAGGGCCTCCCGGGTGACGCGCACCGTGGCGAACAGGTTGATGTTGAATGCCTCCTCCCACTGTTCGTCGGTGACACTGAGGAACCCGCCGGTTCGCGCGGGGGCCGCACCCACGTTGTTCACGAGGATGTCGATCTGATCCCCGGCCGCCTCGATCAGCCGCCTGGCTCCCTCGCGATCGGCCAGATCCACCTCCACCAGGCGCGCCTGACCCTTCTGGATCAGCTCGTCGAGTCCGTCGGAGGATGTGCGCGCTGCGGCCACCACCTGGACGCCCTCGGCGGCCAGGGCTTGCGCGATCGCGAGCCCGATCCCCCGGCTCGCGCCGGTGACCACGGCCACGCGACCCTTGAGTCCCAGATCCATGAGGTTTCCTCCGTATATGAATGCTTTGTTCCTTTTTTCGGGCTTTCGCGATCGTACTCGGCAACATGCGGCCAGGCTTGAGCCAACAGGCCGCACCACGGCCGGAACGCAAACGAATCGTCGATCAGAGATCAGCGGCCGAAGTTCTGGCGGCACAGCACGACGATCGAGGGGTCCGCCACCCGACAGCAGCCCCACGACCTCCGGCACGAGGATCACCACAGCTCAGCCGACCTGAACCGAAACATTGAGGCTAACGTGCTACGCGCGCGCCCCTCGGTGTCGTTGTCCGACAGCCCGGTGACGACTACTCCAGGATGAAGGCGAGGATGTCGGGGTTGAGGACGTCCGCGTGGGTCGACAGCATGCCGTGCGGGTAGCCGTCGTAGCTCTTGAGTCGCCCGTTCCTGAGCAGTTCGGCCGACTTCGGGCCGGAGTCCGCGTACGGCACGACCTGGTCGGCCGTGCCGTGCATGACGAGCACCGGGACCTCGATCTTCTTCAGGTCCTCGGTGAAGTCGGTCTCCGAGAACGCCTTGATGCACTCGTAGTGCGCGTTGGCGGCGCCCAGCATGCCCTGCAGCCACCAGCGGTCGATCAGGCCCTGCGACTTCTCGACGCCGGGCTGGTCGAAGTTGTAGAACGGCCCGGTCGGGACGTCGATGTAGAACTGGGCGCGGTTGGCGGCCAGCGCGGCGCGGAACCCGTCGAAAACCTCGATGGGCAGGCCCTCGGGGTTGCTCTCCTTCTTGACCATGACCGGGGGTACGGCCGAGACCAGCACGGCCTTGGAGATCCGGCCCGGCTCGGCCTGCGCGACGTAGCGGGCGACCTCGCCACCGCCGGTGGAGTGGCCGATGTGCACCGCGTCCTTCAGGTCGAGGGTGTCGGTCAACGCGACGACGTCGGCGGCGTAAGTGTCCATGTCGTGGCCCGTCGCGGTCTGGCTGGAGCGGCCGTGGCCGCGGCGGTCGTGCGCGATGACGCGGTAGCCCTTGGACAGGAAGTACAGCATCTGGGTGTCCCAGTCGTCGGCGCTCAGCGGCCAGCCGTGGTGGAACACAATTACTTGGCCGTCGCGGGGGCCCCAGTCCTTGTAGAAGATGCTCGTGTCGTCTGAAGTGGTGATCGTTCCCATTGCTCGTCCTTACGTGCCGTCGACAGCACCGCCCGAATCTGGCGGTCCAGCGGAAAATGCGACGCCGGGGCCGCCCGCCCGAAGACGCGCGACGGGCCGGTCGACGCGCTCTCGGTCCCGCCGCGGCTCACAGCCCCAGGTCGGACAGACCCGGGTGGTCGTCGGGACGCGTACCGAGGGGCCAGTGGAACTTGCGCTCCGACTCGTCGATGCGCAAGTCGTTGATGCTGGCGATACGCTGGCGCATCAGGCCGTCCTCGTCGAACTCTCAGTTCTCGTTGCCGTAGGAGCGGTACCAGTTGCCCGAGTCGTCGTGGCACTCGTAGGCGAAACGCACGGCGATGCGGTGTCCGCAAACGCCCACAGCTCCTTGATCAGCCGGTAGTCCAGCTCACGGTTCCACTTGGCGGGTGAGGAACTCGATGACCTGGTCCCGTCCCTTGACGAACTCGGAGCGGTTGCGCCACTCGCTGTCCGCTGTGTAGACGAGAGACACCTTCTGCGGGTCGCGGGAGTTCCAGCCGTTCTCCGCGCCGCGCACCCTTCTCATGGGTGAAGGGCGGGACAGGCGGCCTGGTCGTCATGGTTCCTCCCACACACCAGCGTTCTCAATCACCAGTAGAACTCGGTGCGCCAAATCCTGCACTTTTACTGGTTCGAAACGCTTTGGGTTCACGCTCGTTCGTTGAAGGCGTGTGAGTGATCTGGTGGGGATGCGTGGACGTGGTCGCCGGACGCGCAGGGGGCTGCGCGGGTTGGCGGTGTCTGCGCTGGTGGAGAACGGGACCGGGTAGACGTCGCGACCTTGTCAAGGGTGTCGGTGAGGGCCGTGGACGTGTCGGGCCGGTGGCCGGGACGCGCTGCTGTCGGGTCTGCGAGGACGTCGAGTGGGCGAGCATCAGGTCCTGTCCGAGGCCGAGCAGGCCGCCGTCCGGCAGGCCGTCCTCGATCACGTTCTCTACGACCTGGGACTATCTGGTCAACTGTCGACACGGGGCTGATAGGCGAGCTGATCTCTGGGCGGCGCCTCACCGGCGGCAGGTAAGTGAGGTGGGCGAGCTGTCGCCGGACTATCAGGCGGTGATGGCCGCCGCGGCCGATGCGGGAGTCGACGGGCTTGGTGCCCGGCGGGCGGCGCTGGTGCTGGGCTGGGACAGCGCGTCCGCTTGCCGCGTCGAAGGCGCCAGTGCACGGCTGAAGCGGCTGGTGGAACGGGGCCGGCTGGTCGAGACGAAGCCGGGCAGGTTCACGCTGCCTGTGCCGCCCTCGGAGCAGGACGCTGGTGCCAGGCGGCCAGGCGGCGGCTCATGAGCATGGTCATCGACCACAGGATGACGGATTCGCCGGTGTCGGTGCGCCGCTCGTAGTCCCGGACCAGACGCCGGCTGCGCAGGCACCAGGCGAAAGATCTCTCCACGACCCAGCGGCGCGATGCACCTGGAACCCTCGTGTCTCGTCGCTGCGGCGGACCACGTCCAGGACGATGTCGAGCTGCGCTGCACTCCAGTCGACGAGGTGGCCGGTGTATCCGCCCGTCGGCCCACACCCGTGCCAGCCGCCCGTAACGCTCCCTGGCCGCCGACAGCAGGATGCGAGCGGCGTCCCGGTCGGTGGTCGACGCTGGCGTGCCCAGCACGTCCAGCAGCAGCCGACGGTGTCGGTGAGCAGGTGCCGCTTGCGACCGTTGCCCTTCTTCCCCGCGTCGAAACCGCGTGAGGCGAGGGCCACGGTGGCGTCCGCCTTCACCGACTGCGAGTCGATGACCGCCGCACTCGGCTCCACATCACGGCCCTCAGCCCGGCGGACGGGCTCCCGCAGCCGGCCGTGCAGCTCGGCGACCAGGCCCGCACCCCGCCAGCGGGCGAAGAAGGCATACACCCGTGGCCAGGGCGGGAAGTCCGCGGGCATCGCCCGCCACTTGATGCCGTTGTCGCGCCGTTGTCCACGACATAGCGCACCGCGTCGAGCATCCAATGCCACGAAGTTAAGGCCCTGTTGGCGGTGTCAAGCGTGGCGGGAGACGGAAGGGGCCTCTGCTATCCAGGGGATCGACCAAGATCTTCCTGAGAGAGTAGAGGCCCAGTGGCCAAGTCTGTCATGGGCGGAACCGATGACGTGTTCGCGCCCGGTCATATCGGTGAGTTAACGCAGGTCATCCCGCCCGAATTGGTCGATGCGGTACTGGACGAGAGCGGGGCTCGCGAGCGAGACTTCGGAGCCTTCCCTCTCGCGTCGGGGTGTACTTCGTGCTCGCGCTCGGGCTGTTCGAGTATCTGGGCACCGGACTGGTGTGAGGCAAACTCGGGGCCGGACTGGGCGCCCGGGTGCCGCAGCCCTCGGAGAAGGCACTTCGCGATCTGCGTCGGCGGGTCGGGGTGGCCCCGCTCAAGCGGCTGTTCGACGTGCTGGCCGGCCCGCTGGCCCAGCCGTCCACGCCCGGAGTGCGTTACCGCCGCTGGCGCACGGTCGCCTTCGACGGTTGCGGGAGCCTGTCCGTCCCCGACCACGAGCGCAACCGGTCCTGGCTCGGCCGCACCGAACGCCGCTACGGCCCGACCGGCCACCCCCGGCTGATGCTCATGACCCTGTGCGAAACAGGCACCCGCGGCCTGATCGCAGCGGTCTTCGGTCCTGCCTCCAAGGGCGAGACCGACTACGCCCACAACCTGGTCAGCCACCTGACTCCGGACATGCTCCTTCTGGCGGACCGCGCCTTCGACAGCAACAGACTGCTCGCAGATATCGCAGCTCAGGGGGCGCAGTTCTTGATTCGCGCCACCAGCACCCGACGACCGCCGGTGCTGGCGCTGCTGCCCGACGGCTCCTACCTGACCCGGATCGGGGACCTCCCGTTGCGGGTGATCGAGGCCGGGATCCACTCCCACACCGCTGACGGCGGCGACTTCGGCGGGACCTACCGCCTGCTGACCACGCTCAACGATCACCGCACCGATCCGGCCGATCACCTGGTGCGTCTTTACCACGAGCGCTGGGAGATCGAGATCACCTACCTGGCGCTCCGTCACACCCTGCTCAAAGGCCGAGTCCTACGTTCGAAGGACCCGGTGGGCCTCAACCAGGAGATGTGGGGACTGCTCACCCTCTACCAGGCCCTGCGCTCGGTCATGGTGACCGCGGTGGAGACCCTGCCCGGCTGCGATCCCGACCGGGCCGGTTTCACCGTCGCTCTGGAAGCCGCCCGCGACACGGTGGTCAGCCTGGCCGGAACGACCGCGGCCTCAGGGCCGATCAGCCGTTCCGACCTGGTGGGACACATCGGCGCCCGCGTTCTACACGCGCTGCTGCCGGGGCGCCGGATGCGACTGTCCGCCCGCATCGTCAAGTGCGGAACCTCCCGCTACAACATCTGGAACCGCGACGGCCGTCCACGCGCCAGCACCCCGATCACCGCCATCGAGATCACCGTGCACCCTCCAGCCCTGCCCAGCACGCAGGACCCGAGCCGGGCCCTCTCCGGCCGTTGGGGCCAGGTCTGCCAGCTCTTGGCCGCGAACTCCAACCAGGCCATGCACACTCGGAACATTGCACAACATCTCGGGCTCCCCACCTCGGGGCGCGCCCTCAGTAGCCTCACCGCGCAACTCTGCTACTGGGCCCGCAACGGCCGTCTCATCCGCACCGCGCCGAGCACCTACAAGATCACTCTCCCTGATGCCTTGACACCGCCAACAGGGCCTTAACTTCGTGGCATTGGATGCTGGATGCGGTGTTCTATCTGGTCGACAACGGCATCAAGTGGCGGGCGATGCCCGCAGATTTCCCGGCGTGGGACCAGGTGTATGCCTTCTTCCGCCGTTGGCGCGACGGCGCGTTGGTCACCGAGCTGCGCCACCGGCTGCGCGGCCGGGTCCGCGAACGGGCCGGGCGGAACCGCCGGAGCCGCGGCAGTCCCAGACGCAGCCCTTCGCAGCGATGACCGTGCCGTTCGCCGGGCATTGTCACAGGCGCGGGCTAGTGTGCTGCGGGACACACACGTAGCCCCGACCTGGGAGAAGGCTCGCATGGCCAAGTTGATCTACATGTTCAATGTGTCCCTGGACGGCTACATCGCCGACGCGGACGGCAACTTCGACTGGGCGGTACCGGACGAGGAGTACTACTCCTTCATCAACGACGTGCTGCGGCCGGTCGGGACCTACCTGTACGGGCGCCGGCTGTACGACATGATGGCTGTCTGGGAGACCGACCCGTCCATCGCGGGCCAGTCGCCCGGGGCGCGGGAGTTCGCGGAGATCTGGCAGGCGGCCGACAAGGTCGTGTACTCCAGGACGCTGGAGTCGGCCTCCACCACCCGGACCCGGATCGAACGGGACTTCGACCCCGAGGCGGTTCGGCGGCTGAAGGCATCTTCCGAACGTGACCTCACCGTCGGCGGGGCCGCCCTCGCCGCCCACGCGATCGCCGCAGGGCTGGTGGACGAGTACCACCTGTTCGTCGGCCCCGCCGTGCTGGGCGGCGGCAAGCCCTTCCTCCCCGACGGGGCCCGGCTCCGCTTCGAGCTCCTGGACGAACGCCGGCTCACCAGCGGCGTGGTCTACCTCCGCTACCACACCCAGCCGTGAGCACCCGGTGCCGCCGGGCCGGGGCAGATCGGGTGCGCCGGGGTGCTCAGCCGGTCTGCCCCTGGAGGACCTGGCGGGCGATTCTCAGCTGCCTGTCCCGCAGCGCGGTGCGGTCCTTGAGCACGTCGGGGTGATCGTCGAGCCAGCGCTGCTGCATCACGGCGAGTCTGGCGTAGGCGGTGCGCAGGTATCCGGTGTCCTGCTTGCAGTGGACGTCCGCCTTGGTTGCGGGGTGGGTGCGGATGTCCGCGTCGGGCGGCAAGGCTCTGATCAGGTCGAGGGGGTCTTTGGCCTGGACGCGGTTGGTGAGCATGCACTGCCGCCAGCTCTCGTTCGCCTTGCGGAAGAGGGAGTCGTGCTTGAGCCACTTGAACGCTGTCTGCTCCCCTTCGTTGAGCTGCATCCGCAGTTCCGTCCACCGCACCCGGCCGTCGCCCAGCATGTGCTTCTCCGCCTCGGCCTGGCAGCCGCTCGCCGGCATGGTCACCTTGAGCAGCTTGCCCTTGACGGAGATCTCGTTTCCGGGTTTGCCGTAGAGGGCGCGGTTGAAGGCCTCTCCTTGCGGCTGCTCCGGTGGCGCCTGCGTCTGGCTGTCCGCCCCGATTTCTTCGAGGGTCTCGAGACCGAACGGAGTCGGGCGGGACACCGCCGCGTCACCCGCCTTCGCCACGGGAGCGGGCTTGAGGGTGAATCCGCGCTCGGCCATGCAGGCGACGAGGACCTGTTGCTGGGCGGTCGCGATCTGTTCGCCGCTCAGGGTCCAGGCGTAGAGCCGGGTGTAGATCGGCGGACGCAAGCCTTGTTCGGCCAGTGCGGCCGGGGACAGCGGACGATGGGGCCGGGGTTCGGGGTTTTGGGCCCTCGCGTCGGCGAGCGCCCAGATCGTTGCGCCCACAGTGGCGGTCAGGACACAGGCGGCGATGTGCCGGCGAGTGCCGCGGAAGCTCAGTGCCATGTGAATCCTGTCGAGGTCCGGAACGCGCGGGCCCGGTTTGCGCCGGGCCCGCCGTTCACCGAGGTCAGAAGCAGTCGGTCGACGTCCGGCCCGGGAGCGTCAGCCGGCTGGCCCGGTCCCGGAGGCCGGAGGGCAGCGGATCGCCGCTCTGCGTGCCCGGCTGGTCGATGGTGGAGGCGGAGTTGACGTAGTGACCGGGGTTCAGGCAGAACAGGAAGCCCGTTCCGTTGGTGTTGTCCCAGTAGTGGCTCTCGTAGTTCCCGGTGCTTGAATTGCTGGCCGAGTAGACGTTGTTGTTGACCGGGTGGTTGAGACCGTTCCCGCTCACGTTGTATTCGTCGAAGGTGTCGTTGGAGAAGTCCGGATCGGAGTTGAAGAAGGACTGCCGTGCGGAGTTGATGTCGGTGTAGAAGACGCAGTGGTTGCCGAGGGCGCAGTTGGGGCCGGCGGCCGAGGGGGACGCGCCGACCAGTCCGAGCGTGGCGGTCATGGCGGCCACTCCTGCGACTGCCGCGAGCCTTGTACGCATGTGCTGTCCTGCCTTCCCAGTGATCCGCTGATGGGTGTTCTGATCGCTTCCCGAGCTGAACCCGAGCTTCACGCTGTGTCCTTTCGCGTTCTCTACGACTCCGACGTCATCTCCACGGCGGGGGGTGCCTGTTGGACTGGTCGGCGTCGTTCTGGGTGGGCGCACCCGTTCCTTCCTTGATCGGAGGGGCCCAGGAGCCGGTGGGCCCGGTACGGGAAGCGATCGTTGTAAGACGCGGTATAGGACCCGTATAAGTCCTGATGGGGATGCGTGCGGCAGGTGATCGGGCGTGGCTTCGGCCGGCTGTGCATCGCGGATCTTTGGGGCATGCGGCCAGGGGGTGCCGGCCCGGGAGGCCGCACCAGGCGGCAGTCCGCTGATCCACGTCAGTGCGGCGTCATGCGTGGGTCGGGCAGGCCGGCGCGGGTCTGCGTCGGAGAGCTGGTGTACCTTCGGGCCGCCAGCGTTGATCCGTGCAGCCTTGGGGGGCGGCCGAGTGGAGTTGGGGATTCTGGGGGATCTGGCGATCCGTCGCGGGGGCTTGCCGGTCGACATCGGATCGCCCAAGGTGCGTCTGCTGCTCGCGGTCCTGCTGAGCAGGCCCGACCGGCCCGTGCCTTCGGAGCTCCTGATGACCGCACTGTGGGGCGAGCGACCGCCGCGCTCGGCGCGTAAGAACCTGCAGCTGTACGTCCATCTACTGCGCAAGGCCCTGGGCCCGGAGCGCATCGAACGGCAGGGCGACGGCTATCGCGTGTTGGCGGGTGATGCGCTGGACGCCACGCGGTTCGAACGACTGGCCCTCCAGGCGGAGAAGGCCCTGCGACAGGGTGAGACAGCGGGCGCGCACGAGTTGCACGGTGAGGCGCTGCGGTGCTGGAACGGGCCTGCGTTCGCGGAGTTCCTGGATACCGAAGCCGTCGCGACCCGGGCGGCCCGGCTGGAGGAGCTGCGTCTTGCCGTGCATGAGCGGTGGGCCGATTGCGGTCTGGCCCTCGGCAGGCATGCCGAGGTGGTCGTGGAGCTGACGGAGCTGCTGCCCCGGCATCCCTTTCGGGAGTCGCTCCGCGGCCAGCTCATGACGGCCCTGTATCGCTCGGGCAGGCAGGCCGAGGCGTTCGAGCTCTACCGGCAGACCCATGCGCTGTACGGGACCGAACTGGGCGTCGAGCCCGGCCCGGGTCTGCAGCGCCTGCACCAGGCGATGCTCCGCGGCGATGAGGACCTCATGCCCTCTCCGGTCCCCGTCGCGGCACTGGTGCCGGTCGGGGCCAACCCCTACCGGGGCCTGCCGGCGTTCACCTCCTCGGATCACGACCGGTTCTTCGGCCGCGACCGGCTGTGCGGGCTGCTGCGGGAGCGCGTGGAACGCTTCCCCGTGGTCGTCGTGTTCGGCGCGTCGGGATCGGGGAAGACCTCGCTGCTGGCGGCGGGCCTACTGGGCCGGATCCGGCGGGATACGACCGCTCGGTGGCAGCCGGTCATGATGACGCCGACCGACCAGCCGGTGAAACAGCTGGCGGCCGCGCTCGCCGAGCACGACCGGCCCGCCGGTCAGGTGCTGCTGGTGGTCGATCAGTTCGAGGAGTTGTTCACCGTGTGCTCCGATCCCACGGTACGGGAGGAATTCGTCGCCGGGCTGTTAGCGGCGTCGCATGCCGGAACGAAGGTCGTGCTCAGTGTCCGTGCGGACTTCTTCGTCCAGATGACCGGGCTGAGCGAGCTGGCGCCGGCGCTGATGAGCGAGGCGCAGCTGCTGGTCGGTCCGCCGTCGGCCGCGGAACTGCGAGAGCTGATCGTCCGGCCGGCGGATCTTGAGGGCTGCTCGGTCGACGCCGATCTGCTGGCCACCGTGGTGGCGGAGGCTTCCGGCGCTGCCGCCGCACTCCCGTTGGTGTCCCACGCGCTGCGGGAGACCTGGCGCAACCGGGCCGGCCGCACCCTGACCCTCGCGGCGTACCAGGCAGGGGGCGGGATGCACGGTGCGATCGCCCAGACCGCCGAGCACGTCTACGCCGAGCTCGAACCCGCCGAGCAGGACCTGGTGCGCCGGCTCATGCAGCGGTTGATCAGCCTGGACGAGGACGGGGTGCGGGACAGTCGGCGGCGGGTCCCGCAAACCGAACTCGACGGGATGGGCCCGGCCGCGGCGGTCGCGGATGTGGTCGACGAGCTGGTGGCGGCGCGCCTGGTGGTCGTGGACGAGGATCGGGTGGAGATCGCCCATGAGGCGCTCATCGTGGCGTGGCCCAGGCTCCGGGCCTGGCTGAGCGAGGACCGCCGGCGCCTGGTCGTACGGCAGCGGCTCACCGCCGCGGCCCGAGTCTGGCAGCAGTCGGGGCGGGACTCCGGAGGGCTCTATCGGGGCTCCGGGCTGGCCGAGGCGCGTCCGCACCGCTCGGAGCTGAACCTTCTGGAGCGTGAGTTCCTCGACGCCAGCGAGGAGCTGGCCGAGTCCGAACTCGCTGCGGCGCGGCGCCGGGTCCGCCGGCTGAGGGTCCTGGCGATGGTACTGGCGGTACTGCTGGCGGCGACCGTGACCGGGGGCGGTGCCGCCTGGCAGCAGCGGCAGGTGGCACAGCGCGAGCACCTGACCGTCCTGGCCCATCAGGCCGCGCTCACGTCGCGCTCGCTGGTCGCCACCGACCCGGACGTCGCCCGGTCCCTCGCCCTGGCCGCCTATCGGCTGCATCCCGACGCCGACACCCTGGGCGCGGTGATCAGTACGTCGGCGTCCGCGCAGCCCAGCGTCGTACTCAACACGAACGGGCCCGCGTCGTTCGGCCTGGCCCTGTCCCCTCACGGCTCGTCGGTGGCCGCGGCCACCAGCGACGGCACCGTGGAGCTGTGGGATCCGGAACGACGCAGGAGGCTGGCCTCCTTCACCGAGCATGTCGTCAAGCCGCTCCCCCAGGGGTTCTTCGCGCTGAGGGCGGCCTTCAACGCCGACGGTACCCGGCTGGCGTCCCTGGCCCGGTTGAACAATCCGAAGCAGCCGACCGGAGGCTCGGTCGTCGTGCGGGAGGTCCGGTCGAGGAAGGTGCTGTTCAAGCAGGTCGTGTCCGGCGACCTCAGCAACGGTCTGGCCTTCAGCGCCGACGGCACGGTCGTGGCCTACGGCACGGGCGAGGGCACACGGGTAGCCACGCTGGGCGGTGGCAAGGCCGTGTTCCTGCCCACCGGTATGCCCGCGGCACTCAGCCTGGCCGGCGATCAGCGCTCGCTCGCCGTCACCCGTACCGATGGGACAGTGGCCGTCTGGGACATCGAAACCGGTCGCCGTCGCTTCGAGCTGAACACCGAAGGCGCCCAGGTGGCCCGGTTCGGCTCCACATCCGATGTCCTGGCCACGGCCTCCGAAGAACACGGCATCAGGTTCTGGCGGCTGACCGGCCGCTCGGCCCGCCAGTTCGCCGACCTCCCGGTGCAGACGGCCTTCCCCTGGATGATCTCCGCGCCGGTCGGTGATCGGATCGCGATCGCCGACGAAGAGGGCATGATCTCGATCTGGGACTACCGGCGCCGCGAGCAGATCGCCCGCCACGCCGACCGCTACCGCTCGGAGACCATGGCTCTGGACCTGGCACCGGACGCGAGCACGGTGGTCTCGGGCGGCCTGGGACGCACCATCGTGGTGCGCCGGACGGCCCTTCCCTTCAGCGGTCACGGCGGCGCCGTGAACGACGTGGACGTCAGCCCCGACGGCCGGCTCGTCGCCTCCGCCGGCGACGACAGGTCCGTACGGATCTGGAATGCCTCCGGTGCTGCCGAACGGCTGCTGGGCGGACACTCCGACCATGTCAAGGCAGTCGCGTTCAACCCGGACGCCACGGTGCTGGCGGCCGTGACGCGCGACCACACCCTGACTCTGTGGAACCCGTCGACCGGGCGGCGCTACACCACCATCGCCTTCACCGGTATAGGCACCGGCACGGACGTCGCCTTCAGCCCGGACGGCAGCACGGTCACCGTGATGTCCCTGGGAGGAACGTTCCGCTGGAGGGTCAGCGACCCGGCACACCCCCGTCCACTGCCGGCGCCGGCCGGCCCGCGCACCTCGACCGCCATGGCCTACCCCGCTCGGGGCGGCCTCCTCGTCGCGAGCACACCGGCCGGCGGCATCGCCGTGTGGAGCACCGCCGACGACCGGCTGGTGAAGGCCTTCCCGGCCACGCAGGGGTCCACGCAGGACATCGCGGCCACTCCGGCGGGCGATCTGATCGCCACCGCCGGCTCGGACCACACGGTGCGCCTGTGGTCGACCCGGACATGGAAAAGCCGGGGCACACTGACCGGCCACACCGCAGCGGTCGGCACGCTCGCCTTCAGCAGGGACGGACGCCTCCTCGCCTCGGCAGGTGAGGATCACACCATCGTCGTCTGGGATGTACGAACCCACCGGCGCATCGCCACCCTCACCGGCCACTCGGCAGACGTGCAGGGCTTGGCGTTCACCCCGGACGGAACCCTGCTGTCCGCGGGAGCCGACCAGCGCATCATCCACTGGCCGCTGACCGCGACCGAAGCCATCCGGCGCATCTGCCGAGCCACCGCCCCACCGCCCACCGCGGCGCAACTCGACCGCCACCTCCCCGGCCAGGACACCGGCGCGCTCTGCCCGCAGCCCTGACCCGGGCACGCCGCCGGCGCGGCGTGCTCCCCTGTAAGCGGTCCGTGCCTGGCACCACCGCCCAGGGCGGCCGGGTGACCTTCGGAAATACCCGGGCTATACCGACGCAGGGCACGCTCAGCGCACCGGTCGCTCCCCCGCCGGCGAGCTCACGACGAGGGCCGTAGATGGCTGCCCCCACCTCGGCCCTCATCGTGACCGCCATGCGGGCGACACACCGCGACCGAACGCGGCCGTCCCGCAGCGCCCAGCCACAGCGGAAGGGCACCTGCCGTCCCATCGCCGCCCGCACACCCCGCCCCAGACACGCATGAACTCGGCACCAGAGAAGGAGACACGTTGATATCCCTCATCCGCACGCTCAGCCCAGGACTGCTCGGCAGACTGCTCGTGGCTGTTGCCGCCCTCGTCGTCCTGCCCTGGCAGGCCGCGGCGCCGGCCGCCGCGGCGGCCCCGCCCATCGCCTTCCAACTGCCCTTCACCTGCGGCCAGCAGTGGCGACTCGACACCTGGGCACACGCACCCGCGCTCGACATGGTCCGCGAGCCCAACCAGGTCGGCACCGAAGGAGCACCGTTGCTGGCTCCGGCCTCCGGCACGGTCCGGCAGTCCTTCTACCACTCCAACGCCGGCAACGTGATCCAGATCAACCACGGGCAGCGCTACTTCACCACATACCTGCACCTGCAGAGCCGCGAGGTCAGCGTCGGCCAGACGGTACAGCGCGGCCAGCTGATCGGCCGGGTCGGCAGGACGGGGCCCACCTCGAACAACCACCCGCACCTGCACTTCGAGCTCGCCTACGACGCCGACAACAACGGATCCGCCACCTGGGGCAACTCCACCTCCGAACGGATCCGCCCCTGGTTCAACGGCGTCGAGTACGGCCAGGCCAACGGCCGGACCTGGCGGAACGTCACCAGCAACAACTGCGGCGGCACACCAGCGCCCACCTGCAGCGGCGTCAACCTCGACTTCACTGCGTACCCCCTCATCCAGCAGGGATCCACCGGCAGTCTGGTCAAGGCGGCGCAATGCCGGCTGATCGCCGCCGGACACAATCCGGGAGAACCGGACGGCGACTTCGGGCCCAACACCGAAACGGCGACGAAGGCCTTCCAGTCCGCCCGGGGCCTCACGGCCGACGGTGAGATCGGCCCCAGGACCTGGACGGCCCTGCTGTCGTACGGCTCGACACCGGCGCTGCAGAACGGGTCGACCGGCGCGGACGTCAGCCGACTGCAGCGAGCACTGACCGCGGCACTCGGCCGCACCGTGGGCATCGACGGCGACTTCGGCCCCAACACCGAACAAGCCGTGCGCGACTACCAGACCACCCGCAGCCTCGGCGTCGACGGCGACGTCGGCCCGCAGACCTGGGCAGCCTTGCAGGCCGGACGATAACCACCCTCGTGGGCGGGGAAGCACGGCAACTCCGCCCACGACCGGCGTCGGATCGGCCGCGAGGACATCCGGTGCTTCAGAGAATCGAGGCCGGCGTCGCGGTGGTCCTGGAGGGGATCTTGCACGAGGCCATGCCGCAGAACCAAAGCCGAGGCGATCGTGCGGGCGCCGCGTCGCGCGGGGGACGGTGGTCGGGACCTGCCGCATATCGGAGTGCGGTGGCAGTACCGGGCGTATCTCGCATGCCGTCATTCCATTCGGTGTCTCCGGCATGAAGAAGAGAACAACGATGAAGGCCACCGTCGTCGCCGACGGGCAACGCCGCACGTTATGGACCGATGCCCTGTGGCCCGGACAGATGCACGACACCACGGCCGCCCGCGACGAAGGCATCGCCATCTGCTTCCAGCACTTCCTCGACGTCGAGGTACTCCTAGCTTGACGTTTAACGTCGCAGGTCACTCGACCTGCTGATCTGCGGTTCTTCCCTGGACAGCGGAGACGGCCGTTCTCCACGCTTCGAGATGTTGAGTCACGAAGTACAAGAGAACGGCCGCTGCGTATGAGTCTGTCTGTCGATTCGCCCGCAGGCGAGGCGTTGGACGTGTTGTCCCGCTTTCGGGTTGAGTTCTATGAATGCCTCTACGCTCGCCAGGACGCGCTCTTCGAACTCACGGACGCGGTGTTGTGCGCGGACGGGCCGGTGAAGACCCTGGTCGAGCTGTCGCTGGCGGTCGAGCACCGGCGCGGGCACGGCGCGCTGTACGCGGCTTTGGACCGCGGCTGGCTGGAACCGACGCGGTTGCGCCGCACGCTGGCCGGCCTGCCGCTGCCAAAGGCCGGTGACGGGCGGATCGTGCTGGCCGTGGACGTGAGCAACTGGCTCCGCCCCGATGCCCCGACCAGCGACGACCGGCTGTTCTGCCACGTCTATGGACGTGGCGACCGCAAGACGGACCAGTTCGTGCCGGGCTGGCCGTACTCCTTCGTCGCCGCCCTGGAATCCGGCCGCACCTCCTGGGTCGCGCTGCTGGACGCCGTGCGCCTGGGACCCGCCGACGACGCAACGCTCGTCACCGCCACCCAACTGCGCGACGTCATCGAGCGGTTGAAGCAAGCCGGGCACTGGCGGCAGGGCGACCCGGAGATCCTCATCGTGATGGACGCCGGCTACGACGTCACCTACCTCTCCCACGCCCTGGCCGACCTGCCGGTCGTGCTGATCGGGCGCCTGCGCTCGGACCGGGTCATGCTCCGCGACCCGGGCCCGACCCGCTCCGGCCCGAAGGGCGGGCGGCCCCGCCGGCACGGCGGCGTCCTCACCTTCGCCAAGCCCGACAGCTAGTGGCTCGTCACGGAGCCTTGGCCGGGTATTGGGTCCACTGGCGGATCGGTGAATCGGGGGCGAAGTTGGTCTTCGGTTCCGCGTGAGTGTTGTGCCAGCGGACGTAGG
>NZ_JBEOXF010000096.1:0-17808 GCF_040296405.1 Streptomyces sp. NPDC002133 | reverse complement strand
GAACCCGGCACACCACCCCCTGGGGCCGCACGGTGCACCGCACCGCGCGGCCCCACGCCGTCCCGGGAGACCATTGACGCAGGTCAGTCACCCGGATAGCTTCACCATGCGGATTGTTGATTCCGTCAGACGGAAGTGGCGAGAGTGTGGAGGGTGTCGTAATGGGTCAGCAGGAGAAGGTGGCGACGAGCCTCGCCGGCACGGTCAGCGAGAGCATCAGCGCCTCCCTCGCACCGGTGGACGCGGAGCTCGCCCGCCGCTACCCGGGTGACCCCGGCACCCGCCAGCCCATCCACACCGTCTATGTGCCCGGCGACGCCTTCGGTTCCGACACCATCCGCTCCTGGGGCGGCCAGGCGCTCGCCGCGCTGGACGAGCACGCGCCGGACGCCGCCACCCTCGCACGCGTACTCGACCTGTCCGACGAACTTGCCGAGCCCGTGTACGGACGCGTACGGGCCAAGCTGGAGCGCGAGCCCATCGAGGACCTCCGCGTCGACTTCGAGGACGGCTATCACGGCCGTGACGAGGACGCGGACGCCGCCCGCGCCGCCCGGCTGATCTCGGAGGCGTACGAGACCGGGACCGCCGCGCCGTACATGGGCATCCGGATGAAGTGCATGGAGGCCGCCGTACGCGACCGTGGCATCCGCACCACGGACATCTTCCTGACCGGCGTCATGGAGCACGGCGGTCTTCCGGACGGCCTCGTCCTCACCCTTCCCAAGGTCACCTATCCCGAGCAGGTCACGGCGTTCGTCCGGCTCCTCGAAGCCTTCGAGAAGGCCCACGCCCTGGACGCAGGCCGGATCGGCTTCGAGATCCAGATCGAGACCAGCCAGTCCATCCTCGCCGCCGACGGAACCGCCACCGTGGCCAGGATGATCGACGCCGCCGAGGGCCGCGCGACCGGTCTGCACTACGGCACCTTCGACTACAGCGCCTGCCTCGGCGTCAGCGCCGCGTACCAGGCGAGCGACCACCCGGCCGCCGACCACGCCAAGGCGATCATGCAGGTCGCCGCGGCCGGCACGGGCGTCCGCGTGTCCGACGGCTCCACGAACGTGCTGCCCGTCGGCTCCACCGAGCACGTCCACGAGGCCTGGAGGCTGCACTACGGCCTGACCCGCCGCGCGCTGGCCCGCGCGTACTACCAGGGCTGGGACATGCACCCTGGCCACCTCCCCACCCGTTACGCCGCGGTCTTCGCCTTCTACCGCGAGGGCATGGAGGCCGCCGCGGCCCGCCTCGCCGCGTACGTCGCCAGGGCCGAGGGCGACGTCATGGACGAGCCCGCCACCGCGAAGGCCCTGAGCGGCTATCTGCTGCGCGGGCTCGACTGCGGTGCGCTCGACGAGGACGAGGTCACACGCCTGACGGGGCTGAGCCGCAAGGAGCTCGACGGATTCGCGCGGCCTCGACGCGGTGACCTCACGGCAACAGCCCAGTAGGAACAGTCTCCTGGGAACTGCCGTGCAGGAACAGGCGGGTAGGAACAGCCCGGTAGGAACAACCCAATAGGAACAGGCGAGGAACAGCGGCCCGGTGGCGGCGGCCAGTGGCAACCGGCCGCTCCGGACGGAGCCGTCACCTGCGCGCCGGCGGGACCGACGGCGGAGCAGCCACCGGAGGCGGCGGGAGCGGAGGTTCGGCCTCGGGCGGCGTCTCCGACAGCAGCGGTGCCTCCACGACCACCGGCGGGAGCACCACCACCGGCGGTACCACCACCGGTGGCTGCGGCGTCCCGTCGCCCGCCCCGCTGCGCCACTCCATCGGCGGTGGAAAGCACAACTGCGAGGTCTGGCGGACAGCGAAGTCGTACAGCCACTCCGGCAGCGAGACCGGCGCCCTGAACGCGGGCACCAACTACTTCTACTGCCGGGCCGACCTGGGCCGCCGCGAGACGTACGGCCGATGGACGAACGTCTGGTGGGCGCGCACCGACGACGACAGCGGCAACACCGATGTCTGCGTCAGCTTCGTCCAGATCAAGGGCGGCGACAACGACCGGCCCGTCCCGGGCCTCCCGGTCTGCTGACGGGCGCGTTCGAGGGCCGACCGCCGACGGACACCCTGCCCATTCGACTGGCACCAGGCACGTCCGGGGGGCGGGGGCGGAGCCGCCCCGGTGCGGGAGGGCGGAGCGGTGAGAAGGCCCGTCGCAGGCACGCCGCCCTAGAGCGGCGGCGGCACCTCGCCCGAGCCCCGCGCCAGCAGCCTGGTCGTCAGCTCGACGCGCGTCGGCTCCTCCGCCACCCCGTCGAGCCGGCGGAACAGCCGCTCGGCGGCCGTGCGGCCGAGCGTCGCCGCGTCCTGCGCGATGACGGTGATGCCCAGCAGGTCGGCGAGCTCGATGTCGTCGAACCCGACCAGGGCGACGGCCTGTTCGCGCCCCGCCAGCACCCGCACCGCCGTCACCGTCACCCGGTTGTTGCCCGCGAAGATCGCGGTGACCGGGTCGGGCCCGGAGAGCATCGCCTCCACGGCGGACGTGACGCGCTCGGGATCGGTGGACCCGAGCGAGACCCACCGCTCGTCGACCGGCAGCCCCGCGTCCTCCATCGCGGCGCGGTAGCCGCGCAGTCGCTCCGTGGCCGTGTGGATGCGCGGCTGGTCACCGATGAACCCGATCCTGCGGTGCCCGTGTGCGACGAGATGGGCAACGCCCTCCCGGGAGCCGCCGAAGCTGTCGGACAGGACGACGTCCGCGTCGATCCGGCCGGCCGGCCGGTCCACGAACACCGTCGCGATGCCCGCCTTGATCTCGGGCTCCAGATAGCGGTGGTCGTGACCCGCCGGGATCACGATCAGCCCGTCCACGCGGCGGGCGCACAGCGCGAGCACCAGCTCCTGCTCGCGGTCCGGGTCCTCCGCGCTGGACCCGTTGATCAGCAGCGCGCCGTGGGCCCGGGCGACCTCCTCGACGGCGCGGCTCAGCGGACCGTAGAAGGGGTCGGCCAGATCCTCCAGGACCAGCCCGACCGACGCCGTACGGCCCTTGCGCAGCACCCGAGCGCTGTCGTTGCGCCGGAAGCCCAGCGCCTCGATGGCCTCCTGCACGCGCCGCTCGGTGTCCGGCGTGACGCCGGGCTCGCCGTTCACCACCCGGGAGACCGTCTTGAGGCCCACTCCGGCACGGGCGGCCACGTCCTTCATGGTGGGCCGGGTGCCGTAGCGGACGGTCTCGGGGCGGCGGGCGAACTCGGCCACGGTGCGCTGTCCTGTCGTCGTCGGGGTGCCCCTCGCGGGCGCCTGGCGGTGGGCCCTGCGGGCCCGTGCCGTGTCGTGCAAGGCTGTGTCGTCGAGCATAGGCCCTGGACAACGTTGTCAGGGCGATGGAGACTGGTCGACGAAACCGCAGGTCCGCGGTCCGTCCTCACTTGCCAGTCCCTTGGAGATCGTTCACCGATGCATAACGACCTCGTCGCCGCGCTCGACATCGGCGGCACCAAGATCGCCGGAGCGTTGGTGGACAGCAGCGGAAGGATTCTCGTTCGGGCCCAGCGGCCGACCCCGGCACGCGAGGACGGCGAGACCGTGATGCGTGCCGTGGAGTCGGTACTCGGAGAGCTCGCGGCGTCGCCGTTGTGGCTGCACGTGACGGCCGTCGGGATCGGCAGCGCGGGGCCGGTGGACGCCTCCGCCGGCACCGTGAGCCCGGTCAACGTGCCGGGCTGGCGCGGATTCCCCCTGGTGGACCGGGTCCGTGCCGCCTCCGGCGGACTCCGCGTCGAGCTCGTCGGCGACGGAGTCGCGATGACCGCGGCCGAGCACTGGCAGGGCGCCGCCCGCGGGTACGACGACGCGCTGTGCATGGTGGTCTCGACCGGCGTCGGCGGCGGGCTGGTCCTCGGCGGCAAGCTGCACCCCGGGCCGACGGGCAACGCGGGCCACATCGGCCACATCAGTGTGGACCTCGACGGGGACCTCTGCCCGTGCGGTGGGCGCGGGTGCGTGGAGCGGATCGCGAGCGGTCCCAACACCGCGCGCCGCGCCATCGAGAACGGCTGGCGGCCGGGGCCCGACGGCGACACCTCGGCTGCCGCCGTGGCCGCGGCGGCAGCGGCGGGCGATCCCGTCGCCGTCGCCTCCTTCGAACGGGCGGCCCAGGCGCTGGCCGCCGGGATCGCCGCGACCGCGACTCTGGTGGAGATCCGCATCGCCGTCATCGGCGGGGGAGTGGCGGGTGCGGGCGATGTCCTCTTCACCCCGCTGCGACGGGCTCTGCACGACTACGCCACGCTGTCGTTCGTCCAGAACCTCGTCGTCGCCCCTGCTCTGACGGGCACCGACGCGGGCCTCCTGGGCGCGGCGGCGGCGGCGTCGCCCGCGCTGCGCGGGGAGGCGGCGGCGACGCTGAACGGCTGACTCCGGGGAGGGCGGAGGGGCGCCTGCGGCGGGCCTTTCCCCACCCCGCCCCTTCCCGAACCAGGGGCTTCGCCCCCAGCCCCCTTCGGGAGCTCCGCCCCCGCACCTCCGCGCCTCAATCGGCGGGGCCGCCGATGCACCGCGGCCGGAGCCGACGCGCTGAGCCCGGCTCCGAAGGGCGGCGCTCCGACGCGCTGAGCCCGGCTCCGAAACGCCGAGTTCCGATGCGCGCAGAGCCCGGTTCCGACGAGGTCAGCCGCGCGGGTGCCGGCCCGGTTCCGTCGGCTGGTGGGGGACGACCACCAGGAACGCGTCCGTGTCGAGGTCCATCACGACCTCCGCCGGCAGGCCCTCGTCACGCCGGGCCCGCGCGAACTCCTCCGCCGGTCGGCTGCCCCACGGCCCCCCGGCGGGAAACACTTCCAGCACCCTGCGGTGCATCCGCGCCCCCCTCGTCGTCGTGTTCCCCAACGACGCTTCCTCGGGATCTGTTACGGCCGGGCCGCGCCGGGCCGTTGCTCGCACGGACCCGGCCCGTCCGACTCATCCGGTGACACGGGTTTCCGTGGCAGGGTGTTGCGGGCAGTCCACTGGGGGCTACGGAAGAGGGGGAACCGTGATCGTCTGGATCAACGGTGCGTTCAGCGCGGGCAAGACCTCCACCGCTCGCGAACTGATCGATCTGATCCCGAACAGCACTGTGTACGACCCCGAGGTGATCGGCGGTGCGCTGCGGTATCTCCTGCCGCAGAAGCGCCTCGACGAAGTGACCGACTATCAGGACCTGCCGATCTGGCGCCGGCTGGTCGTGGACGCGGCCGCCGCGCTGCTCGCCGAGGTCGGCGGCGTGCTCATCGTGCCCATGACGGTGCTGCGACAGGAGTACCGCGACGAGATCTTCGGCGGGCTCGCCTCCCGCCGAATACCGGTCCGCCATGTCCTTCTCGCCCCCGAGGAAACGATCCTGCGAAGGCGTATCGCCGAACGCGAGGAACCAGACATCCCCGACGCCGAACAGCGCGTACGGCAATGGGCGTACGACCACATCGAGCCCTACCGCAACGCACTCGGCTGGCTCACCGCCGACGCGCATGTCGTCGACACCTCGTGTCTGACACCCCGCGAGACCGCCGAGGCCGTCGCGGAGGCCGTACGCACCGGCGCCGCCGGGATCTGCGAGATCGTGCAGACCCCCGAGCCGACCGCCGAGACCCTCGCAGCCGGCGTCCTCCTCTTCGACGACGAGGACCGGGTGCTGCTCGTCGACCCCACCTACAAACCGGGCTGGGAGTTCCCCGGCGGCGTGGTGGAGCAGGGCGAGGCCCCGGCTCGCGCCGGGATGCGCGAGGTCGCCGAGGAGATCGGCATCCACCTCGAGGCCGTACCCCGCCTGCTGGTCGTCGACTGGGAGCCGCCGCGGCCCCCCGGCTACGGCGGGCTGCGGATGCTCTTCGACGGCGGGCGGCTCAGCGGCGAGGCGGCCGCGCGGGTGTTGCTGCCCGGTTCGGAGCTGAGGGGGTGGCGGTTCGCGTCGGAGGAGGAGGCGGCGGGGATGCTGCCGCCGGTCCGCTACGAACGGCTGCGGTGGGCGTTGCGGGCCCGGGAGCGCGGGACGGTGCTCAATCTGGAGGCCGGCGTGCCCGTGGGGTGACGCGGCCGGGGCCGTACCGGCGTTGTGCGGGCAGCCCACGGGGTGGGGTGCCGGCGGCGTCGCCCCCGCCCCTCCCGAACCGGGGCTCCGCCCAGGACCCCGGGGTGGTCAGGCCCCGCTGCTGACCAGCCCCGACGGCGGCGCGCTGCTGCGCGGTAACCCGGTGACGTCCATGCGGCGAACGTCCGTGCTCCGCTCGCCCGCCACACGGATGTCAGCGCTCCGCGAGCTTCGCGGAGCGCCTATTCCTGCAACCGCGTGTGGCGCGACGGTTGCCGTCGCTGGTCGTCGGTCCGACAGTGTGGACAGTCGCTGACGGCTGAGCAGATCGAGCCCTGGTCCGGGGGCACAGCAATGTCGCCTGCCCGGTTCGCGAGACGTTGTGGCAGGTCGGAGTTCCTTGAGGAGCAGGGCCTGATCGGCCGCGGCGCCGACGCCCGGCGGTCGGTCCGCCTCGGCAGCGGGCCCAGCCGGACCGGCGGGACCGCCCCGGCCGGGGGAGTTGCACGCGTCGGTCACACACCGACGTGCGCTGTGACCGGTGCGTGACACCGGAACGGTCACATGGCCAGGTCACCGATCACGGCGCGGGTGACCGGTCACGCGTGCGGCAAGCCCAAGCGCCCCGTTGGCACCGAGCGGATCGACGATCACGCGGTGGAACCCGACCCGCACCCGTGCCGCGGTGGGGAACCGCCGTCGATCGACCGCCGCCACGCCGCGTCTGCCGGCGACATCGGTCACCGGGCGGGACGACCTCCCATTCGGCAGCAATGAGAGGTGCGCGATCTCCGATGGGCCAGGGCGGCGCGTTTCCCGCTTCGCGACAGGACGTGCGTGGTTCGGTCGGTGCCGTGGCGAACACCACGACCCTTTCGACCCCGCGAGGTCTGTGGAAAGCCGGTGGTGCCGGGTGCCGACCGGTCCTCCCACGTTCTGCCCTCACGGGCCCGTCCGGTTCTGGATCCACGACGGACAAGCTGCCGCACGGTGACGCCTGACTCGGTCACCCACCTGCGGGTGCAGTGTCAACCCTGCTTCGAGGCTCAACCCTGCTTCGAGGCCGCGTAGTTCTGCAGGAACAGCGCCTCCGCCACCGACAGCCGCTCCAGTTCCTGCGGCGACACGCTCTCGTTCACCGCGTGGATCTGCGCCTCCGGCTCACTCAGCCCGATCAGCAGGATCTCGGCCTGCGGGTAGAGCGCGGCGAGCGTGTTGCACAGCGGGATCGAGCCGCCCATGCCCGACGACTGCATCTCCTCGCCCGGGTACGCGATCCGCATGGCCTCGGCCATCGACGTGTACGCGGGGCTGTTCACGTCCGCACGGAACGGCTGGCCCTGGCCCACCTGCTCCAGGCTCACCCGGGCGTTCCACGGCGTGTGCTTCTCGATGTGGGCGAACAGCAGCTTCGTTGCCTCGGCAGCGTCCTGTCCGGGCGGCACCCGAAGGCTGATCTGCGCGCGGGCACTCGCCGGGATCGACGGCGTCGCGCCGGCCACCGGCGGGCAGTCGATGCCGATGACGGTGACGGCGGGGCGCGCCCAGATCCGGTCGGCGACCGTGCCGTGGCCGATCAGCCCGACGCCGTCCAGGACCTTCGCGTCCTTGCGGAAGTCGTCCTCCGGGTACTGCAGTCCGTCCCAGGCCGCGTCCGCCGCGAGCCCGTCGACGACCGTCGAGCCGTCCTCCGCGCGCAGCGAGTCCAGGACGCGGATCAGCGCGGCCAGGGCGTCGGGCGCGGCACCGCCGAACTGCCCCGAGTGCAGGTTCCCTCCGAGAGTGTCGACCTGGACCCGGATCATCGTCATACCGCGCAGCGTCGCCGTCACGGTCGGCAGCCCGACCCGGAAGTTTCCGGTGTCGCCGATCACGATCGCGTCGGCGCGCAGCAGTTCCGGGTGCGCCTCGGCGTACCGCTCGAGACCGCCGGTGCCCTGCTCCTCGGAGCCTTCGACGATGACCTTCACGGAGACGGGGATGCCGCCGTTCGCCTTGAGGGCGCGCAGGGCGAGCAGGTGCATGATGAAGCCGCCCTTGCAGTCGGCGGCCCCGCGCCCGTACCAGCGGCCGTCGCGCTCGGTCAGCTCGAACGGGGGGCTCACCCACGCCGACTCGTCCAGCATCGGCTGCACGTCGTAGTGCGCGTACAGCAGCACGGTCGGCGCGCCCTCGGGGCCGGGCAGCAGGCCGTACACCGACTGCGAACCGTCGGGCGTGTCCAGCAGCGCCACGTCCTGGAAGCCCTCTGCGCCCAGCGCGCCGGCCACCCACTTCGCGGCCCCCTCGCACTCGCTCTTCGGAGCCACGGCCGGGTCCGCCACCGAATGGAACGCCACCAGCTCCGCGAGCTCCGTCTTGGCGCGGGGCATCAGTGTGGCGACGGTTTCGGCGATCGGATTGGCGGACATGGGCACGCTCCTTGTGGGTGCGACGTTGTGTTCATCGTGTGTACGGCGAAGGTAGGGCCGATCCTGCCACAGCGGGTGGCGCGGGCCGCGCCCGTAGGATGCCGTCGAGAGCTTGGGCCTTGGGTCGGATCGGGAGCAGAAGCACATCGTGAGCAGCGAGAACGCGGATGTCGTGGGCGGACACGGCGAGCCGGTGTGGGATGTCGTCGTGGTCGGTGCGGGACCGGCGGGAGCGATGGCGGCCTATGCCGCCGCAGTCGCAGGACGCCGGGTGCTCCTCCTGGAGAAGGCCGAGCTGCCCCGCTACAAGACCTGCGGCGGAGGGATCATCGGGCCTTCGCGGGACGCCCTGCCGCCCGGCTTCGAGCTGCCGCTCCAGGACGGGGTGCACGCGGTCACCTTCTCGCTGAACGGAAGGCTGTCCCGTACGCGCCGCTCGCGGCGGATGCTCTTCGGGCTCGTCAACCGGCCCGAGTTCGACGCCGCGCTGGTCGAGCAGGCGCAGAAGGCGGGCGCGCAACTGCGCACCGGGGCGACGGTCTCCCGCGTCGAGCAGCACGGCCCCGCCGTGCCGGACCGCCGCACGGTCGCGGTCGTCCTCGCCGACGGCGAGACGGTCCTCGCGCGGGCCGTCGTCGGCGCCGACGGCAGCGCCGGCCGCATAGGAGCGCATGTCGGGGTCAAGCTCGACCAGGTGGACCTGGGCCTGGAGGCCGAGATCCCGGTGCCCGAGGCGGTGGCCGAGGACTGGGCGGGGCGGGTGCTGATCGACTGGGGGCCGCTGCCCGGAAGCTACGGCTGGGTCTTCCCCAAGGGCAAGGTGCTGACCGTCGGGGTGATCTCGGCGCGCGGCGAGGGGGCCGCCACCAAGCGCTACCTGGAGGACTTCATCGCCCGGCTGGGGCTCGCCGGTTTCGAGCCGTCCATCTCGTCCGGGCATCTGACCCGCTGCCGCGCCGACGACTCGCCGCTTTCGCGAGGACGGGTGCTGGTCTGTGGTGACGCGGCCGGGCTGCTGGAGCCGTGGACGCGCGAGGGCATCTCGTTCGCGCTGCGCTCGGGGCGCCTCGCGGGGGAGTGGGCGGTACGGATCGCCGAGGCGAACGACGCCGTGGACGCCCGGCGCCAGGCGCTGAACTACGCCTTCGCCGTCAAGGCGGGGCTGGGTGTGGAGATGGGCGTCGGGCGGCGCATGCTCGCGGTGTTCGAGCGGCGTCCGGGCCTGCTCCAGGCGGCGATCACCGGATTCCGGCCGGCCTGGAGGGCCTTCGCGGACATCACCCGCGGTTCGACGTCGCTGGCGGGCATCGTGCGCTCCCGGCCCATGGCCCGGCGTGCGCTGGAGGCGCTGGACCGGGCACGGCCGCCCCGCACGGGAGCGGACCGCGCCCGGGCCGCCGGGGGAGAGGCGGCAACGGGCGAGCAGGACGCCGACGGAGCGCGCGTCACTTCGTGATCGTGATCCGGAAGACCGGGTGATCGGGGGCGGCCGCCAGGAACTCCTCGTCGGAGGACTTGGCGGTGACGCCCTTGAAGAACCGGTCGACCTCCCAGCCCCAGCGCTCGAGGTAGCCGCGCAGGACGGGGAGCTTCTCGCTGTCCGGGATCTCCACGGCGGTGAAGGTCCGCACCTTGCGGCCGACGCGCAGCTCGCCGCCGCCCGCGGCGCGCATGTTGCGCACCCACTGGGAGTGGCCGCGGGCCGAGACCAGGAACTGCGCGCCGTCCTGGGTGAACGGATTGACGGGGATGCGCTGCATGGTGCCGCTCTTACGGCCGCGCACGGAGAGCTCGGCGGAGCCGAGCAGGCTGACGCCGCGGCGGGCGAGCCAGCCCACGACGCGGTTCATGCGGCCCTCGAACGCGTTGGCCTTGATGTAGTGCGGCGACGACGACATGGCGATCTCCAGCGTGTCAGGTTTGAGAGCACTGCTCTCGGTCAGGAGCAGTCTGCACGGGTCGATGGCCCAAAGCAAGAGCAGTGCTCTCGTTATTGGTCGCTGCTCTTAAACGTGACACACTGTCTCGCATGAACAGCGCCAGCCGTGCGAGCGGATCGAGCAGAACGAGCAGCACCATGCGCGGAGCCAGGGAGCGCGCCCGCAGCGAGATCACCACCGCCATCAAGGACGAGGCGCGCAGGCAGCTCGCCGCCGAGGGCGCCGCAAAGCTCTCCCTGCGCGCCGTCGCGCGCGAGCTCGGCATGGTGTCCTCGGCGCTGTACCGCTATTTCCCGAGCCGTGACGAGCTGCTCACCGCGCTGATCGTCGACGCCTACGACGCCGTCGGCGCCGCCGCCGAGAGGGCCCTCGCCGATGTCGATGCCCCTGCCGGTGCAGCGGCCTTCGCAAAGGCGGCGGGACCGGCCGACGCCGGTGGAACGGCCGACCCCGTCGTCCGCTGGACCGCCGTCTGCGCGGCCGTCCGGGCCTGGGCCCTCGCCCATCCCCACGAGTACGCCCTGATCTACGGCTCGCCCGTGCCGGGATACGCGGCCCCGGCGACCACCATCGGGCCGGCGTCCCGCGTCGGCCTCGTCCTCATCTCCATCGCCCGCGACGCCGACCGGGGTCCCGGCGTCGCCCCGCCCCCGCTCCCCGTCGAACTGCGCACCGAAGCCGACCGCTTGACCGCCGATCTCGCGCTCGACCTCCCCCCGGGTCTCGTCGTCGCCCTGGTGGCCGCCTGGTCCCAGGTGTTCGGGCTCATCTCCTTCGAGATCTTCGGCCAGTTCCATCGCATCGTGGAGGACCGGGAGACCTTCTTCTCGTACGCGGTCTCCCGCATCGCCCGCGAGACCGGACTCGGCGCCCCCGGCCCGGCCGCCGGCGGCCCCCCTGCCACGGCCCTCTGACAGCGACCCGCGTACTCCACAGGGAGTACGTCCGATCACCGCGCTCGACTGACGCCCGCCGGACCAGGGCGGTCTAGCGTGACCGGTATGGATGAGCAGCGCACGCGCCACCACCGCAGTGGCCCGCCGTGGACGCACGGCGGGCCGCGGTGGCGTCATGGACCGGACCGGTGGGCGGACCGGTGGGCCGGGACCGGCGTGCCCTGGCGATCCACGCTGGTGCTCGCCGTCTTCGTGATGGTCGGTACGGGCTTCGCGGCGAAGAACCAGACCGACCGGGAGCCGCTCGACGCCTTCGCGCGTGCCCTGCTGCTCGCCGGTCCCGCCTTCCTCCTGCTGCGCGGCACGTACCCGGTCGTCGCGCTCTTCGGCGCGGCGGCGACCACCCTGGCGTATCTGGCCGCCGGCTATCCGTACGGGCCGGTCTTCGCCACCGTGGCCGTCGGGGTCTTCTCGGCGATCGTCGCCGGACACCGGCGCGCCGCCTGGTGGGCAGTAGGGGTGCTCGCCGTCGGCCATCTGCTGGTCGGGCACTGGCTCTACCGGTATCTCCCGCCGGAGGGCGACAGCCCTGCGCCGTGGGGCCAGGAACTGATCGGCACCGCCTGGGTCGTGGCCATCCTCGCCGGCGCCGAACTCGTGCGTGCCCGCAGGGAGCAGTGGCTCCGTGAGCGCGCCGAGCGCGCCGCCGCCGAGAAGCGCCGCGCCGACGAGGAGCGGCTGCGCATCGCCCGCGAACTCCACGACGTGCTCGCCCACTCCATCTCCGTCATCAACGTCCAGGCGGGGGTCGGCCTCGCGCTGCTGGACTCCGACCCCGAGCAGGCCCGTACGGCACTCACGACCATCAAGGCGGCGAGCAAGGAGGCCCTGGGGGAGGTGCGACAGGTCCTGGACACCCTCCGCACCCCGGGCGACGCACCCCGCGCCCCCGCACCCGGCCTCGACCGGCTTCCCGAGCTGGTCGAGCAGGCCGCCAGGACCGGACTCACCGTGGAGATCACCACCGGGGGGACGAAGGCCGCGCTGCCGCCCGGAGCCGATCTCGCCGCTTTCCGGATCGTGCAGGAGGCGCTGACCAACGTGGTGCGCCACTCCGGGTCCCGTACCGCACGCGTGGCCATCCGCTACGCGCCGGGCCGTGTCGATCTCCGTGTCGACGACGACGGCCCCGCCACCGGCACCGAACAGGGTGGGAGCGGCAACGGACTCGCCGGGATGCGGGAGCGGGCCGCGGCGCTCGGCGGCACGATCGAGGCGGGCATCCGCCCGGACGGCGGCTTCCGGGTGCACGCCGACCTGCCGTTCGAGCCGAGGGCACTGGAGGACGCACCGTGATCCGGGTACTGCTCGCCGACGACCAGTCACTGGTACGTGCCGGCTTCCGGGCACTGCTCGACGCCCAGCCCGACATCGAGGTGGCGGGGGAGGCCGCGGACGGCGAGGCAGCGTTGCGCGAAGTCGCCGCGCTCAAGCCCGACGTCGTCCTGATGGACATCCGTATGCCGCTGCTCGACGGGCTCGCCGCCACGCGCCGTATCACCGAGGACGACTCCCTCGACGGCGTGAAGGTCGTCATGCTGACCACCTTCGAGCTGGACGAGTACGTCTTCGAGGCGATCCGCGCAGGCGCCTCCGGGTTCCTGGTGAAGGACACGGAGCCGGACGAACTGCTGCGCGCCGTACGGGCGGTGGTGGACGGCGACGCGCTGCTCTCGCCCGGGGTGACGCGCCGTCTCATCGCCGAGTTCGCCGCCCGGTCCAAGGCGCCCGCGCAGGACGAGCGCCTGGCCGAACTCACCGAGCGGGAGCGGGAGGTGATGGCCCTCGTCGGGATCGGCCTCTCCAACGAGGAGATCGCCCGCCGGCTCGTGGTGAGCCCTCTCACGGCCAAGACCCACGTCAGCCGGACGATGGTGAAGCTGGGCGCCCGCGACCGGGCCCAACTGGTCGTCCTGGCCTACGAGTCGGGGCTCGTCCGCCCCGGCTGGCTCGGCTGACCACTGCCGGTCCCCCGGGGAAACCGCCACAGCACGTGCACGACACGCGCCACGAAGACGAGCCCCGCGACCGCGCCTCCGGCGACCACCAGGATGCGCTCCACCGCGCGGGGCGGATCGAGCAGCAGCGCAGGCCCGGCGATCGCGCCGAAGATCAGGGCCGCTGCGAAGACCGCGCTGAACAGGGCGTACCCGATTTCGACGGTGATCGCGTCCCGCTCGGCCCGTGTACGTCTCCCCATGGCGTCCCCCATGGACGGAAGTCTCACAGCGCGGCGGTGTGCGGGCAACCACCCGCACACCGTCGATCCCCGTGTCGTGCCGGTCGGTTGCGGGCTCCGACGCGCTCGTGCAGGAGCCGGCCTCACGTGTGCATCTGAGCCGGCGCGCGCTGTCGCGTCAGGTCGCACGGCTGGACAAGGACGGCCGGGTGATGCGCGGCATGTGCGGTGCGGACCGGCGCGGGGTGCGTGTGGGGCTCACGGACAAGGGCCGCGAGCGGCATGCCGAGGTTCAGCCGTTGGTGAGGCCGGGGTCCCGCGGCCCGGACAGCTGAGGCCCGCGCCGGTGAGGCCTGGGTTCCGAGGCTCCCGGCGCTCAGGACCAGGTGATCGCGGACTTCTCGCCCCAGAGCCGCGCGAGTGCGGTGTCGCCGGTGACCGTCACGGCGGTCAGCGGCAGTCGGTTCCACAGCGCCAGGTACAGCCGCCCGGCGGGACCGCTCAGCTCGCAGTCCGCCGGTCCCGTGCCGGTCCGGTCGGTGCGCGCCGGCTCCTGGGACAGATGCACGGTCCAGACGTCGTCCGTGTCCGTGGCCCGTACCCGGAAGGTCCGCGGCGCGTCCGTGCGCACGCGGCTCCCGGGCCGGGCGTGGAACGCGCGGAGCAGTTCGTCGATCCCGTCGGCCGCGAGCCGGGCCGGCACGGCTGCGGACGCCGCCAGGGGACCGCCCTCGACGAGCGCGGACTCCGCGTCCACACGGTGCACGGCTGTCTCATGGGCCTGGCGCCGCGCCCAGAAGGCCCGGGGCGAAGGCGCGGGCAGGAAGCTCCAGCAGTCCAGATCGTCCGGCGCGTCGGTGAGCGCCGCGACCAACAGCCCGTGCCCCTCGCGGAACCACTCCAGCAGCTCGTCCCCGTCGAGGTCCGGCTCTCCCGCGTCCGGGTGGTACGCCGTGTGCCCCTCGACCACGAACGCCGTCGCCCAGCGGTGCACCATGCCGGTGTGCCGCAGCAGGTCCCCGACCTGCCAGCCCGGACAGGTCGGCACGGCGGCGTCCGTGCCCGCCTTCGATGCGACACCGGCCAGCGAGCGGCCCTCGTCGGCGAGACAGGTGATCAGCTCCGCGGTCTCCATGCGGGCATTGTGCCGGCGAAGTCGGCCACCTGGTGAGTGTGCGGCGTGCGGCCGGCCGCACAGCAGTCGTACGAGCCGGCCGAGCGCGAACGACTGTCAGCGCCGACAGCGCCCGCGCCACGAACAGGAACCAGGCCGATCCGGCCACAGGACCGGCGAGTATTTCGCCGCCCTCCGCGACGACGAAAGGCGTCGGTGCGGTGAGGAGCATGGGCGGCAACCAGGCGAACGACGCATCCTCGTCGTGCATGAACAGCGTCTCGTTACGCGGCGAGCAGAGTGGCCTCGGCCACCAGCCCGAGAAGCACGAGCGACGCCGGATCGGCGAAGGCCGGCCGGGCGATACGGCCGAGACGTCCGGTCGAGTTCGCCATCGGTTGCCCCCACGGTCGATGTCTCCAGGGTGGGACGCCGGCCGCGCGGACGCCTGAGTGCGGCTACTCGGCGGCTTCCGTCACCTGCGTCTCTACGCGGCCCGTGCGGGTACGGGCACCTGGGCCTTGCGCGACGCGTACCCGATCAGGGCCGCGGCACCCGCGAGCGCCGCCACCGTCGTCAGGGCCACCGGCAGCGAGAACCAGTCGGCGAGGAAGCCGATCGCGGGCGGCCCGAGCAGCATCCCTCCGTAGCCCAGCGTGGACGCGGCGGCGACTCCGGCGGGACCGGCGAGGGCGCCCGCTCGGGCCACCGCCACGGGGAAGATGTTGGCGAGGCCGAGCCCGGTCACGGCGAAGCCCAGCAGCGCGAGCCCTGTGGTCGGGGCCAGGGCGCCGAGCAGCATGCCGGCCGCGGCGGTCGTGCCGCCCGCGACCAGGGCCCGGGTCTGGCCGAGCCGTTCGAGCAGGGCGGTGCCGCTGAGCCTGCCCGCGGTCATGGCGAGGGCGAACAGCGAGTACCCGGCGGCAGCCACACCCGGGTGCGCGTCCAGGTCCTGCTCCAGATGGAGTGCGCCCCAGTCGGCCAGCGCGCCCTCGCCGTACGCCGTGCACAGCGCGATCACACCGAAGAGCACGACCAGGCGGCGGGTCCGGCCGGTGAGCCGTGCGGCCGGCGCGACGGGTGCGGGCCGTGGCCCGTCGGCGTCCGGCGACGCGAGCCGCGCGGGCGAGGGGTGCCGGAGCAGCGTCGGGCCGGCCGAAGCCGTGACGATCAGCCCGATCCCGGTGAGTGTGAGGAGGTGCGCCGTGGGGGAGAGGCCCGCGGCGACCAGGCCGCCGAGCCCGGCCCCGATCATGCCGCCGAGGCTGAAGGCGGCGTGGAAGCTGGGCATGACCGGCCGTCGCAGCGCGGCGACCAGATCCACGGCGGCGCTGTTCATCGCCACGTTGATGCCGCCGTACGCCGTGCCGAAGACCAGCAGCACCAGGGCGAGCGCGAACGTCGAATGCGTCAGCGCGGGCAGCGCGATGCTCAGCGACATCAGGACGCCGGCCGCCACGGTCACCGGGTGGCTCCCGAAGCGCCGGCACAGCCGCCCCGTGAGGGTCATCGTCACCACGGCACCGGCCGACACCCCGAGCAGGGCGAGGCCCAGACCGCTCTCCGAGGCGCCGGTCTGCTGCTTGATGGCGGGGATGCGGACCACCCAGCCGGCGAAGAGGAAGCCGTCGAGGGCGAAGAAGACGGTCAGAGCGGCGCGGAGGCGGGTCAGGGAGCGGGAGGCGGGATCTCCGCCGTGGCTGCCCGGTGTGGCCGTGCGTAGTTTGTTTAGTAGCGGCACAAAGTCAGGATAGGGGCGGCGCCGGTCCGGCACAAGCGCGCGGGAACGCGTCACGGGATCAACGGGACCGCCCTGGCGCCCGGCCCCCCCGGCGCTCTGCTCCGGCCCCGGACGCGGCGCGGGTCCGCGCCGCTCGGCGGCCGGCCGCAGCAGCCTCCACCCTCCCGCTGGATCATGGGAGACTCGCCTCCATGAACGGCAAGGTGACGACCGCCCGGACGAGGCTGGAGAGAGGCCGCAGCGCGCTCGGCCCCGCACTGGAACTGGTGCACACGGGCCGGGCGCCCACCCGCGCCGTGCTCACCGCCGAACTGGGCGTCACGCGTGCCACCGCCGGTGCCGTCGCCGCCGAACTCGAAGCGCTCGGGCTGATCCGCGTCGACTCCCGGCCGGCCGCCGCCGGTTCCCAGGGCCGCCCCTCGCACCGGCTGTCCGTCGACGACGCGGGCCCCGTCGCACTCGCCGCACAGGTGCACGCGGACGGCTTCCGGGCCGCGCTCGTCGGGCTCGGAGGACGGATCGTCGCGACCGCGCCCGGCTGTGTCACGGTCTCCGCCGACCCGGCCCAGGTGCTCGGCGAGGTCGTCGACGCCGGAGCCGCTCTGCTGCGTGCCACCGGCCGCCACTGTGTGGGCGCGGGGCTCGCCGTCCCCTCCGCCGTGGCCGAACCCGAGGGCACCGCGCTCAACCCGCTGCATCTCGCCTGGCCCGCGGGCGCACCGGTGCGCGACATCTTCGCCGAACGGGTTCGCGCGGCAGGCATCGCTGGACCGGCCTTCACGGGCAACGACGTCAACCTCGCCGCTCTCGCCGAGCATCGCCACGGTGCCGGCCGCGGCGCCCAGCATCTGCTCTGCGTCGCCACCGGGCACCGCGGCGTCGGTGGTGCCCTCGTCCTCGACGGCCGCCTGCACACGGGCAGTTCGGGCCTCGCCCTGGAGGTCGGCCACCTCACCGTCAACCCCGAGGGCCGCCCCTGCCACTGCGGCAGCCGCGGGTGCCTCGACGTCGAGGCCGACCCCCTCGCCTTCCTCACGGCCGCGGGACGCGAGCCGGGGCCCGAGGTGTCCCTGCTCCAGCGGTCGCGCGACCTGCTCCGCACGGAGTACGGCGACCCCTCGGTACGCGCGGCCGCCGAGGAGCTCGTCGACCGCCTCGGCCTCGGCCTCGCGGGCCTCGTCAATATTCTCAACCCGGACCGCATCATCCTCGGCGGCCTCCACCGCGAACTGCTCGACGCCGACCCGGAGCGCCTGCGCGCCGTCGTCGCCGACCGCAGCCTCTGGGGCCGCAGTGGCGGAGTCCCGATCCTCCCCTGCACCCTCGACCACAACAGCCTCGTGGGCGCGGCGGAGCTGGCGTGGCAGCCGGTTCTGGACGACCCGTTGGCCGTGCTGCCGGCGCGCGCGTCCTGACCCGGGCTGCGGCGTCGGTGCGCCCGCCGCCTG
>NZ_JBEOXF010000095.1:0-18259 GCF_040296405.1 Streptomyces sp. NPDC002133 | reverse complement strand
GCGATGCTGCTGGTCGTCGGCCTCTCGGCGATGGCGCTCCACCTGGGCTTCGAGGCCATCCTCGGCGCCTTCGTCGCAGGTGCCGTCCTCCGGCTTGTCGACCCCCACGCCGAACGGTCCCACCCCCGTTTCCACATGAAGCTCGCCGGCCTCGGCTACGGATTCCTCGTTCCCGTGTTCTTCGTGACAAGCGGTATCCAGTTCAACCTCGGCGCCCTGTTCGAGGATGCCGGGACCATCCTCCGGGTGCCGATGTTCCTGGCCGCGCTGTTGCTGGTCCGCGGCCTTCCGGCACTCCTGTACCGCGCAACCGGACTCTCCTGGCCGGAAGTCGCGGCCGGCGCCCTGCTCCAGGCCACATCACTGCCGGTCATCGTGGCCGCAGCGACCATCGGCCTGAAACTCGACGCCATACGCCCCGAGAACGCGTCCGCGCTCGTCGCCGCCGGGCTGCTCTCCGTGGTTATCTTCCCCCTGATCGCGCTGCCCCTTCTCCACCGCTCCCGGCAGCACCCGCCAGCGGACGGCCGGACACGGCGGGATACCGGACTCACACGATCTGCCGCTCGCCCATGAAACCGTGATACTGAGCAGGGTCGAGGACTGGCGCGGTGGCTGGCGCTCCGTTTCCAGTCCCCGCCGCATTTGCCAACGGAGTTGTGAACGCCCGGGGTTCCTCGCTACATCCTGCTGAAGTTTCCCCAAGGCCGGGTAGTTGGCGCTCGGGCCGGGTGTGCAAGGCGAGACCAAGGCGCCCGTGATCTCCAGAACGCGCAACGCGGCTCCGTTGAGACAGGTGCCGACCAAGACGTCCTGCTCATGGAGCCACGTTGTCTCTCGATCCGGCCTCTCCGCCCACGATGGTGACGCTCTGGCGGGAAATCACCCTCGCCGCTGGGCGGGTTCGCGGCCGGACATGTGGGCGGCCCGACTCCCTTCCTGCCCTTCGAGCCGGTGGACGCTGTCCTGGAGGAGACGCGCGCGGCCCAGCGGCGGCTGCGGGATCTGCCGTCGCCGGTCGGGGTGCACTTCCTGGTCGCGATGCGCCTGATCCCGGAGGTCGGGTGCCGGGGTGCTGCCTGCTGTGCTGCGGCTATCGGTGGAAGTGGTTCTCACAGTGATGTGGATGGTGGCGGGCAGGCAGGCTGCCGCCGCGATCGTTGCGACAGCTGCCGCGCCCACTGTGTGGCCGGTGAGGCTGAGGGCTGTGACCGCGGGAACGGCGAGCGCCGCGGTGCCGGCCGAGTCGCTGTACCTGTGACGCCTGGTTGGACAGGCAGATGATGCGGAGCCCTGAGCTGGTGAGGTGGACGGCGACGGAGAACCCCTGTTCGTGGCCGTAGTGGAAGACGGCAGTGTGGCCCGGGAGGGGATCGGCGTCGGCGTACAGGCCGGATCCGTACGTCAACTTCTCGGCCGTAAAACGACCGAGCGTGTTGGCTCTGTCGTTTGCGCCTTGTCGCGCTCCCGACTGCCCCCTACGACGGGACGGTCACGGGTCGCATCTACCAGCAAAAAGGGAGGTGTTCATGCCTTTTGTGGTACGGGTCCGTTGACGAGAACCCACGCCGAGCGTGCACGGTTGCGTACGTTGACCCCGGCGACGTGGTCGGCGGGGCCGGCGAGCCCGCACCGACGACAGGAGAAGGTGTCCCGGGTGGGACGGTTGTTTCTTGCGGTGTGTCCGCATCGGGGGCACATCTGCGAGGTGTAGTGGGCGTCCACCGAGATCACCGGCACTCCGGCCCGCCGGGCCTTGTAGCGGATGTGTTCTTCGAGCTGGTGGAACGGCCAGGAGGAGAGCGCGGCCCGCTGGTCGCGGAAAGGCCGTACCCGGTCACGGATGCCACTCAGTTCTTCGAGGGCGATTCCGCGTCCGGTGCTCCCCCAGCGCTTCGCCTGGGAGGTACCCCCAGCGACGGCCGCGATCTCCTTACTGATCCTGTGGTTGACATGGGCGGCATGCCGGGCTTCCTTCTTCGCCCGGCGTTTGGCCCGTCGGGTGGCGGAGCGGGTCTGCTTCGCCTGGAGTTCGGCTCGCTTGCGGGCGTGCCAGCGCCGGTAGCGGCCAAGACGACGGCCCTGGTAATTGTCGCCGTCGGACGTGGTGGCGAGGTTGGTAATCCCCCGGTCCACCCCCACCCAGTCCACCGGGTCAGTATTGAGCGGCGCTTCCGGGATGTCACAGGTGGCGACCAGGAACCACATGCCGTCCCGGTGCACGAGATCCGACTCGCCCCGCCGGCATTTCTCGAGCATCGCCAACTGGCCGGGGTGCCCGGTGTACCGGACGTTCCTGATCCGCCCGGCCACCGTCCAGATGCTAACCGTCTGCGCGTCGTGCTGCCAGGACAGGATCCGGTCGTCGTACGGCTGGGCCGCATCAGGCCGGAAGACGACCGGCTTCGACTCCGCCCGGCTGCGTCGCTTCGAGGTGGCCGGACCCAGGTTTCCCGCCCGGATGTTGGCGCGCAACGTGGCGTAGGCGTCCACGACCTTCTTCACCACCCGCACGGCCGGCTGGGCAGCAAGCCCGAACTCCGCCTTCAAGCGGGCATAGACGAGCTTTTGCAGCTCGTTGCGGGTGGTGGTGCCCGTCTCATACGCCACCGCCGATGCGGCATCAGCAGCCCGGTTGCACACGGCCAGGGTCGCCGCCAAAGCCGCCGCCACCTCCGGCGACGGCAACAGCTTCACCTGCACCACGACCTTCACCCCGTCAACCTAACCGCCACCACCGACAACAGCCGAAAGCACAGGCCACGACCAATGCGCAGAGACCTCCGCCGCTTCGCGGCTCCGCGCCGAGGACCCATTCCTCCCCGGCCTGAAGGACTCCGTTGGTAAATGGACAGGGCGGACATCCTGGCTCTCACTCTGGCTGTGAGTGGATCACTTGACCTGCGGGTCCGTGAGTCATAGCGACCCCCATGGCCAGCGGTTCGTCCCTTTCCCAACGGAGCCCTGAAGGCCGGGGCCTCCTGGGAGAAATCAGGTGAAGTTCACTGGGCCGGTACGCGAGGTGCTGCTCAAGAGTTGCCGACGTGGGGGAAATTGTTCGGGTCGATCGCGAGCCGCCCGGCAACGCGTGGGTGAGCTCGGGCGGTTGGTCTCATGGGCCGGGTGTCAGTTGCTGTTCGGCCCAGATGAGTTTGCCGTCGGGAGTGCACCAGGGCCGCGAGCGGCAAGTGGGGCCGCAGCCTGACCCTGCTGCCCCAAGACCAGCAGGCAGCACTGGAAGACCGGCGCCGCGAACAGCTCACCGACGAGTGGCAGCAGCGCTACAACATCCGTGCCGGGGTGGAGGGCACCATCTCCCAGGCCGTCCGGCGCACCCGCATCCGCCGGACCCGATACACGGGCCTGCCCAAGACCCACCCGCCTCGGACACATCTTCGCCGCCACCGCCATCAGCATCATCAGACTCGACGCCTGGCTCAGCGAAACACCCCTCGGCGGAACCCGCACCTCACACCTCGCCCGACTCCAACTCGCCGCCTGACAACAGAATCACACCATCCGGTTTGCGTATTTCCCAACGGAGTCCTTCAGGGAGGGGAGGATTCAAAGTTGGATGGGCAGGTGGCGGGGTCCGCGGAGCATGGCGTTTTGGCGGTAGGGGGGCGGGTCCTGGACCAGGCGTGCCGTGCCGAGCAGGGAGAGCAGAGCGCCGAGCGCGGCCTGGGCCTCGATGCGGGCGAGCGGTGCGCCGTAGCATAGGTGGATGCCGCTGCCGAAACCGAGGTGCTGGTTGTCCGGGCGGGTGGGGTCGAACCCGTCGGGATCGTGGAAGCGTCTGGGGTCGCGGTTGCCCGAGGCAAGCACCAGGATGACGGAGGTGCCCTGGGCAAGCGTGGCGCCGGCGACGTCGATGTCGGCGAGCGGGATGCGCTCGCGCATGTGGACCGGGGGTTCGTAGCGCAGGAGTTCCTCCACTGCTTGCGGCAGCAGGCCGGGGTCGCGCCGCAGGTGCTCCAGGTGCTCGGGCTGGCGCAGCAGGGTGAGTACCCCGTTGGTGATCAGGTTGACCGTGGTCTCGTGTCCCGCGATGAGCAGTAGCACGGCGGTTTCCGCGAGTTCCTCCTGGGTGAGCCGCAGGGCCGGATCCTGCTCGTTGACGAAGGCGGAGAGCATGTCGTCGCTCGGCTTGCCACGGCGCTGTTCGGCGAGGTTCACCAGGTATCCGCCCATCTCGGTCCGTGCCTGGTCGCCTGCCTTGTCCGTCTCGGAGGTGTCCTCGTCCGGCCTGACGTCGGCGGCTGCGACCAGAGTGTCGGACCAGGCCCGGAACAGCGGCTCGTCCTCGCGCGGCACGCCGAGCAGTCGGCAGATCACGGAGATGGGCAGCGGGTAGGCGAAGTCGTCGACGATGTCGATCTGCTGGCCGGCTTCGAAGGTGTCCAGCAGTTCCTTGGTGATCCGGTCGATCTCGCCGCGCATGGCATCGACCCGCCCCGGGCTGTGCGGCGGGCCGAACGGGCGCATGGCCAGCGTGCGCAGCCGGTGGTGTTCCGGGTCGTCGAGCCGCAGGAACGGCGGCATGTGGGTCACCTGGCCACGGGTGCGGGGGTCGGCACTCATCCGCGGGTCGTGGAGCAGAGCGGCGATCTGGTGGTAGCCGCCGACCAGGCAGCTGCCGTCCGCCTGCTGTACCACGGGACCGGCCTCCCGGAGTTCCGTGTACAGCGGGTAGGGGTTGGGGCGGTTGGCGTAGTCGGTGATCCGTGCCAGCAGGGTCTCGGAGTCCATGATGGCTCCTCGTGGTGGGAGTCGTGGGACGGGACGCGGGTCAGCGCGGGGGCTGCACCAGGGTCAGCCGGCGGTCGGGCAGATACCCGGTGAGCGCCACGGTGGGGCCGTGGGAGAGCACGGAAGGATCCGGCACGTCGGACGGGATCGTGACATCGGCTGCGATCGCGCGGTCCGCCGCGCCGGGCGGGGGCGGGAACGGAGCGGCCGTCTCGATCAGGTGCTTGTAGTAGTCGAGCGACTTGGCCATGTCGACGGTGACCGCTGCGGTGACCCGCCCTTGGTAGCCGTAGACCATGGCCAGGCGGCGCGCCTCCAGGGAGCCCTGGGCGATGACCACGTGGTCGGAGTAGGTGGGCACGCCAACCGACTTGATGTTGAGCCCGAACTGGGTCGACCAGAACGTCGGGATGGCCAGGTGCGGGCGCTGCAGGGGCCAGGGACTGACCATGTTGTGTGCCGCCACCTCGGCCTGCTCGACCGCGTTGCCCCAGTGCTCGAGGGACAGCATCTGGTAGCCGAACAGCGGGTGGGGGAAGCGGGAGACGTCGCCGGCCACGAAGATATCGTCGGTGACGATCCCGTACATGGTGAAGGCGCGGCAGCCGGCGTCGCAGGCGATCCCGCGCGGGCCCGCCGCCAGCCCGGACTCCGCCAGCCACTCGACGTTGCGGATCGCGCCCAGCGCCACGACGCAGACGTCGGCGTCGACGCGGCTGCCGTCGGACAGCTGCGCGCCGGCGAAGCTGCCGTTCCCGTTCCCGTGCAGTGCGGTGACCGTCACCCCGGTGCGCAGGTCGACGCCGTGTTTGCGGTGCATGACGGCCGCGAGCTTCGACAGGGTGCCGCCGAGGGCGCCCACCAGCGGCGCCGGGCCCCGTTCGGCGACCGTGACCTCCAGCCCCCGCTCCCGGCAGGCCGAGGCGATCTCCGAGCCGGTGAAGCCGCCGCCGATCACCAGCACTCGTTCCGGCCCGGCGGCCAGCCGCTCGGCCAGTAGCCCGGCGTCCTCGCGGGTGCGCAGGGTGAATACCCCGTTTAGGGAGGCCTCCTCGGGGTTGGGCCAAGGCCGCGCGCGGGTGCCGGTGGCGATCAGCAGCCGGTCGTACGGCAGCGACGCGCCATCCTCCAGCAGCACCTGTTTCGCGAGCAGGTCCACGCCGGTGGCGCGTACGCCCAGCCGCCACTCGGCGCCCGGATCCCGGCGCATCGGCAGCCCGGTGGTGTCCGCCGTCGCCTGCCCGAGCAGCACCTGCTTGGACAGCGGCGGCCGGTCGTAGGGCGGGTGAGGTTCGTCCCCGACCACGGTCAGGGAACCGGTGAAGCCCTCCTCACGCAGCGCCTCAGCGGACCTGAGCCCCGCCAGCGACGCGCCGACGATGACGATACGGCCGTCCTTGAGGTCACCGGGCACTGCCGCTCACCTCTTCCCCGAGGAGGATCGCCTGCACCGGGCACGCCGCCGCGGCCTGGCGCACGCGCTCCACCTGGTCGACGGGGACGGCTGTGGCGTACAGCAACCCCTCCTCCCCGTGCAGCTCGAAAATTCCCGGCGCGAGGAAGACGCATTGCGCATAGCCCTGGCAGCGCGTGAGGTCCACGACTGTCTGCATCCCCACCACTCCCTCCGTTGCCTCACCCTCCTCCTTACCAGCATGGGGCCAGACCTCGGCGCCCGCACGCCACGCTTCCGGGGACGGGAATCCCCGACCTCTCCGCAACCGCGCCTGGTGTTCGTCGACCGCTCCCGGACGTCTGTCGACGCCCGGTCTGCGCGGCCGGTTCGGGGCACCGACGGAAGTCGTTGATCAGCGGGTATGTCCGAGGGGTGGTCGCCGTCGGCCGGTATTTCAGTCTGGCGCTGCTGGAGGACGGCACCGTACATGCCTGGGGTGACGGAACTGAAGGGCAGCTGGGCAACGGCACTACTGACTTCGGCTGGTCAAGGTGACGTTGGGTCGTGGAGGGTCAGGCCGGTGCCGGCTATGAAGCCGTCGAGGGTGTCGGGGCGGTACTGGGGGCGTTTGAGTCGGTTGCGTACGAGGGTTTCGAGCCGGTCGAGGGCGACGATGGCCAGGCTGCGTTTGACGTGTGCCCATACCCACTCGACGGGGTTGAGGTCGGGCGAGTTGGCGGGTAGCAGGAACACCTCAGCCTACCGCGAGCACCTGCGCTAACGCCGGGGCGAGGACCCCGCCGTGCCCGTCAAGCACCTCTTCGAAGAGATCAAGGCCCTCGGCTACGAGGGCTGCCTCAACCTCCTGCACAAGTACATCAACCAAGGCCGCGCGGACGCCGACCGTAGCCACATCTCCCCGCGCCGGCTCGCCCGGCACGACCGATCTGCCCCATCTACACGCGCCGCCGTAGGAGACGACGAGGTCGGCGGCTCCTAAGGGAAGCGACGGAAGTCCGCAGGGCCCTTCGCCGTCCTGATCTCGAACGGGATGCGCGTGTGCACACAAACCTGTCCGAATTTGCCCGTACAGCGAACGGTGGTTGTAGTTGAACTCCGCGAACAGCCGCTTCAGGCATCGCAGATAGTCACCCGGACACTTGGGCGGGACGGCGGAATCCTCCCAGCCCGCCCGGGTCTCCCGGTCGTCCGTCGGGCCTGCCGTCACGCCCAGTCCGGCCTCGCGGGCCCTGAGCATCTCGTGTTCCCGGCCGGGATGGGGCGTTCACGAGAGGGTCTGATCAGCAGCGATTCGGCTCTTCAAAGATCATTCCCCGTCTGGCCAGTGATCGTTCCCCGCCAGAGAGCGCGATGAGCTGCGGTGGGGATCCCAGCGCGAGGGTCATGTCGGACCCTACCGATAGCGGCTCTTCGAAATTGGTGGGGGTTTGAGCGCCGGACGGGGTTCCACTGTGGACCCTGACTGATAGATGCCCGCAGCTCTCGTGGATCATGTTGTTGTCGAAGCAAGATGATCACAACAGAAGAGCAACGGACGTGGCAAACGATACGACGCGGTTGTTGGGCCTTGACGGCCTGGCCGTGGTCGGGGTCGCCGGCGACACCGACGGGCCGGTGGTGCACCTGGTCACCGCTGATGAGCGGGCACGCCACTGCCCAGACTGCGGCACCCGGGCGCGGCGGTCGAAGGGCCGGCGGGTGACCCACCGCGGCAAGGGCAACCGCGAGTGGGAACTGCGCAACCGGCTCACCCGCTCCGCCGCCCGGATGCGCGGCGAGCACGTCGACGCTCTCCTCGACGAGCTGTCCAACCTGCCCAGGGTGATCGGCGCGCCGATCACCGTTGCGTGGAACGCCAAGGAAGACCTCCTGGACCTGCTTGCCACCGCCCGGACCCGCCCGGACCGGGAACAGGTCCGCGATCTGCTGTACCGGTTCTACCGCCGATGCGCCGACGCCGACCTTTCCGAACTGCAGCGCCTGGCCACAACCGTCGAGACATGGTGGCCAGAGATCCTTGCGTTCCTGCACACTGGGATCACCAACGCTGGCTCCAAAGGCACCAACCGGGTCATCAAGACCATCGCCCGCGACGCCTACGGCTTCCGCAACCCCGGCAACCAGCGCTTACGCACCCGCTGCGCGACCACCCGTCGAGCCCGTGGACACCTCGATGCCCGCTAATTTCGTTGAGCCCGCACCCTGCAATCGTGTTGGCTAGCGGCACCGAACTGTCAGTACCGCAGGTGTCCGCTTTGGCTGTAGCAGGGAGTTAAACGTGCAGGAGATTGTTGTCGACCCCGTTGCTCACAATCGGGCAGCCTGGGACAAGTATGTCCAAGAGGGCAACGAGTGGTCGAGGCCGGTGAGTACTGAGGATGTCGAGCGCGCCCGCATGGGCGACTGGTCGATTGTTCTCATCGGGCGTGAGCCAGTCGACCGCTCCTGGCTGCCGACGGACCTGACCGGCAAGGACGTGTTGTGCCTGGCCTCCGGCGGTGGCCAGCAGGGTCCGATCCTCGCCGCCGCAGGGGCGCGGGTCACCGTATTCGACAACTCACCCCGCCAGCTCGGCCAGGACCAGATGGTGGCGGTGCGCGACGGACTCGAGCTGCGCACCGTCCTAGGCGACATGCGCGACCTCAGCGCCTTCGGCGACGCAACATTCGACGTCGTATTCCATCCGGTCTCTAACCTATTCGTACCAGACTTGGCACCGGTGTGGCGTGAGTGCTTCCGCGTCCTGCGACCGGGCGGAACTCTGCTCGTGGGCTTTCTCAACCCTGATGTGTACTTGTTCGACCACGAGGCGCTCGACGAGCGCGGCGAGCTGATCGTCGTGCACAAGCTGCCCTACAGCGATGTCACGCAGTACTCCGCCGAGGAACGCGCCACGAAGTTCGGCGCGGATGCCCCTCTTGAATACAGCCACACCCTCACCGACCAGATCGGCGGGCAACTCGCCGCGGGGTTCGTCCTCACCGGCTTCGCGGAAGCGCCGCACCAATCCAACGCATCCGCTCAATACATGTCGAACTATTTTGCGACGCTGGCGGTCAAGCCGGGCTGACCCAGCCGTGGGGCCGGCCGAGACGGCCGTGTCTCCGAATGGCCAAGTGGAGCGCTGTGCCAGCCCGACCCCCACTAACTTCGCTGAGCCCCGATAGCGTGCCCACATGCCCCTTGACGACGATCTGGCCGCTCGAATGGCGGAGCCGGACTTCTGGCCCCTGTATCTCTTCGACGACGAGGCGATGGGGGCATATGAGGAGGCGGAGGAAGAGGTCTTCCGGGCGGATTTCTTGCTGGATCGCGGTCTGGGTCTGGGTCTGCGGCTCGGATTCGAACCGGGCGTCGGTTACGTCGATCTGGCCGTCCTGTCGCCGGAGTCTGCGGAGGCCGAGACCGTGGGCTGGGATGACATGGCGCACTTCCACCCCCACGTCATGCCCTGGCCGGAACTGGACCTGCTGTGCCGCGCGGCGGCCCTGTACGACCCGGTGCTGCGGCATCCGGGCCCGGTGCTGGCGTTGCTGCTGCGTTTTGCCTTCCTGTCCGAGGCCGAAGACCTGGACGCGATCACGCCGCTGGCGGACGCGGCCTTCGCCGCGGTACGGCCCACATCGGGAGCGGTAAGCGTGCGGGAGGAGACGCGGGACTGGTTCGACCTGCGGGATCTTCGCGGCACGGGAATCGAGTGGACGGTTCGGCCCGAGGGCTGCCGGGCAGTGACGCAGCACGATCGCGACGGGATGCCGCTGTACTCCCTGCGGGAGCCCGCATCGGACGACTTCCCGTTCGCCGCGTGGTCCAGGCCGCTCGTTCGCGCGGCGGAACTGCTGGACGCTGTACGGGCGGACCCCGCTGTCCACACCGCCGAGGTGCAGGACGCACTCGATCGCTGCACCGGGCCGGACGGCCACCAGCATCTCGGCCCGCTTGCAGAGGCACTGTCCCGGGCGGGCTTCGGCCACACCACGCTGCTCCGCGCGGTGTCCGGGCCTGTCGCGTTGGTGGAAGCAGCTTGGGCCGTGGAGACCCTGGCAGGGCTGGGGCAGGGCGCGCGCGGCGCGTCAGACAGCGGTTGGCGGCTGGGCTCAATCCCCTGTACTGGAGATCGGGCCCAATTGCTATGTGTGGCGGTGCTCGCAGGCCGGCCCTGATCGCCAGCACTCCCATGAGCATGCCTGCTCCGACCATCCACACCACGGGTTGGCTCCTTCTTCCGATCGGGCAAGCGCGGCCGAATCGAGCGAACACCCAGAACCGGCAGGCCCACAGGGTCGCCGGACTCGGCCTGGCGCGGCAATGTCGTTTCCCGGTGCTCGAAGGTGAACCTCGAGCAGGCGTACCCCGACCTCCTGCGCTCACGTGTGCTCGTGCCGGAGGTTCTCCAGTTCTGGGGTATGGAGTTCGATGCCCCGGCCCTGGACCACCACACGCTGATGATTCCTCACCACCGCGATGAGGCGCAGCAGCTGTTCGAGCTGGAGAGCCGGTTCGCCAAGCGCGATCCCTTCCCCGCTGATCCCGGTCGCGACACAGAGGCCAAGATGATCGAGTTCCTGAAGGCCGCCAAGGACATGAGGCAGAAGCCGCTGGTGATCGCCCACCACACTTCCCGGTCGGCGACCGGACTTGGCGTCTACGGGCAGGACACGCCCCGCGAGTTCCGCAACGGCAACAACGTCGCACCGGAGATCTACGTGGGCTTCGAGAGGGCTCCCGGCCATCAGGCCGCCCCGCTCAACGGAGGAGCCCGCGGAGGCTACGGCGACTACCCGACCCGTGGTGGCTTCGACCAGATGACGGCTCGCGTCGGCGGGCTCCGGGATTCGCTGCTGGGCGGAGGACGGCGCTGTTGGATCACCGCGACCTCGGACTCGCACGTGCACTGGACGCGCGGTGGCGCAGACTTCTGGCCGGGCGAGTACAGCAAGACCCATGTGCTGGCCAGGCAGGACTACGCCGACATCATGGACGGACTCCGCAACGGACGGGTCTGGGTCGGCACCGGGGATCTGATCACCAGCCTCGACCTCACAGCGAGCAGCCGCGGTAGCGACGCCGCCATGGGTGAGACGCTGACCGTCAGCCGCCGCCACCGCACGGACGTCGAGGTCGAGATCAGGTTCCGGCCACTGGAAGGCAAGAACGCCAACGGTGACCGTCCGGAGGTCCGACGCGTCGACCTGATCGTCGGCGAGATCAGCGGTCCGAGCGCGCTCGACACCAACCCGAACACGAAGGTCGTGGCGTGGTTCGGGCCGAGCGACTGGCGCAGGCAGGGCAAGGAGTACGTCATCCGGCACACCCTGCACGACGTGGAGGGCGACCTCTACGCCCGGGTGCGCGGCACCAGCACCGACGAGGTCGAACCGCTCGCTGACGGGCTCGAGAGCCCTTGGAGCGATCTGTGGTTCTACTCGAACCCAGTCGTCGTCCAGGTTCGTCAGCCCGCTGACTCCGCGCCGGCGACCGCGTCTGTTGATGGGACTGACGTCCCCGAGCCGGATATGCGCGGATCGGTTGGCCTTGGTACGACAGTCCCACCGAACTCAAGGAGTCTCGCCACCATCGCCGGCGCCAGGTCGGCCCGGGTCGGCGCAGCCGTGTAGTTGACGCTGTCGCCGACCATCGCCACTACCCGTCCGGTCCGCTGACCGCGGCGTCTATGCCGCAGGTCAGCAGGACCTGGTGGGCCGAGCCCCCCGGAGGTCGGCCACGGCCAACCATGACAGTGGCCGACCAGGCCGTCCGGCGACAGCCAGCGCGCCGGGCACTTCCTCTCCGCAGATCACGAGACCCACGATTCGGCACGCGGCCGGTCGCGGGCGGCCGGCACCAGGTCGGCGTGCCTCAGCCTTCTCGTCCAGTCAGGAAGTGCCTCCACCAGTCTGCCCCCTGTGCATGCAGCACGGTCTCTCCGGCCGGCTCGATGTCAACAGGCCCAGGTTGAAGGCCAAGGCCGTCCGGTCGCAGTCACTGTCGCTGCTCGACCGGCCGCACTACCCGCTACAGGCGACGGAGCGCAGCCCTGGAGCGGTGGACTCAGTTGGGACGTGGGGAAGTGGGCAGCTCGGGAGCGCTCGCGAACAGATCGAGGTACATGCCGCCGGCTACGAGCAGCCCGATCGCGCCGAGAACGACGCCGCCCAGGGCGACGGCCTTCACCCATGGGCGCGTGCTGGCCCGCCCGGCGTGCATGGCCAGCAGCACCCCGCCGATGACAACGGCGGCCAGGGCGAAGATGCCGTTCAGGAGGGCCGCGGTGTGCCAGGGGGCGCCGTAGAAGGCCTCGATCTGGTCGACACCACCGCCGGTGCCGGCCTCGATCTGGCCGATCAGCTCCTTGCGGGAGCGAAGCATGTCGCTGAGGGGGGTGCCGGTGAGGGAACAGAGCCCCAGCCCGGCGCTCACGACGGCGGCTGCACCTGCCGCGAAACCGCCGGCGGGGGCTATGCCGGTCGAGTTGTCCAGGGGGTCGGTGTCATTCGCGTCGTCGTAGGTGCCGACGTCCAGCCCCTTCTCGTCTGCGTCCTTGTCGAGGGAGGGCTTCCCGGGCTGTACAGGATCCGTGGTCTCTTCTTGCTCCTCTTCGGGGTTGTTGGTGATGACCTTGGTGCTCTCAGTAGTCATGGGCCGCCACCCTACGCGTCGGACTCTAAGCGTCCAATACCGGCGCCTGCCCCTTCGGCCTCCCGGAGTGCGATCCAGGTCTTCCGCACACGCTGACGGCCGTCGGCTTCCTCGATGAGACGGATGATTACGCTCGGGTTGCTCGCGTAGAGCCCACCCACTTGCGGTAGGTGCACATGGGGCTCCGCGTCACGCGTCATCACCGTGAGTATCTGCACGCTGCCCAACGACTGACCAACGGTTTCAGATGACCGGCATGCCGGCTCTTTCGTCGAGCCGGTCGACAAGGATCATGGTCACATCGTCCGCCAAGTGGCCTTCGGTCTGGCGGATCAATGCCTGGTGCCGTTGCTCAAGAAACTCCCGAGGGGTGGTGCTGGAGCAGATCGACCCGATGGTCTCCGGCAGGGGGAAGAAGTCGTTGCCGGGGTTGCGGGCTTCGGTCACGCCGTCGGTGTAGAGGAGTAGGCGGTGGCCGGCGACGAACGGATAACTCTCCGGCTTCGCGGGAGGGCCGGTAGTCAGGTCTTCCAGGCCCAGAGGCGGAAGCGGCGAGGTGGGCATGAAAGCCTGGGTTCGGCCCTCGTGGAGTACCAGCGGCGGCGGATGGCCGCGGTTGACCAGCTGCACCAGGGGTTCGTCGTTCGGCACCTGGGTGATGAGCGCGGTGGTGAATCCCTCCATCAGGGCTTCCTCGGGATAGCGGCCTCCCGGCGCAGCGCGGCCGCGCAGTGGTTCATGACCCTCACCAGGTCGTCCTCGTAGTGCACAACCACCCGGAATGCGCCTAGCGCCACCGCGACCGCGCGCATGGCATGCAGGCCCTTGCTGCGGACGTTCCCCACGATCATCCGGACGCCGTACCGCGTCTGAACAGCCTCGTAGAGATCACCGCCGACCTGTGCCCCGGTCCCGGCAGCGAGACACAGGCTGGCTGCCCGCACCGGCCCAAGCGCTCGGGGACCGGTCGCAGAATGACTTCCTGCGCGCACACGGCGATCCGGCGGACCTGGTCGAGCTCGCTCCGCCTGTACGCACGCACGGCGCTACTCGTGATGAAACCGGCTACGGAGACGAGAGTCAGGGCCAGGAAGTTGGTATAGACCTGCAGGGTGCCCCATGCCTGGTTGTAGGTGGCCGTGGTCACGCTGACCGCCAGCGCGAGCGCCACTGCCGCGGTCGTGCGCTTGGGGCCCATCGTCACCGCCGTCAGCGCCGGCACCGCGGGCGGCCTCCTGGGGGACCGGGGCCCCGGCAGGTGAAGCCCTGAGGCCGCCAACTCAGCCGCTGATCCGCCAGCTGAAAGGCTCAGAGAGACAGGCCGGTGAGCTCTACCGGCGGTAGAATCATCTGCATGAGTAAGCCGACGAGCATCAAGACCAGCGAGGCCGTACGCGACCGGCTGCGCGCCCTCGCCGACGAGCGCGGCACCACCATCACGGAGCTGCTGGAGGAGCTCGCTACCCGGGAGCTCACGGCTGCCGAGCGGGAGCAGCGCGCCCTCGAGGCTGCTCGGGAGCTCGGCATCGAGTACACCGAGCAGGTCGAGCAGGCTGGCCAAGACGCCTGGGCCAAGATCCGCGCCCATCAGGGCGGCGCCGCCGCATGAATCTGACGGCCGTCCTGGATCACACCGCGTTGACCGCCCTGTATCGGGCGGACCCGTTCCTCACCGGCCTGTACATCGAGGCCTCGCGCGGCACCGGCCGCGTCCTCGTCCCGTCGCTGTCCGTCCTGGCTGCCGAGCGTCAGGTTGCAGGAGCGGGCAAGCACGCAGCGTCGCTGCGGTTCGCGGAGAATGTCCCCTTCAGCACAGCGCACGCCGTCGATGCGATGGACTGGCCGAGCGTGGACTGGCCGGTGGGTCACGCGGCGGCGATCGCCTGGCAGGCGGTCAAGGCGGGTGAGCCGCTCACGGTTCTGTCACTTGAGCCCGAGCTGTACGTGGGAACGGGCATCACCCCGCTGAATCCCACGTGATCGAGTCGCATCCAGACGCCCGCGCACGTCGCAGGAAAGGCGGCCGTTTCCCCAGGAAACGGCCGATCCGTCGACCTCGCCGACCTGCCGTTCTGGTCGCCGGGCCAGGTCGTGGGCTCTCGCGGAAGGCTTGCGGGCATCACGGCGTTGGCGGTCGAGTTGCGAAAAACTCCGCTTGTCGCGCCCGTGCCGCCGGGCCCGGCCCGCGGGCTGACGCGGCGCCGGGGCGTCACCATCTTCCCTGCTCAGGAGCCGCCCACGATGGGTCTGTTCTCGCCTGCCGACGGCGCCCTGGTGCGCCGGTACGCCCCTTGGTCTCGGCTTCGGCGATGAGGGGATGGTGTCCGGCAGTTCCTGCCCGAGGGCGGGTTGGAAATGTCCACCGTCAGGCGCCGCTTTTGGTCGGAGCCTGGCGGTCGACCGGGGCCTGGTGCGGCGGGCCCCGGTCGGGACGGGCGAGTGGCCCGCCGCTCGCCCGTCCTCTCGGGCGCGCCTGCCCGCAAGGGGGAGGCGTGCCGCCTGATGCCTCCTCTGCGTGGCCGCAGCATTTCAGCTTGACTCTGTCGGGGATCTTGGATGGTCGGGCTCAGTTGCTGAGGGTGCGCCAGGACTTCGGCCGGGGAATCTTGTTCCGGTCCAGGAAGGTCTGGAAGGCGGTCGGCGGTCTCGGTGAAGAGGCTTCCTCGGTCACTGACCGGCTGCTGAGGCGTTCGATGTTCATGGCGATGACCGTGAGTACGTGTTGCAGGTGGGCTTTCGGCCGTCCTCGGTAGCGGCAGCGGCGCATGCCGTGTCCGTGGGCGAACTCGTTGATGGTGCCCTCCACTCCGGAGCGGACCGCGTAGCGGGCCTTCCACTCGGGTGTCTGCTGCTCGCTGCGGACGCGGACTTGCAGGTCGCAGTGGGTCGGGCCGGACGGCGATGCAGGCAATGGCGTCGTCCGGCTCGTCAAGGTCCTGATGGTTGAGGCCGTAGGACTGCTTCCGCCCGCTCCACGTCGCCGCTCACTCCATTCCGCCCGACACTGGAATGGAATCCAAGCGTTCCGACAGCTCAGGGACCTGCAAGCCATCGTGTCGGCAGGGAGGCCCGTCTTCACGGATCGAGTGTGACGTGGACTTTGCCACTTCATTGCGTCGGGCCACGGCTCCGGTGGCGCTGGTGGCCGCTGTGGTGGCGGCCGCGAATGGGTGCGGCGGTGCCGACGTGGGCTCGGAGGGTGGCGACAAGCTCACCGGAACGATCACGGTGGACGGCTCCAGCACGGTGGCGCCGCTGTCCACGGCGGCGGCCTCAGTTGGCGGTAAGGCTGGTGCTGCACGTATATCGCGTTGTGGGTCCAGGGGCGCCGCCATAAGGTCACCGGCATGTCTATACGTCTTCGTATGCGTCAAGCACTGCCGGCAGCGATGCGTGCCCGTGACAAGGCCGCGGTGAGCGCCTTGCGCGCAACACTTGCTGCGCTGGACAACGCTGAGGCGGTGCCCGTCGGCGAAGCTGAGCTCCGCGGCTTGGCCCTTGAGGAGTCGCCGGTTGGTGTCGGTGTCACCGAAGCGGCGCGGCGTGAGCTGAGCGAGCGCAGTGTGGTGGATGTCGTGCGCGCCGAGGCCGCCGAGCGACTGGAGGTTGCGGCGCAGTTGACTGCGCCCGCGCACGCTGACCGAGCCGCGCGGCTCCGCGCGGAGGCCGCCGTGCTGCTTCGCTTCCTCGACGGTCCCGGCACCGCATAGGACACGGCGTCGCATCGCACCCGAAGCGACTGTCCGGCCGTCAATGTCGCCCACACCCCGCGGTATCCGCAGTCGGTGAACAGCGCCATGGCCGGCACGAAATACACCACCACACGGGCCGGCAGCAGCCGCACCCGACGCTCCTTCCGGCCCGCCGCATGGACCACCTCGTCCACCAGCGACGGCGGAACCCACTGCGTCAACACCCCTAAATGACCGGGCATCCACACCCACGGCCGGTGCCCAACCACGCCGCCGGTGGCACACTGAACAGACAACGGAGCCCCCTCGAACCGTGACCTCGACACTCACAGTTCGCGCCGGGCTCCGTTCCCACGTCAAGCCGCCGAACCAACCCCGAACAGCCCTAACTTCCCGGTCTTGGGCTTTACGCAGCCACCATGGGGCGAGCCTCGAAGATCATGGCCCTGATCGGGCTATTGCGGGCAGGCCAGGAGCCAGCCCGATTCGCGGCCAGCGTAAGGGGCCATGATCTCTCGCCCCATGGCAGCTCCAGCCCAAAGCCGCTACGCCGACCTCGTTGTACCGTCTCGCCAGACAATCACACGGGAGGGAAACAGATTGCCGAGCGATCTCCAATTCAGTTGGGATCTGACCGGGGCTGGTTGGGCGAGGTGCCGTATCGCGGACGGGGCGTCGGAGCGAACGGACCATGTCAGCTACTGCACGAATGCTCTCGCTGATCTGCTCAGTGGCGTCTCAGGCCTCTACGGAACAACCCCAGTCCAACGTTTCTCCTTCGACCTGGAACCGGTCGAGGTGAGGTGGGTCCTCCGAAGCCGTGGAACCGACGTCGAGATCGCGATCTATCGGTTCCCCGACATGTTCAAGAGCTTCGATCTGCCCGACGATCAAGGCGAGCTGTCTTGGAGCTCAACCCCAACCCCGCAGCGCCCTTGGTCACGCAGTCATGGAAGCAGCCCAGGCAGTCCTACGGCTCCATGGCGAGGACGGGTACCGAGCGAAGTGGGTACAACACCCCTTTCCAGTGGACGAGCTACAGGATCTTCGCAGACTGCACCTGAGAGACGACGCGTGCGACCTTGAGCACGAGGTGTCGCTCCCGTAGAGGGTCGTGCCCCTTGCGTGCCCGATCGACCGGGAAGTGACAGGGAACTGCGGTCATTCACGGGGAGCGCTAATGGCGACGACCCCTGACCGCCTTGCCTGGTCAGGGGCCGCTCACCTGCGGTGGGTGTGGGATTTGAACCCACGGTGACATCGCTGCCACGACGGTTTTCTCGACCGCCGACAGCAGTCAGCGGCTCAGGCCGTGCTTGTGGAGCGCGGCCGACGCCCGGAAGCGGATGGGCCCGCACTGTTCACGATCTTCCTCCGGAGTGTCCTCGGAGCAGCAGCAATGGGATGCAAGCCGACGAAGATCCTCCGCGTCCAGCCACAGCGGGGCGCGCCCTCTCGCCCTCTCGGCTTCGGGGTCCGTCGGCCTAATCTCAGGCATGAGGGCAACCTAGCCGTGCCCGTTGCGTGCCCGCTGCGGTGGCATCTGTCGGGGACTCACGGGGAAGAGGAGCGCTGATCGCTCCGGCCCAGGCCAGACACCTCACCTGCTAACTCGTCAAGTCCTCGGACACGAGGCCGGCATTCACGGCCCTCGTCCAGAGGCTGTGGTGCCACTCGTTGGCGTCGGGCGCGGGCTTGGTGGTCAGCACCGGGTTCGGGCCCGTCTCGATGAGGTGCAGCAGCGTCCAGGCAACGCCGTAGC
>NZ_JBEOXF010000094.1:0-18676 GCF_040296405.1 Streptomyces sp. NPDC002133 | reverse complement strand
CCCACACCCTCGGGGACCGTCAGGTCGCCACTTGGAAGGTGGATGCCGACCCGGCCGAGGTCGCCCGGGCCAGAGCGAGCGTCTCCAAGCAGCTGCCGCACACCCCTCGAAGGCTCCCTGGGCCACACTCGTCCGGTCACATCGTGGGCAGCCAGCTCACTTTCCCGGCCAGCAGCGCATATCCGACGAACGCCACGATGTCGAGGAGCGCGTGTGCGACGACGAGCGGGCCGACGCGGCCCCAACGCCGGTAGAGAAGGACGAAGACGGCGCCCATCACCATGTTGCCGATGAAGCCGCCGATTCCCTGGTACAGGTGGTATGAGCCGCGCAGCACGAAGCTGGCGACGAGGGCCGCGGTCGGGGTCCAGCCCAGTTGTCCGAGCCGCCGCAGCAGGTAGCCAACGACGATGACCTCTTCGACCAGGGAGTTCTGCAGGGCGGAGAGGATCAGGACCGGGTACTTCCACCAGACGTCGGGGAGAGCCTCGGGCACCACGGTGAGGTTGAATCCGGCCGTTCTGGCGATCAGGTAGAAGGCGAGTCCGGCGCTGCCGATCCCCGCTGCGACCAGCGCTCCGCGGCCGAGGTCCGGCCAGGGTCTGGTGCGGTCGAGGCCGATGGCTCGGAGTCCGCCTGCGCCCTCGCGCAGCAGGAAGTGGGCGACGAGCGCGACGGGTACGAGGGCGGTGGCGATGCCGAAGAGCTGCCAGGCGAGGTCGAGCCAGGGCCGGCCGGGGGCGTAGGAGCTGTTGAGTGTCGCTGCCTGGTCCTTCAGGCCCCCCGGTTTCGTCAGTGAGCCTATGAAACTGATCAGTGACGAGAGCGCGCTGGCGCCGAGTGAGAGCGCCAGGACGAGCAGTGTCTCGGATCGCAGGATTCTCCGCGACATGCCCCCTTCGGGGAGCGAACCGGACGTGTGTCCTGCTTCCGCCTGCACAGTTGCCTCCTGTTGCCTTGCCCGTGCGCGGTCACAGCTTGCCCGACGCGGGCGTGGCGGACGAAGGCAGGGCCCGTGGCGGTGTGGCCGTCCGGCGTGGGGGGAGCCGTCGGCGGGCTGGAGGTCCGCCGACGGGGGCAGCCTCGGGGCCGGAGGTCAGCCGGAGGTCAGCCGGAGGTCAGCCGGAGGTCAGCCGGAGGTCAGCCGGCGGGCGGAGGACGGACCACCGGTCGGAGGGCATAACCGTGGACGGAAGGCCGGTCTGCAGGGCCGGAGGTCAGCCGGCGGGGCCCGCGGGCCAGGTGTGCACGGGGTCGCCGATGTGCATCAGTTCGGTGTATCTGCGGGTGAGGGCTGCCAGGGCGGCTTCCCGGTCCAGTCCGGATTCCAAGGCGCGGTGGAAGGCGTCCGCCTGCCAGGATGCGCCGTTGACCCGGCGTCTGCACCGTCCTTCGATGACTCCGAGGTAGTGGTCGCGGTCTGCGGGTTCGATGTTCCAGGCGTCGAGTCCGGCTGCGGCGAGGGGCAGCAGTTCGTCTCGTACGAGTTTGACGGCGGGCACCCGCGTCATGCCACCGTTTCGGCCGGGGCGGGGCCAGAGGAGTTCGGCGTCGATGCCATGGCGGCACGCGGTGTCGAAGTTGTCGGCGGCGGCGTCGAACGGCATGCGTGTCCAGACGGGCCGTGTTTCTTCGGCGAGGGCTCGGACGAGGCCGTAGTAGAAGGCGGCGTTGGCCACCACGTCGGTGACGGTGGGGCCGGCGGGGAGGACGCGGTTTTCGACGCGCAGGTGGGGCACGCCGTCGGCGAGTCCGTACACGGGTCGGTTCCAGCGGTAGACGGTGCCGTTGTGCAGGACGAGTTCCTGGAGGCGGGGTATGCCGCCGTCGTCGAGGACGCGCAGGGGATCTTCTTCGTCGCAGATCGGGAGGAGCGCGGGGAAGTAGCGCAGGTTCTCTTCGAAGAGTTCGTACGCCGAGCCGACCCAGCGTTCGCCGAACCAGGTCCGCGGCCGTACGCCCTGGGCCTGGAGTTCGGGTGGGCGGGTGTCCGTGGCCTGTTGGAAGAGGGGCGGCCTGGATTCGCGCCACAGTTCCCTGCCGAAGAGGAAGGGGGAGTTGGCTCCGATGGCGATCTGGACGGCTGCGATGGCCTGGGCCGCGTTCCAGACCTGGGCGAATCGTGCGGGTGTCACTTGGAGGTGCAGCTGCACGGAGGTGCATGCGGCTTCGGGGGCGATGGACGTCGAGGTGCAGCTGAGCCGTTCGACGCCGTCGATGTCGAGGGTGAAGTCCTCACCGCGTGCGGCGACGATCTGGTCGTTGAGCAGGGCGTACCGGTCGACGTCGGAGAGGTTCGCGGAGGTCAGGTCATTGCGGTCGAGGGTGGGAAGAATTCCGATCATCACGAGGCCGGCGTCGATCTCGGTCGCTTTGCGGTGGGCGTATCCCAGTCCGGTGCGCAGCTCCTCGGCGAGCTGGTCGAGGACCCGTCCGCCGAGTCGGTGGGGGGCTATGTTGACCTCGAGGTTGAACATTCCGAGTTCGGTCTGGAAATCTCGGCTGGCTATCCGGTCGAGTACTTCGGCATTCGCCATCCGCGGCAGGCCGTCGGCGCCGGCGAGATTGAGTTCGATCTCGAGGCCCATGAGGTTCTTGGGCCGGTCGAACCTCTTCTCTGCCAGGAGTCTCCCCAGTCCCGCCAGACACTGCTGCAACTTCCGTCGGTACCTTTGCCGATCGGACAGGTCGAACCCGCCTGCCACGACCTTCTCCCCCATCGAAGCACCCCTCCTCGAGTGGGCGGCCTGCGGCGTCGGCCGCCGTGTCACGGACGATAATGCCCAGGCGGGCTGATCCATAACGTCTCGCGTGCGACGACGGGACGCTAGTCTGGATCCGTATTCGCCAGGCACATTCCGTCGGCATGGTGCAGTACACACGTACCACTGCCCGGTGCGTGGTGAAAAACGCCGACGAGATTCGGCCGTCCGCTGGTGGGGTAACACCCCAGCTGTGGCGCCTGCGTTCGCAGGAAGGCACCGGTAACTCCCTCCGAAAAAGTCTGGATTCGGCCTTGCCTGCAATGCCGGGGACAGCTAGTAGAAACACTGCGTGAACACGCGTCGTATAAACTCCGCGAACGAGGCAGAGAGTTGGCGCCCGGCCATGGCCTTTCAGCCCCCCTCTGGCCCACGCTGACAGTGCCGTCCGCACCTGCCCTCGCATCACCCTGTCTCTTGAGTGAGAGGCGACCCACCATGCCGCTGTATGTTCCCCCGGCTCCCGCGCCTGCCCTGCGCAGTGTCCTCACGGCTCTCGGTTCCCCCGCCGCAGTCCGCGAGGCCCGTACCCCTGCTCTCCGTTCCGTCCAAGGAACGGTGAGTCCCGAACTGCCGCTTCCCGTCCATGTGCTCGACCAGGTCGTCCCGCGTGCGGGTCGTGCGCCACGCACCCGGCTGGCCGGTTGGCGGTTTCTGATCCGCGGGGGTGAGCGTTCGGTCGCGGCCGCGGACACGATGCTGACTCCGGACGGCTGGGCGTTCTCGCACTTCTTCGAGGGTCCGTACATCGCCTCGACCGAGCGTGCGCTGCAGCAGGCCGAGTCGTTGCCGGAGGGCTACCAGCCGCGGCTGCTGTCCGTGCCCGAGCTCTACATGCTGACGCTGTGGCTGCACGGCGACACGGAGGCCGACGCGTCGGGCGGGGCGCCCGCGCCTGCCGATCTGCTGGTGCCGCTGGCGCCGGCGCCGCCGGGGATCGCCGCGCACCGGCCGCACCGGGTGGCCGATCTGCTGCCTGTGCTGACGCTTCGCGCCACTCCGGCGCCGCTGCTCGGGTCACCTGCCTGATCTCTGGCTACGTGGTGTTCCGCCCCGTGACATCCGTGTCACGGGGCTTCGCCATGGCCCGTCCGGACTAGCCCGGTACGGTCAGCAGGAACCACCCGAACGGACAGTGCAGTTGAGCTGAACCGTCCACGCGGGTGATACGTCATTAAGTGGTAAGACGAGCTGCCGTGAAATCCCTGCGGATTGACGCCCGTGGGGCAACACTGGGATCGGACCGACAGATCGGGGGGCGGCCATGAGCACCGCATCGAGCCGCAGCACACTCACTACACCGCAGCGAAAGAACCCATCCATGTGCCAGCACCAGCGACCCTGCCCTTCAGCCGACTCTCCCGACCGGGAGGCCGCCCGCCTCGTGGCGCACCACCCGGAGCAGGGATGGAGCCTGCTGTGCAACGGTGTCCTGCTTTTCGAGGACACCGGTGAGCTGCTTCCGGACGGGCAGATCATCGCCCCGCACCGGCCGCAGCAGGTGGCGAAGGCTGCCTGAGAGAGCCGGGCTGCCTTCGCGCAGCGCTGGACCTGGCTTTCGCGCAGCTCCGGACCTGGCAGGGTCTGGGTCGGCGGAGCAGGAGCGGGAACGGAGAGGGCCGGCTCGGAGGAGATCTCCGAACCGGCCCTGACGCGTTTGTGCAGGCGATGCGATCAGCTCACGCGTTCGTGCTGCTGGTCAGCCGTCGTACTCGTCGAGGGGCGGGCAGGAGCAGACGAGGTTGCGGTCGCCGAAGGCGCCGTCGATGCGGCGCACCGGCGGCCAGTACTTGTCCGCGGCTGCGACGCCGGCCGGGAAGACGGCCTCGTCGCGGCTGTAGGGGTGCTCCCACTCGCCGCCGAGGGCTGCCGCGGTGTGCGGGGCGTTGCGCAGCGGGTTGTCGTCCGCGGGCCATTCGCCGGAGGCGACCTTCTCGATCTCCGCGCGGATCGCGATCATGGTGTCGCAGAACCGGTCGAGTTCGGTCAGGTCCTCGCTCTCGGTCGGCTCGATCATCAGCGTGCCGGCGACGGGGAACGACATGGTCGGCGCGTGGAAGCCGTAGTCGATGAGCCGCTTGGCGATGTCGTCGACACTGACGCCCGTGGCCTTGGTGAGGGGCCGCAGGTCGATGATGCATTCGTGGGCGACGAGAGCGGCGGGGCCGGTGTAGAGCACCGGGTAGTGGGGCTCCAGGCGCTTGGCGATGTAGTTCGCCGCGAGCACGGCGACCTGGGTGGCGCGCTTGAGGCCCTCGCCGCCCATGAGCCGGACGTATGCCCAGGAGATGGGCAGGATGCCGGCGGAGCCCCAGGGGGCGGCCGAGATCGGTCCGACGCCGGTCTCGGGTCCGGCGGTCGGCTGGAGCGGGTGGTTCGGCAGGTACGGGGCGAGGTGTGCGCGGACGCCGACGGGGCCGACGCCGGGGCCGCCGCCGCCGTGCGGGATGCAGAAGGTCTTGTGCAGGTTGAGGTGCGAGACGTCGCCGCCGAACTTGCCCGGCTTGGCGAGGCCCACGAGCGCGTTGAGGTTGGCGCCGTCGACGTACACCTGGCCGCCGGCGTCGTGGACCTGGGCGCAGATGTCGGCGACGTGCTCCTCGAAAACGCCGTGCGTCGACGGGTACGTGATCATGAGGACCGACAGCTCGTCGCGGTACTGCTCGATCTTGGCGCGCAGGTCGTCGACGTCGATCTCGCCGTCGTCGGCGGTCTTGACGACGACGACCTTCATGCCGGCCATGACGGCGCTGGCGGCGTTGGTGCCGTGTGCGGAGGACGGGATGAGGCAGACGGTGCGCTGCTCGTCGCCGTTGGCGCGGTGGTACGCACGGACCGCCAGCAGGCCGGCGAGCTCGCCCTGGGAGCCGGCGTTGGGCTGGAGGGAGACGTTGTCGTAGCCGGTGACCTCGGCGAGACGCTCCTCCAGCTCGTGGATGAGGGTCAGGTAGCCCTGCACCTGCTCGACCGGGGCGAAGGGGTGGATCTGGCCGAACTCGGGCCAGGTGACCGGCTCCATCTCGGTGGTCGCGTTCAGCTTCATGGTGCAGGAGCCGAGCGGGATCATGCCGCGGTCCAGCGCGTAGTCACGGTCGGCGAGGCGGCGCAGGTAGCGCAGCATCGCGGTCTCGGAGCGGTGCTGGTGGAAGACGGGGTGGGTGAGGTAGTCGTCGGTGCGCAGCAGTGCGGCCGGGAGGGTGTCGTCGGTCGTGGTGTCGAGCGCCTCGATGTCGCCGTCGACGCCGAAGGCGGACCAGACGGCGGTCAGCTGGGCGCGGCCCGTGGTCTCGTCGCAGGAGAGGGAGACGTGGTCGGCGTCGGCGAGGTGGAGGTTGACGCCGTTCTCGCGGGCGGCGGCGGCGATGTCGGCGGCCTTGCCCGGGACGCGCACGGTCAGGGTGTCGAAGTACGTGTCGTGCACGAGCTCGACGCCGCCGGCGCGCAGACCGGCGGCGAGGATGGCGGCGTACCGGTGGGTGCGGCGCGCGATCGTCCTGAGGCCGTCGGGGCCGTGGTAGACGGCGTACATTCCGGCCATGACGGCGAGGAGCACCTGCGCCGTGCAGATGTTGCTGGTGGCCTTCTCGCGGCGGATGTGCTGCTCGCGGGTCTGCAGGGCGAGGCGGTAGGCCTTGTTGCCGTCGGCGTCGACGGAGACGCCGACGAGGCGGCCGGGGAGGCTGCGGGCGTGCTTGGCCTGGACGGCCATGTAGCCGGCGTGGGGCCCGCCGAAGCCCATGGGGACGCCGAAGCGCTGGGTGGTGCCGACGGCGATGTCCGCGCCGAGCTCGCCGGGCGAGGTGAGCAGCGTCAGGGCCAGCAGGTCGGCGGCGACGGTGACGATCGCGCCGAGTCCGTGGGCCTGCTCGATGACGGTCTTGAGGTCGCGGACGGCGCCGGAGGCGCCCGGGTACTGGAGGAGGACGCCGAAGACGCCGCGCTCGGCGATCTCGGCGGGGATGCCGTTGCCGAGGTCGGCGACGACGACCTCCACGCCGGTCGGCTCGGCGCGGGTCTCGATGACGGCGATGGTCTGCGGCAGGGAGTCGGCGTCGACCAGGAAGACGCCGTTCTTGACCTTGCCTACGCGGCGGGACAGGGCCATGGCCTCGGCGGCCGCGGTGCCCTCGTCGAGCAGCGAGGCGCCGGAGGTGGGCAGGCCGGTCAGGTCGGCGACCACGGTCTGGAAGTTGAGCAGCGCCTCCAGGCGGCCCTGCGAGATCTCGGGCTGGTACGGGGTGTACGCCGTGTACCAGGCCGGGTTCTCCATGACGTTGCGGAGGATGACCGGCGGGGTGAACGTGCCGTAGTAGCCGAGGCCGATCATGGGCGCCAGGACCTTGTTGCGGTCGGCGAGGGTGCGCAGTTCGGCGAGGACCTCGGCCTCGGTGCGGGCGTCGGGCAGCCCGAGCGCCTCGGCGCTCTTGATCACGTCCGGCACGGCCGCGGCGGTCAGCTCGTCGAGCGAGCCGTAGCCGACCTGCGCCAGCATCTTCGCCTGGGCCGCGGCGTCGGGGCCGATGTGGCGCTGTTCGAAGGGCGTGCCTTGCTCCAGCCGGGAGAGCGGGGTGCGGTTGGCGGTCATGCTGAGGCCTCCTGGTCGATACGACCTGCGAGGGGCACCACGGCGTGAGTGCCCGGACGGCCTCCCCCTCTGTCATCTCAACCTGAGAGCTTCACCGGTACGCGCGCATGGCGGTGCCGGTTTTCACCGTCGGTGAGAGCGGATGCCGACCGACGCCCGCCCTGCTTTCCAGAGTGACCTCGTCCGTGCGGTACAGGGGCCTGAGAGATTCCGGGGAGGATTTGCTCCTTCGGCGTCTCCGGTCGGGGACCGGAGCACTCTCCCGCACGGGGTCAGCGGCCGTCTGCCAGCCTACCAGCGCGGTCTTGGCCGGAGCCGTCGAGTGGCCGAGGCCACAGATGTGCACTTTCGTAGTACTTACGGGTGGTGCGACCAGTTGGAGGGACCGTGCAGACCGAAATCGATCCACGCAGCCTGATAGGCCGCAAGGCGTTCGACCGCAACGGTACGAAGATCGGGACCGTGGACGAGGTGTATCTCGACGACGCGACGGGGGTGCCGGAGTGGGCGGCCGTTCGCACGGGGCTGTTCAGCAGGGATGCGTTCGTGCCTCTGGAACCCAGTGAGCTGGGGGGCGACGGCCTTCATGTCCCGTTCGAGCGGGCTCTGATCAAGGACGCACCCGACTTCGGGGTCGGCAGGCATCTCTCGCCGGAGCAGGAGTTGCAGCTCTACCACCACTACGGTCTCGATCTCCCCACTCCGCCGGAGAAGCGGGCTCCTTCGCCGCCTTCCGATTCCGGTGGCCGGGGGGAGGGGCCAGGGTCCTCGGGGGATCGTGACTTCGGGCGGCTGGCGGGGCAGGACGACTGATGGGGTGAGGTCTCGGTCCGGGGCGACCGGGCTGCCGGTTGATCCTCGAGTGGTGGGGTATGGGGTGGGGCCTGCGGTGGCTGACCCTGCGGTGTTCCGTCCGCCGGCGGTCGACCGGGCGGGGGCGGCACCGGTGGCGCGCGATCGGGTTCCCGCCGGACCAGCGGCAGCGGCTCCGCCGGTTCGAGTTCGGGGTCGTCGACGGAGAAGGTCCGCACTCTCCCCGGCGCGGGCGACCACGGTTCCTCGAAGCGCACGGTGACCCGTCCCAGCCCGCTCCCCTGCACCCAGCCGGCCCCGTACCGGACGTGGCGCACATCGTGCCCGGCGGCCCAGCGGCGCTCGGCAGCCGGCTGGGGCTGTGCCTCCTGGGTCTGCGGTTCGTCGCCGACGGGATGGTGCCCGGGGCGTTCGCCCTCGTCGTCGAGGGCCTGCTCGCCGGCCGCGGCCTGGGCGAACAGATCCTCCTGGGTGTAGTCGGTGAGGCCGGTGACGCCCACCCCGAGCAGCCTGACGCCGCCGGTGGTGTCCACCGACTCGAGGAGGCGGCCGACGGCCTCCCGCACCACTGCGGGGTCGTCCGTCGGGCCGCGCAGCGTCTCCGACCTGGTGAGTGTCGAGAAGTCGAATCGGCGGACCTTCAGCACGATCGTCCTGCCGGAGTGCCCGGATCCGCGAAGCCGTCGTACGCACCGGTCCGCGAGTCGCTCCACCTCCAGTCTGATCCGCACCCGGTCGTGCAGATCGACGTCGAAGGTGTCCTCCACCGACACCGACTTCGCATCGCGCTCGGCGATCACCGGCCGGTCGTCGTGGCCGATGGCCATGCGGAACAGCGCCGTCCCGTGCGCCTTCCCCAGCAGTCGTACGAGTTCGTCCTCGCCGGCCTCGGCCAGATCGGCGACGGTGGTCATCCCTGCGCGCCGCAGGTGCTCACCGGTCGCGGGCCCCACCCCGGGAAGCGTCCGCACGGTCATGGGGCCGAGCAGCTCCCGCTCCGTGCCCGGCTCGATCAGCAGCAGTCCGTCGGGCTTGGCCTGCTCGGAGGCGATCTTCGCCAGCATCTTGGAGCCGGCGAGGCCCACCGACCCGGTCAGCCCCGTGACCGCGAGAATGTCCCTGCGCAGCCGCTCACCGGCCTCTCGCGCCGAGCGCGAGTCATCGGCCGTGCCTCCCGCCTCCAGGTCCACGAAGGCCTCGTCCAGGCTCAGCGGCTCCACGAGCGGCGACAGCCTCCCGAGCAGCTCCATCACCTGGTCGCTCACCGAGCGGTAGAGGGAGAAGCGGGGCACCAGATACGCGGCGTTCGGGCACAGCCTGCGGGCCTGGGCCATCGGCATCGCCGAGCGCACGCCGAACCGTCTCGCCTCGTACGACGCGGTCGCCACCACTCCGCGCGGCCCGAGACCGCCGACGATCACCGGCTTTCCGCGCAGGCTGGGCTTCGCCGCCTGCTCGGCGGCGGCGAAGAACGCATCCATGTCCAGATGCAGAATCGTCGGCGCGGGTCTCACATCTCAGATGCTGCCTTATCCCACTGACAGTCGGCCGTACGCCGGTGCGACCTACTTGCCTGCGCCTGTGGCCGCTCTGGGGCCGCCGTGACGGTGCCGAGGCGCGCATGCGGTGGGGACGGTCGGTCAGACGGCGCGGTCGCGGCGGCGCCTGGCCAGTTCGTCCGCCGGGTTGTGGCCGACGAGTGTCTCACCGGTGTCGATGCGCTCGCCGTGCAGCTGCGACAGCGCCGCCTCGACATCCCGCCACACGACGCCGACGGCGATCCCGAAGACTCCCTGGCCGCCCTGCAGCAGGTCCACGACCTCGTCGGGCGACGAGCACTCGTAGACGGTCGCGCCGTCGCTCATCAGCGTCATGCGTTCCAGGTCCGCGAATCCGCGGGCGCGCAGATGCTGCACCGCCGTGCGGATGTTCTGCAGCGCGACACCGGTGTCCAGGAAACGCTTCACGATCTTCAGGACGACGACGTCCCGGAAGCTGTACAGCCGCTGGGTGCCCGATCCGTGGGCGGGGCGGACGCTCGGCTCCACGAGACCGGTGCGTGCCCAGTAGTCGAGCTGCCGGTAGGTGATGCCCGCCGCGGCGCACGCCGTGGGCCCCCGGTAGCCGATGGTCTCGGTCGAGGTGTCGGCCGAACTGATGTGAAGCGGATACGGCAGGCCCCGCCCCGGAGTGACTCCGAGGGGACCCCCTGCCGTACCGTCGCCGCTGCTTCTCACGCCGACCTCCGTCCTTGACCTGCCATCTCGACGGTAGGCAGTCGCTCGGGGTGCGTCAACGATCGCCACACTCGGCACGCCGAGTGATAATCACCCTGAGAGTGGTTTTCCGTGCCCCGATCTGGGGAACGGCTTCACGAATGTGCCGGTACGCCCGTGTGGTGTCGCCGGCGGCAGGTCATTGACTGCTGGAGCCGAAGTCCTCGGGAGAGATCTGGTCGAGGAACTCGCGGAACTTCTCGACCTCGTCCTCCTGCTCGTCGGGGATCGCGATGCCCGCGTCGTCCAGCACCCCGTCGCTGCCGTAGATCGGTGTGCCGGTGCGCAGTGCGAGGGCTATGGCGTCCGACGGCCGGGCGCTCACCTCCACGCCGCTGGCGAAGACCAGCTCGGCGTAGAAGACGCCTTCCCGCAGGTCGGTGATGCGGACCTCGGTGAGTTCCTGCCCGACGGCCTCCAGCACGTCCTTGAACAGGTCGTGGGTCAGTGGCCTGGCGGGCGCCATGCCCTGCTGGGCGAAGGCGATCGCGGTCGCCTCCCCGGGGCCGATCCAGATGGGGAGGTACCGGTCGCCTCCCACTTCGCGCAGGAGCACGATCGGCTGGTTGGACGGCATTTCCACCCGGACACCCACAACGTCGAGCTCGTTCACACAGCAACCCTAGGACGTGCCCGGCAGGTTTGGGTAGTCGGGCTCCCCCGAGATCGGTGCGCGGCCGGTGCCGGATCGAGCAGGATCAGCGCAGTCGGACACCGAGGGCCGTCTGCATCAGGGCCGCGTGGAGCCGCACGGAGAGCACCGCGAGCTCTTTCGTGGTCGCCTCGGCATGGGCCCTGGTCTGCGGATTGCGATGCCGGCGCAGCGGTGCGACCACCTGTTCGACCAGTCCGGCCTCGCGGTCGGCGGCTGCCTTCATGGCGCGCAGGTGCCTCGGTTCGAGACCGAATCGGCCCATGTCCGCCACAAGTTTGGCCACGGTCACCGATTCGACGTCGTAACCGCCGTCCGCCGCGGGAGTGATGAGCCCGTACGACTCCCACGCCTCCAGCTCGGCCTCGGTCACGTCCGCGGCGGCGAGCAGCTCGGCCCGGCCGATCCGGGCCGCCGTCGGGCGGTCCGGCTCCGGATACCCGCCCCCACCGACGGCATGGAGGTCCTGCGGTGCGCCGCCCTGGGGCGGCAGCGGCAGGCGCTCACCGCGTTCCAGGGCGTCGAGATGCTCCCGGATGACCTTCAGGGGAAGATAGTGGTCCCGCTGCATACGCAGCACCTGGGCCAGACGCTCGACGTCCTCGGGGCTGAATTTGCGGTAGCCGGACGGGGTGCGCCGTGGCTCGACCAGGCCCTCGGCCTCCAGGAAGCGGATCTTGGAGATGGTGACCTCGGGAAATTCGTCGCGCAGCTGGTTCAGCACCGAACCAATGCTGAACAGCCTGTCGCCTCCGGCGGTGCCGTGACCGGCACCGCCCGGGGGTGTTCGCAGCATGGACCTTCCCTGAGGGTCACAGGCCCCGCTGGCTCGAGTAGAAGACCAGCCGGTACTTACCGATCTGAACCTCGTCGCCGTTCGACAGCACGACCGAGTCGATCGGCTCCCTGTTGACGTACGTGCCGTTCAGGCTGCCGACATCGGTGACGGTGAAACTGCCGTCGGGCGACCTGCGGAACTCCACATGGCGCCGGGAGACGGTCACGTCGTCGAGGAAGATGTCGCTCTGCGGGTGGCGCCCCGCCGTCGTCAGCTCGCCGTCCAGCAGGAAGCGGCTGCCCGAATTCGGCCCGCGGCGCACCACGAGCAGTGCCGAGCCGAGGGGCAGCGCGTCGACCGCCGCCTGGGCCTCGGGCGACAGCGAGGGCAAGGGCGTCTGGCCGGTCGCCTCGGCCTCGTAGGCCTCGAGCCCGGAAATGGAGATCGTCGAGGTCGTCTCCGAAGCGCGCTCGGCGGGCACTCCGGGCCGCAGCGGCGCACCGCAGTTGGAGCAGAAGCGGCTCGCTTCGGCGTTGCGGTGACCGCACCGCGTACAAACCGGCATGGACGGATCCTCCTGCCGCGGCTGCCCCGCGGGGGCCTGGGACGCATACGGGTCGGAGGTAAACCCTCCACCCGTACTTGAGGTTGACGGTGTCCCGAAACCTATGCGGCCGGGACCTGCAGGGTCAACACCAGACGCGCCCTGACCGCCGGTAATGTCACCACCCGGGCCGGCGACCTCGTCCCGGAAGAGCGGGCGCTCGCCGCCCTGCTCCGCCTCCTGGCCCTGACGCGGTGCGCGATGGCGAGCGGTGCCGCTGTCCTCGCGAGCGCTCTTGCCGAACAACTTCCCAAACAACTTCACGGGCGATTCCCCTTGACCGAAACAGACCCGCCCGTGGGGCAGGAACCCTGATTGAACACACCTGCCGACCCGGACATCCTCACAACGTCCGTGACCTCCGGACAGTTTCCACCACGCAGCATGCTTACGATGCGTCGACCCCCCGCAACCTCTTGTCGTTGTCCGGCTCCCCTATGCCGTCCCCGCGTCACTGGGAGGACGACCGAGCGTAGTCAGGCCGTTCCGCCGGTCGCAAGGCATCCACGACGATCTTCTCCGACCGGGTCACCGTGGCGGTGGCCTGCTCCTTCTCCAGGGTCTGCACCACGCCTCCCGGGATGTTCAGCGCCGGCTCGAGGTCCTGCGGTTTGCCGATGACCCTGAACCGGTAGGGAGCGCTGATCTTGTTCCCGTCGACCTCGATGTCACCGCCGCTGCCGGAGAAGTACGAGCCGGCGACCACCCTGACGTCATTGACCTGGATGGCCTCCGCACCCGCTGCCCGCAACTCCTGGATCGCGTCGAGGAGCATGTCCGACTCGACGGCGCCCGAGCCGTCGTCGATGGTCAGCGTGATGCCCGGGCCCTCGGCCGCCACCGTACCGGCCAGGATGCCCAGCTGCCGCTCCTTCTCCTGCGTCTGCTTCCGCGCCTCTTCGGCCTGGTCCGAGCTGGTCTCCAGCTCGGTCCGCTGGTCCTCGAGACGCGCCTTCTCATCTTCCAGACGCGTTGTGCGGTCGTCGAGTTCATCGAGGATGCGCACCAGATCCTCCTGGCGCGCACCGCGCAGCGCGCTGTTGTCGCTCGTGGACCGGACCTGGATGGCCAGGCCGAGGCCGAGGACGAACAGCAGGAGGGCGACGATGAGTTGGGCGCGGCTGACACGCGGCGGCCAGAGTCCCGCGATCAGCCGCTGCCTGCCGGTCAGCCCGTCCGCGTCCTTGCCGGCCTGCGGGTCGGTGCGGTCCGGCTGCCCCGCGGGGTCGTGCCGGTCGCCGGCATCGGGCCGGTGGGCGGCGTCGGCGAGGTCCTGCTGGTCAGTGCCTACGTACTCCTGTGCGGCCGCCTGCGGATCCCTCGGCGCCTGTTCGGCGTCGGGCGCCGCCTGCTCGTTGCCGCTCGTGGACGTGTTTCCGTGCATCGGCTCGTTGTCGCTCATCCGCCTCACGCCCGGAACACGTGCCGACGGATGGCGGCCGCGTTGGAGAAGATCCGGATGCCGAGCACGACCACGACGCCCGTGGAGAGCTGAGCGCCGACGCCGAGCTTGTCACCGAGGAACACGATCAGAGCGGCGACCACCACGTTCGACAGGAAGGAGACCACGAAGACCTTGTCGACGAAGATGCCGTCCAGCATGGCGCGCAGCCCGCCGAATACCGCGTCGAGAGCGGCGACCACGGCGATCGGCAGATAGGGCTCGACCACCGCCGGCACTTCGGGGCGGAGCAACAGTCCCGCCACGACTCCCACGACGAGGCCCAGTACGGCGATCACGATGTGCCCTTCCCTGTGTCGGCTGTGTCGGCCGGCTCGGCAGCGCCCTGCTCGCTGCCCGCTGCGGCTTCGGCGGTCCTCGGCTCCGCGGTACGCACGATCAGGCTCGGCGCGGCCGGCAGCCGCACTACGTCCTGTGCGGAAATGCTGGTGCGGATAGCGAAGTTCTCCTGCAGCGCGTGCAGGTACTGGCCGTCCGCGCTGTCCTGGAAAGCGGTGCTCAGCTTGTTCCCGTCCCCCACCGCCAGCACCGTGTAGGGGGGCACCAGCGGCTTGTTGTCGACCAGTATGGCGTCACCGGCCGCGCGGATCGCGGACAGGGCCGTCAGCCGCTGTCCGTTGATGGACACGGCCTCCGCGCCGGACTCCCACAGGCCGTTGACGACGCGCTGCATGTCCCGGTCGCGCACCCGGCCCGTGTCGGAGAAACCGCCGCTCTCGCGCGGACCGCCGCCGTCAGAGGCGGCGTCCTTGGCATCGTCGACGACCAGCTTGATCCCGGGCCCGTGCACCTCGGTGCCTCCCGAGAGCAGCGCGACCAGCCGGCCCTGGTCGCCACCGTGCTGCTGCAGAGCCTTGCGCTGCCGCTCGCCCACCTCGTCACGGAGACGGTCGACCTCGGCCTCCAGTTCGTCGGCCGCCGCGGTCTCCGCGTCGATGCGGTCGATGAGCTCCTCGCGTTCCTTGGCCACCACCGGTGCCGATATGCGCGCCTCGGCCGCCCCGAGGGTGACGACGAGGGCGGCCAGTACGAGACCGGCCGCGAGACCCAGTTTGGCGCGCAGCGTCCGGGGAAGTCCGCCGTCCTCGGCATCCCTGCGGGCGGCCGCCTCGGCGTAGCCGTCGTCGAGGCTGTGGTCCATGACATTGTTCAGCAGCGACATGGACGCATCAGGGCGCGGCGGCGGGGAGGCGGTGCTCCGAACGGGGGGCTGCTGCGGCATGCCGCACATCGTCGCACGTCGGAACCGCTACCGCCGAATGGCCCCACCGAAGTGTGGGGAGGCGGCAGGCGCCGCCTCCCCACACACCGCTACCGGTTCGGCGACCGGCTCACTGACCTGCGCTCTCGACGGCACCCGCCCACTCGTCGAGCAGGGCCTGCGCGGATGCGTCGTCGGGGCCTTCGGCCCACAGATGGGTGACGGCCTCGGCCGGGTCGGGCAGCACCATCACCCACCGGCCGTCGGCCTCGACCACCCGCACACCATCCGTGGTGTCGACAAAGCGATCTCCCGCCTCCTCGACGACGCGACGCATGACGAGGCCCTTGACCGCCCAGGGCGTCGCGACGTCCTTGCGCAGCACATGGGCCCGCGGAATCCGGGCGTCGATCTGACTCAGAGTGAGCTGGGTGCGGGCCACCAGCCCGATGAGCCGCACGAAAGCCGCCGTGCCGTCGAAAACGCTGCTGAATTCGGGAACGATGAAGCCGCCGCGGCCGTCTCCACCGAAGATGGTGGACTCCTCACGGCAGACCCGGGTCAGATCGTCGGGCGACGTGGTCGTCCATTCGACCTGGGTGCCGTGGTACGCGGCGACCTGCTCGGCGATGCGTGTCGTCGTCACGGGCAGAGCGACACGGCCGCTGCGGCGCTCCGCGGCGACCAGGTCCAGCATGACGAGAAGGGCTCGATCGTCCTCGATGATCCGCCCGCGCTCGTCCACGAGCGACAGCCGTTCACCGACGGTGTCGAAGCGCACGCCGAACGCGGCCCTGGCCGACGCCACCATCTCTCCGAGGCGGACCAGTCCCTTCCGGCGCGCATCGGCGGTCTCGGTGGGCCGGGACTCGTCGAGGCCGGGATTGATCGTCAGCGCGTCCACGCCGAGTCTGCCGAGCAGGCTCGGCAGAACAAGCCCTGCGCTGCCGTTCGAGGCGTCCACGACGACCTTGAGGCCGGCTTCGGCGATCCCCGTCGTGTCGACGTTGCGCAGCAGTGATCCGGTGTACGAGTCGAAGACGCTGGCCGGGAAGGACAGGTCCCCGATCTCACCGGGGAACGCCCGCCGGTACTCCTGGCGCGCGTACACCCGGTCCAGCTTCCGCTGCCCGGCCTGCGACAGGTCCGCGCCCCGTTCGTCGAAGAACATGATGTCGACGGAGTCCGGCACCCCGGGTGACGTGCGGATCATGATGCCGCCGGCGCTGCCGCGGGCCGTCTGCTGCCGCGCTACGGGCAGGGGCACGTTCTCCAGGTCGCGTACGTCGATGGCGCTGGCCTGGAGCGCCGAGATCACGGCACGCTTGAGCGCCCGGGCGCCGCGTGAGTGGTCCCTCGCGGTGGTGACGGTCGCCCCCTTCTTCAGGGTGGTCGCGTATGCACCCGCCAGCCGTACGGCAAGCTCCGGAGTGATCTCCACATTGAGGATCCCGGAGACGCCACGCGCCCCGAAGAGGTGCGCCTGGCCGCGCGACTCCCAGATCACCGAGGTGTTGACGAAGGCGCCGGCCTCGATGGTCTTGAACGGGTAGACGCGCACATTGCCCTGGACGATCGATTCCTCGCCCACGAGGCACTCGTCGCCGATGACGGCGCCGTCCTCGATGCGCGCGGCCCGCATGATGTCGGTGTTCTTACCGATCACGCAGCCACGAAGATTGCTGTGTTGCCCGATGTAGACGTTGTCGTGGATGACTGCCCTGTGCAGGAACGCACCGCTCTTCACAACGACATTGGAGCCGACGACGGTGTGCTCGCGGATCTCCACATCGGCTTCGACCTTGGCGTAGTCCCCGATGTACAGCGGACCTCGCAGCACAGCGTCGGGGTGCACCTCGGCTCCCTCGGCCACCCAGACACCGGGTGAGATCTCGAAGCCGTCGACGTCCACGTCGACCTTGCCCTCGAGGACATCGGCCTGGGCCTTCACATAGCTCTCGTGGGTGCCGACGTCCTCCCAGTAGCCCTCGGCGATATAGCCGTAGATCGGCTTGCCTTCCTTCATGAGTTGCGGAAAGACATCGCCGGACCAGTCCACCGAAACGTCTGCCTCGACGTAGTCGAAGACCTCGGGCTCCATGACGTAGATGCCGGTGTTCACAGTGTCCGAGAAGACCTGGCCCCAGGTCGGCTTCTCGAGGAACCTCTCGACCTTGCCGTGCTCGTCCACGATGGTGATACCGAATTCAAGCGGATTCGGCACCCGGGTCAGGCACACTGTAACCAGCGCGCGCTTCTCCTTGTGGAACGCAATGAGGTCGGTCAGATTGAAGTCGGTGAGAGCGTCACCGGAGATGACGAGGAACGCGTCGTCCTTCAGCGCCTCCTCCGCATTCTTCACACTTCCCGCGGTGCCGAGTGGCTTCTCCTCGTGCGCATAGGTGAGTTCCATCCCCAGCTCTTCGCCGTCACCGAAATAGTTCTTGACGAGGGAGGCGAGAAACTGAACGGTTACGACGGTCTCAGTGAGCCCATGCCGCTTCAGCAAGCGCAGCACATGCTCCATGATCGGCCTATTGGCCACCGGCAGCAGTGGCTTGGGCATGCTCGAGGTCATGGGGCGAAGTCGCGTACCTTCGCCACCAGCCATCACGACAGCCTTCATGTCGGAAGCGTCCTCCTTGAAGAGACGACGGTCTAGCCGACTTCACCCATCCGGGCAGGCCCTTGGAATGTCATGTGCGGGCCGGCGGTCTCACCACAGCTCCGGACATACGGCTCAATCGGCAGGGGCATCCGCCCTGACGAGTCGGCGGACCTGGACCACGTAGAGGATCCCTGCCCACCAATAGAGAGTTGTACCCCATCCGGCGAACGCCCATCCGAAAATCTCAGCAAGTGACGCAAGCCACCCGTTTCCGTCACTGAGAAGCAGCAGAGGGAACGCATACATCAGGTTGAAGGTGGCCGCCTTGCCCAGGAAGTTCACCTGCGGCGGCGGATAGCCGTGCCGGCGGAGGATTCCCACCATCACCAGGAGCATCAACTCCCGGGCCAAAAGCGCCAGAGTGAGCCACAGTGGCAAGATCTCGCGCCAGGTCAGCCCCACGAGCGTGGAAAGGATGTAAAGCCTGTCAGCGGCAGGGTCCAGGATGCGTCCCAGGCTGCTGATCTGGTTCCAGCGCCGGGCGAGCTTGCCGTCGAGATAGTCGCTGACACCACTCAGCGCGAGCACGAGCAGTGCCCAACCGTCGGCCTTCGGCCCGCCGAACTCTGGTAGAAGAATCAACCACAGGAACAGCGGCACGCCGACCAGGCGGGCCATGCTGAGGATGTTGGGGATGGTGAGCACCCGGTCCGTCTGAACGCGAGTCTCCTGGACCTCCACCCGGGGGCCTCCTGTGTGAAACGTGCCAACGATGCCTCTTGACCCTACCCTCAGGTCATCGGAAACCGCACAGAGGGGTGGCAGGAATCGAATCTGCCCAACGCAGAAAAGCCCCGGACCAAAAGGTCCGGGGCTCCCCGCAATAATTGTTCGGCGGCGTCCTACTCTCCCACAGGGTCCCCCCTGCAGTACCA
>NZ_JBEOXF010000093.1:0-22194 GCF_040296405.1 Streptomyces sp. NPDC002133 | reverse complement strand
ACACTCACGCGGAACCGAAGACCAACTTCGCCCCCGATTCACCGATCCGCCAGTGGACCCAATACCCGGCCAAGGCTGCGTGACGAGCCACTAGCGTTCTCTCAGGCGCTGGCTGCGGAGATCCCTGGGCCGCCGCATTCGGAGGTCGAATCGTGTCCGTGGACAGCCGGCGTGGACCTCTCGGACACCCACGTGATCATGCCGATGTCGTGGGGTTCGGTGGGCAAGGTGGCACCGCGGGTTCTGGACCTGGCCAGTCGTCATGGGCTGGTGTGCTTCGATCCCCAGACCGAGGTGCTGCATGTTCCTCCTAAGTTGCGCGGAACGGATGGGCTGAGGCTTCAGCCCTGCGCAGGGCTGCCGGTTGAGGACCCCGACCCGGACGTGGTTGAACGGGCGGTTCACCAGGTGTCCGGGCAGAACTGGTTTTTGATTCTGGAGAAGAGGCTGGGCCGCTATGTCCAGGTGGGGGGCGAACTCCGGGGCAACCGCTGGTTTCGCTGTTGAACACCGGGATGGCTCACCCGATCGGCATTACCGGTGTGTGGTCAGCGAGATAGATCAGGTGGCTGCGATCTTCGAAGACTTCGTTTCGGGTGAAGGTGCCTGGAGTGTTGACGTGCAGTGGGAGAAGTTGTCGATCTAGTTGGCCGCGTGGGCAAGGACCCGGCGGCCCGCGGCCGCCGGGTCCTTTTGTTCTGTGTGGGGTCAGGTGACGTTATTGCCTGCCCTGGTCATGGGGTTCGCCGCAGCGGGGTGACGTCGGGGCCCGTGGGCATGGCGGGGCGGGCGGCCTCAGGGTGGCGAGCAGGGCGACGATGGTGACTGGCTGCTGGCAGTGAGGGCAGTTCCGGGTGGCGGTTGGGGCCAGGGGGTCACGCTCAGGGACGGCTGGACGTGGTCCGCTCGTGGTGTGGATCTGGGTGGTGGTGGAAGTTCAGGCAGCGCGGGCGGTGCCGACGCTTCACCGAGCCGGCGGGCGCGTTCTTCGTCGCGCTGACGGTCGAACTGGATCTCCTCACCCGGCGGATGGGCGATCACCGCGACGTTGCGGCCAGTCTGGTGCGGCGGGCCCCGGTCGGGACGGGCGTGCGGCCCGCCGCTCGCCCGTCCCCTCGGGCACGCCTGCCCACAAGGGAGGCGTGCCGCCTGAGGCCTTCTCTGCGTGGCGGCAACCTTTCAGGGCAGGGGGTGCCGCCGGGTTGGGGTGTGCGGAGGGTCGGGCGCCTCGGCTGCCGGCGCTACGCGGCGATGTGGTGCCGTGTGCCTCGCTCGCGGTCCCGGTACGGGGCGAGGAACGAGGTGAGTGCTGCCACGGTTTGTTCGGGTGCTTCTTCGGCGAGCCAGTGGCCGCAGTCGGGGATGATGAGGCCCTGTACGTTGTCGGCGGCCAGTTTCATCGTCTTGGCGACGCTGTCGCCGCCGCTTGCTGCTCCGCCGAGTGCCAGGACGGGCATGGTCAGGCGTGGGGTTTTGCGTTCCTTGTTCTGTGCGGCGCTGGTGTCGAAGGCGCGGTAGAACCCGAAGCTGCCGCTGAGGGCGTCGGGGTGGGAGGCGAAGCCGCGGATGTAGTGCTTGATGGCGTGGGCGGGCAGTTTGTTGACGGCGTTGATGTCGTACTCGTAGCCGAAGAAGATGTCTTCGCGTCCTGTGACGAGCTGTTCGTTGAGTTTGGCGAGCCGGTTGAAGCCGATGTGCCAGATCCTGTCGTTGAGCTGGTCGGGGGCGAAGACGGGTGGCGAGGGGCTGATGCCGGGGAGGAATGCCTCGGCGACGACGAGGCGGTCGACGCGGTCGGGGTGGTCGGCGGCCAGGGCGTAGCCGATCGGCATTCCGGTGTCGTGGCCGGCCACGGCGAACCGCTGGTGGCCGAGCGTGTCCATGAGGGCGATGAGGTCGTTGGCGAGGGTGATGGTGTCGTACCCGTCGCGGGGCTTGTCGGAGAGCCCGATACCCCTTTGGTCGACGGCGATGACCGTGAAGTCCCGGGCCAGCGCGGGCATGACCAGTCGCCAGGCGTACCAGGTCTGGGGCCAGCCGTGCACCAGCAGCAGGGGCGGTCCCTCGCCTCCGACGACGGCGTGCAGGCGCACGTTGCCCGTGTCGATGTACCGGCTGGTGAACGTCTTGGCGAACCCCGGCGGCAGGTGCGGCGCCTTGGAGACGGAGCCGAAGCCCTGCGCCGCCGGGCCGGGGAGTGGGCCTTGCGGGGCTGCCGCGGCCGGCTGGGCGGAGAGCAGACCGGCGGATCCGGCGGTCACGGCCGCCATCGCGGCGGCCGAGGCGGAAAGGAATGTCCGGCGGGAGTGGGGCGGGAGCTTTTCGGGCACGGTGTACCTCCTGGGGTTGTCTGATGTCGATGAAAGGGTGCTGGTCACGGGGGAGTGCCGAGGGTGGACCGAGGCGGGTCGAGGCGGGCTGGGCCCACGGCGCCGGTCAGGGCGTCAGCTGGGCGGTCAGCAGGGTGTCGGCCGCGGCGATGTCACCGCTGATCCATTGCGGCTTCGCGGGCTGCCGCTTCCAGAGGGCGAGCAGCAGTTCGGCGGCGGTGGCCTCCACCGTGGCCGGCGCGGGTTTTGAGTCCAGCGGCCGGGCCTGGGGGATGTCGGCCGGCGGGATCAGCCAGCCGTGGCCGGTGTCGGTGGCGCGCACGGCGACCGGCGCCGACAGCGGCTTCGCCTTGTCGCCGCGCCAGACCAGGGGCAGCAGCGTGGTGAGGACCTCGTCCACGCCGTCGGCCGCGACGAGCGGATCGAGGTGCACCTCGGCCCCCAGAGCCAGCTGCGCGTCGACGAGGTGGACCGTCGTGTCCTGGGGCTCGCGGCGGAACCAGAACGCCGCCACCGCGTCCTCGAAGCCGAACGCCCAGCACGGTGCTGCGGGGTCGGTCCTCTCCAGGGTGGTCAGCAGCGAGGCCGCGCTCTCGGCGTACCAGTCGGGGAGCTGTTCCCCGGCTGCCGGGGCGAACCGCTCACGGGGCGGCTGTCCGGTCCGCAGCACGGTCGCCACGGAGCGGTACGACTGCCCCATGTGGGAGGCCAGGTCGTGCAGGCTCCAGCTGCCGCAGGTGGGCACCGGGGTGCCCGGGTCGGCGGTGCGCAGCAGCCGCTCGAACGCCGCCACCTTCTCGCGCAACGTGGCCAGATAGGTGTCGGTGGCGAGCGGCAGCGAAGCGGGGGACTGGTTCACGGCGGCCTCCAGTGGGGTGGGTGAGGGGCCCGGGGCATCGGCGAGCGCAGGCTTCCGCGGCCCGGGGCCCGGCCTTGCGGCAGGAACCCGTTCAGGGGCAGATCGCGTGATTGCCGCCCTGGGTCTCCGGAAAGCATGCACATCTGGCTTTAAAGTTGCAAGTCAGATGAGTGTGCTTCGGCCGGGTGGGGCTGCCGGGTGTGGTTGCGGGTGCGGAAGGCGGTGCGGTCACGGGGCCCCGGCCGCAGGGGCAGGGTGCGCCCGGCCCGTGCCGGAGCCGTCAGGGCTCCACGGACCTCACCGCGGGTGATCACCTGGCGCACTGGAGGCGCCCAGGTGGGGCAGGCGGCGAAGGCGCCGTCCTCGGGCTCGGTACGACACCCGTTGCCAAGGCTTGGTCGAGTCGCGCCAGGTGTCGCACCGAGCGAGGCCAGGCGGTGCCGAGCGAGGCCGAGGGAGGCTCGACAAAGCCAGGCGCAGCCAGGCGGGGCCAAGTAGGGCCTGGCTGTGAGGCGTTGCTCCGCGGCGGCGTGTGGTTGCCGCGGCCCCGGGGCGAGAACTCAAGGACACCAGTCGCTGGCGGCGGCGTCCAGCTGGTCAGGGATCTCGGCGCGGGGGCGAAACGCAAGCGGCTGTTGCAGGGCTGGTGGTAGGCCCGTTCCTCGCGCGGTTGTGGTTGAAGCGTTCGGCGTTGCTGTTGGCCTGTGGCGTCGGGGCCGGTGCGTCGTGGGCTGGTCCGAGGTGATGGCGGGCCGCTTTGGGACGTCGGCTCTCTGGCTGGGGGCTGGTGCTTTGATCTTCCTCAGTGCTCTGTACGCGCTTGCGCGGGAAGTGTGTCGCACGGGGGCGACAGCCCGAAGGCAGACGTGGGGCCTTCCCCTGTGAGTCCGACGGGACCTTCACCGCGCGGTACCGAGCACCTCCCCGACCCCTTACTCAGCGTGACGTCACCGGCCTGCTCCTCGATGCCCGACCCCACCGCGTAGCCGGTGGTGCCGAACAGTTCCAGCCCGGTGGCGGTCAGCCGTGTTCGCCGCTCCTTGCGTCGCTGTGCCGCGTCACGACCCCCGTACCGGCGTCCCCCGCCCCGTGCCGTCACGCCCACCTCACTGCTTTCCTGTCGGACTCCTTGACAGCATGCCCGACCCGTCTGACCCTGCTCCGTGTCAGATTGAGGCTTGGTAGGCGGCCCGCACGAGGCGTGCAAGGACGGAGAGTCATGACGGACGAGTCGGTGCGCCGTGCGACGGGAAGACCGCTGTTCCGCTCCGCCCGGTCGCCGCTCGAGGGTCGGGTGGTCGCGGTCACCGGCGCGGGTCGCGGTATCGGCCGGGCTGTCGCGGACACCCTGGCGGGGGCCGGCGCCCTGGTCGCGCTCGGAGACCTGGACGAGGCGTCGGCCCGAATTGCGGCGCAGGAGATCTGCCGCACCGCGGACGGCCACACGGCGGGCTTCGCCCTGGACGTCACGGACACCGCGTCGTTCGCGGCCTTCCTGGACCGGGCGGAAGAGCGGTTCGGGCCCGTGGATGTACTGGTCAACAACGCCGGGATCATGTGGGTCGGGCCGTTCGCGGACGAGGCCGAGCAGACCGCGGTCCGCCAGTTCGACGTGAACGTGCACGGGGTGCTGCGCGGGATGAAGCTCGCGGCGCCCCGGATGCGCGCCCGCGGCACCGGACACATCGTCAATATTGCGTCCGCGGCCAGCAAAGTGACCCCTATGGGCGAGGCCACCTATGCCGCCACCAAGCATGCTGTCCACGGCTACAGCTCGGCAGTGCGGGCCGAACTGCGGGGCAGCGGTGTCCAGGTCTCCCTTGTCATGCCTGGTGTCGTGGACACGGAGCTGGCGGTCGGCACCAGCGCCGGCCCCATCCGCCGTCTGACCCCGCAGGACGTCGCCCGAACGGTCCTGAGCGTGGTTCTCCGTCCCCGGCCGGAGGTGTTCGTGCCGCGGCACGTCGGTCTGGTCCCGTGGGTCTCCGCGCTGCTGCCGGCCAAGGCCCGGGCAGGGTGGCTGCGGTTGGTCGTGCCGGACCAGCTGGCCGCGCTCACGGACCCGTCGGTACGTGTCGCCTACGAGCGCGACAGCGGCACGGCGACACAAACCGGCGGTGCCGCCCCACAAACCAAGGAGAGGGCAGATCGATGAGCGCGCCCGGCACCGGGCAGCCACCGCCCGGTGACGCCCTCAGCGCCGGCATGCGCACGATCAGGGAATTCGCGGGCGTGCACGAGGTGTGGCCACGGGGCGACCGGCTTCAGGCCGTGCGCGAGGCCGCTCTTGCCTATCGCGAGCGCTTCCGCGGCCAGGGTCGGATCCACGCGGTGCGCAGCTTCGACATCGCGGCCGCGCCGTACCCTACCCGCTACGCCTTCCACGGCGCTGCGATCGGCCCGAACCCGTTCGTTAACATCGTCAACCGGGTACTGGTCGTGCACTTCGACGGCTTCGACAAAGTGCCCAGGACCCTGGTGTGGGAACCCACCGTCGCCGCCGGGTCCAGCACCGCCCCCTTCTACGCCCAACTCAAGCGCCTGGCGGGCGACTTCCTCAGCGACCGGGTATTCACCCGCTACTATCACGAGCCCGAGGAGGTGCTGCCCCTGTGCGGTCTGCGTCCGGAGGACGTCGACTACGTCAGCTTCGACCACCTGCACGTCCAGGACGTCCGGCTGATCATGGGCAGCTCCAAGCCCCTGGCCGGACAGGCGGCCCCGCCCGAGCCGCTGTTCCCCCGCGCATCCCTGCTGGTGCACCGCAAGGAGCTGGGCACCTTCGCCTCGCCGCACCCGATGCAGTGGGCCTGGTACGTCGACGGCGGCATGGACGGTGTGCCCGAGGACCGCGTCGCCGCCTTCGACGCAGACGTGGAACTCGGCGTCGGCGTGAGCCTGCTGTGGACGCCCGGCCACACCGACGGCAACCACTCGCTCGTGCTCAACACCCCCGACGGCATCTGGGTCTCCTCGGAGAACGGTGTGGCGGCCGACAACTGGCAGCCCGAGCTCTCCCGGATCCCCGGGGTCAGGCGGCACGCGCGGTTCTTCCGGCACGAGATCGTGCCCAACGCCAACACCCTCGAGGACTCCCTCGACCAGTACGACTCCATGGTCAAGGAGAAGACGCTCGCCGACCGCAGCGCCCGGGACCCGCGGTGGCTGCAGATTCTGCCGTCCTCGGAAATCGCCCGCTGGAAGCGGCAGTGGCCGGTCTGGCCCACGTACTCGCACGGCGGACTGCGCTACGGGAGCTTCCCGGGCGAGGCCGCGGAAGGCCGAGCGGAGACCCCGTGACGATCGCCCCACCCTTCGCATGATCGCCGCCGAGGGCGCCGAACTGGCCATGATCGAATGGCGCGGTGCGCCCGGGCGGCCGACGGTCGTCCTCGTGCACGGCCACCAAGGTCCCCAGGTGGTGGCGTCCGGAGCGATGGACGTTCATCGACCAGGTCCCGAGGACCTCGGTTGGGAAGTCGACAAGAAGGTCCTTCGATCCCGGCACGCCCAGGGCGAACTCACCGTGATCCACTGCTCCAGCCAACGTTCTTGAGCTTGGCCGCTGCATCGACCTCCTGCGGATCGCCCGAACACAGCCGCTCGCGTCCAGCTGTTCAGCGGGCCTTGACCCTTGATCTTGGACACTCGAGATGCTGATCTTGAGGATCTGAGAACAGGAGTCACCTCATGGTGATGAAGTGCTATCCGCCGGGGCAAGGCGGACGTGGTCGCGTTGTAACGGTCGCGGCCGGGAGCAACGATCAAGCAGATAGCCGCCGATCTGGGAGTCAACACGGAGCCGCTGCGGAACTGGATACGGGCCGCGGAGGGCGTATGGCCTGCCTTGCCAAGCAGCGGCGCGTGTGGTGAATTCGGGTGGTTGGTCTCACGGGCTGGGTGTCAGTTGCTGTTCGGCCCAAATGATTTTGCCGTCTGGTGTGTGGCGGGTTCCCCATCTGCGGGCCAGTTGTGTGACGAGGAGGATGCCGCGGCCGTTCTCGTCGGTGGTGCTGGGGTGGCGAAGGCGCGGGTAGCTGTTGCTGGTGTCAAAGACCTCGCAGGTCAGCATCTCGTGCCGGATGAGGCGCAGGTGGATCGGGCCGTTGCCGTGGCGGATGGCGTTGGTGACCAGTTCGCTGACGATCAGTTGGGTGGACTCGGCCAGGTGCTCTAGTCCCCACTGATGCAGTTGACGGGTGGTCAGGGCTCGGGCGCGGCTGACGGCGGCTGGGTCGTCCGAAAGCTGCCACGAGGCGACCTGGTTCGGGCCGAGTGTGTGGGTTCGGGCGAGGAGCAGGGTGACATCGTCACTCGGTGCCTTGGTGGACAGTGTGTCCACCGCGGTCGAGCAGAGGTCTTTGAGGGGGAGGTCTGGTCGTGCGAGGGCGGCGGCCAGGCGGTTCATGCCGGTGTCGAGGTCGTGGTTGCGGGCTTCGATCAGGCCGTCGGTGTAGAGGGCGAGCACGCTGTTCTCGGCCAGGTCCAGTGTCACGGATTCGAAGGGGACCAGTCCGAGGCCGAGTGGGGCTCCGGTGGGCAGGTCGGGGAAGACGACGTGGCCGTGCGGGTCGACGATCGCGGGCGGGGGGTGGCCTGCCCGCGCCATCGTGCACTGCCGGGTGACCGGGTCGTAGACGGCGTACAGGCATGTGGCGATCATCGTCGCGGTGTCGGGGTCCTCGGGGTCGGCGTCTTCCTCGGCGAGGCGGGTGACCTGCTCGTCGAGGTGGGCGAGGAGTTCGTCGGGGGGCAGGTCCATGCTGGCGAGGGTGCGTACGGCGGTGCGCAGCTGGCCCATGGTGGCTGCGGCGTTGATGCCGTGTCCGACCACGTCGCCGACGACCAGGGCGAGGCGGGCGCCGGGCAGCTCGATCACGTCGAACCAGTCGCCCCCGACGCCTTGGTGGCTGTCAGCGGGCTGGTAGCGCCAGGCCACAGTGGCGGCTGTTCCGCCTGTTGCGTGGTGGGGGAGCAGGTGGCGCTGCAGGGAGAGGGCCGTGGAGCGTTCGCGGGCGTACTGGCGGGCGTTGTCCAAGGACAGCGCGGCCCAGCTGACGAGTTCCTCGGCCAGCAGCAGGTCCTCCTCCTCGAACGGCACGGAGTCCGCCATCCGCACGAACACCGCCACTCCCAGCACCGCACCCCGCGCGCGGATCGGAACGATCATCAAAGAGTGCATCATGTGCTCACGGACCTTCTCCGCCCGCGCCGCGTCCTGGTGGTCCAGCCACGTGCCAGGGTCCAGCAGCGGCTCGAAATGGGACTTCCCGGAGCGCAGGACGCTGGTGAAGGGCGACGCCGGCGGGACGAAGACCGGCTCTCCCCGCGTGAACAGGGACTCCGGAACCTCCTGGTGGACAGAGGCCAGCCCCGCGCGGCAGAAGGCGGGGATGTGTCCGCCCCGCGGGCCGAGGCGCGCGAGCGGATCCTCGCCGAAGGGGACCGACTCCACCAGGTCGACGGTGGCGTAGTCCGCAAGGAGCGGCACTGCGAGGTCGGCCAGTTCCTGGCCGGTCCGCATGACATCCAGGGTGGTGCCGATCCGCTTGCTGGCCTCGCCCAGGATCGCCAGACGCTCCCGCGCTCGCCGACTGTCGGTGACATCCACCGTCACGGCGCACACGCCCAGCGCACGGCCCTGTGCGTCGTCAAGGCGGAAGAAGGAGGCCATGAACGTGGGTTCATGGCGCGCATGCGTCGGAGCGAAGGCCCGGAACTCCACGTTGGTCGTCGGAACGCCGCTCTGAAGCACCTGGCGCATCAGCGCCTCGAGCATGTCGGCCTGCGGTCCGGGTGCTGCCTGCGTCAGCGTGTGCCCCAGCCGCTGCTCGAGCGGGATGCCGTCCCTGAGGCCCTGGGTGTCGTTCACCCAGGTGCAGCGCAGTTGGGTGTCGCGGATGACGACACCTATCGGCAGGCGGCTCGGCAGGTGCAGCGCAGCCGGGAGCGACTCCAGCCCAGATCCGTTCGCCGGGCGCGAGGGAAATGTGGCCTTGTTGGTCGCGGATACGATCCACCGCGCCCGGCCGTTTTGTCCGGAGAGCGCCTGCACCCACAGGCGCACGTCGATGCTGTGGCCGTCGCGGTGGCGGACTGTGGTGAAGCCGGACCAGCGGGAGGCACTGCCCGGCTTGGCGAACGCCGATGCCTCAGCCCGGTCGCCGGCAGTCGCCAGCAGGACGGCACCGGATCGGCCCACCACCTCCACAGCCGAGTAGCCGACCAGCCGCTGGGCGGCCTGTGTCCACCCGACCACCGTCCCCTCCACATCCAGCAGGGCTATCGCCGCGCCGCTTGCCTGAAAGGCTGTCTGATCTGCGGCGATTTCCGTTTGTGCAGAACTGTCCATCGGTCATTCCTTTTGTGCCCCGCGCGATGAGGTTCGCGGATGCTTGGCCGTTGGCGTGCGCGCCGTCGGGTGCCGGGTGGCGGGTGCCCGGCGGCAACGGACGGGCGCTTCACCGCGGGGTTCGTGATGGAGAGGCTGTGACAGGGCAGCCTTGACTCATCTGGGGTGCTGCGATGCCCGCGTTGTGATCACGATGGTGACGGCACCCGCGAGAGCGGCGGCTTCGGCGATGGTTCGGCTCGTTTGCCGCACCCTCGACGAGACGCTCCCCATCGACATCCTGGCCACCCACTACCCAGACGCCCGCGGCCAGATCATGCTCAACGTCGCCCTCACACTCCCGTACGGACTGCGGACGCCCAGGGCCGTCCAGGCAGCAGCAAGGGCCCGGAGCCGGGTGCGGTCCGGGCCCTTGCTGCTGCGTGCTCGTCCACGGGGGTGACGTCCGGCATGCGTTGCCGTGCTCATCCCCCGTCCGCAGGAAGGTTACGTCGCAACCGTGACGGCACCTGCTGGCACCTAGCGCCGGCTACCGGCCGCACGAAGCCCGACAGCGAGGTGGCCGATCTGGACGCCAGGTGCTCGTTGCCGTGCGCAGCAGGGGCAGAGTCTGGAGCGGGCCTGGCAGCAGGCCGTGGACGTCGAGCGTGCGTCAGAACGCCGCCGCGCCGCTTGTGGAGCACCATGTCGGCCGCTTCGGACGCCGTGCTGATCACGCTGCTTCCGCTTGCGTCGTGCCGGGGATCGCTCCCTGGGCGCGCAGCCTGGCGATCTCGGCGGGGGCGAAGCCCAGTTCGGCGAGGATTTCGTCGTTGTGCTCGCCCAGGTCCGGTGCCCGCCTGGCGGGGACTTTCGGCACTCCTCGTAGGTTGACCGGGCTGCTGATGGTGTGGTCAAGCCCGGTGACGCCTTCCAGGGGCACGACGATGTCGTTCGCGCGCAGCTGCGGGTCCCACGCGGCCTCCTCCGGTGTCTGAATGGGGCTGTAGGTGATGCGTTCCCGGTCCAGGGCGTCCTTCCAGTGGGCGAAGGGCTGCGAGCGGAATGCGGCGTCGAGCAGCTCGCTCGCCGCGGCGGCGTTCTTGACCAAGCCCTCGATGCCCGCGAATCGGGGATCCTCGCCCAGTTCGGGGCGCCCGATGGCCTGCGCCAGCGCCGGCCAGTTCAGGGGTGAGGTGGCCAGCATGAACCATTGGCCGTCCGCGGTCTGGTAGGGGTTGGTCAGCGCGTTCACCGGGGCGTTGCGGTCGTGCAGCTCGAACGGTGTGCCGTTGGCGAGCGCGCCGGCGACGAGTGTTCCGGTGGCCCAGACGCCCGTGGCTATCAGTGACGTTCCGACATTGGCGCCTTGTCCGGTCCGTTCGCGGTGGTAGAGGGCGGTCGCGATCGCGGCGTAGACGGCGATCGCCGTCGTGTAGTCGCCGCTGCCCCAGACCGGTACCGTCGGCGGGGCTCCCGCGTCGCGGGTGGAGGCCAGCAGCCCGCTGCGTGACCAGAAGGCGGTCAGGTCGAAGCCCGGCTGGCGGGCGTCGGGGCCGGCGTCGCCGAAACCGGTGAGGTCGGCGTAGATGACTCTCGGGTTCCAGCTCGAGACCTCGTCGTAGCCGAGGTGCAACTTCTCGCGCGTGCCGTGCGGGAAGTTGGTGATCACCACGTCGGCCCATTCGACGAGGCGCTTGAGGACCTCGGTGGCCGCCGGCGACTTCAGGTCGATCACCATGCCGCGCTTGTTGCGGTTGGCCAGGTGCCAGCTGTAGTTGGCCTGTGCCCGGGGGCTGGGCGGCACAAAGCTCAGCCGCCGCTGGGGGTCGCCCTGTCCCGGCGGCTCGATCTTGATGACGTCGGCTCCGAAGTCGGAGAGCATGGTGGCTGCGGCCGGTGCCGCGATGTAGCTGGCCACGTCGAGGACCTTCAGGCCGGTGAAGACGGATTCAGTGGTCATTGCCGTCACCCCACGAAGGCGCTGTGGCCGGTGATGGACTTGCCGACGATGAGGGTCTGCATCTGGTGGGTGCCCTCGTAGGAGTAGAGGGCTTCGGCGTCGGCGAAGAACCGGGCGATGTCGTAGTCGAGGAGGATGCCATTGCCGCCGAAGATCTCGCGGCTCCAGGCGACGGATTCCCGCATGCGGGCCGCGACGAACTCCTTGGCCAGTGCGGACTGCTCGTCGCGGAAGATGCCCTGGTCCTGCAGGCGGGCGAGCTGTACGAGCATGCCCCAGGAGGCGGTGATGTTGCCGAGGCTCTTGACGAGGAGGTCCTGCACCAGCTGGAACTTGGCGATCGGGCGGCCGAAGGCGATGCGCTGCTTGGCGTAGTCGAGTGCGAGTTCGTAGGCGCCGATCATGACGCCCAGGGCCTGCCAGGCGACTCCGCTGCGCGTCTGGCGCAGGATCTCGGCGATGTCCCGGAAGCCCTTGATGTTCTGCAGCCGGTTCGCTTCCGGTACGCGGACGTCGGTAAGGGTGATCTCGGCGTTCTGCACGATCCGCAGCGCGATCTTGCCCTCGATCTTCTCCGGCTTGAAGCCGGGGGTGCCCTTCTCGACGACGAAGGCCTTGACCTTGTTGTCGTCGACGTCCCGCGCGAAGACCACGACGTAGTCGGCGAAGGTGGCGTTGCCGATCCACTTCTTGGCGCCGTTGAGGGTCCAGGTGTCGCCCTCGCGCTTGGCGGTGGTGCGCATGCCGCCGGAGACGTCGGAGCCGCCGAGCGGTTCGGTCAGTGCGAAGGCGCCGATCTTGTCCATCGTGGCCATGGCGGGCAGGAACCTGTCGCGCTGTTCCTGGTCGCCGCCGTAGTAGATGGAGTAGAAGCCGAGCCCGTTGTGGACGCCGAAGAAGGTGGCGCACGAGGCGTCGGTGCGGCCCAGCTCCATGGCGAGCATGCCGCTGAGCAGGTGGCTGATGGCCGGCTGGTGCTCGCCGTAGCCCTCGTAGGCCAGGGCGATCAGTCCGCTGCCGCGGAACTTCTCGATCAGTTCCTGGGGCAATTCGCCCTTCCCCCAGGCATCGTTGACCAGCGGCTTGACCTCATCACTCATAAGGGTGCGGGCCTTGAGCAGTATCTTGCGCTCGTCGTCCGGAAGCAGGGCCTCGTAGAGGTAGAAGTCGGCGGTGAGCTGGTCGTCCAGCTGTGTGAGGGGGGTGGCGTGGGTGGTCATTTCAGTTCTCCTTGTTGTACTGGTTGGGGCGGTTGTCTTCCAGGGCGGACAGGACGGCGAGTTGCTTGCGGTCGCGGGCTTCGGCGAGGTCGGTGTACGGGGTGGAGGCGTATGCCTTCTCCACCGCTTGGATGACTCGCTCCCGGTCCTCGGGGTCCTTCGAGGGTTCACCGAGATCCATCTGCTGCATGGACTTGCCGATGTGCTCGGCGATGTGGCGGTAGCCGCCGGGGCCGCCGCCCAGGTGCCCGCCGAGGAACGGCCCGACCGTCGCCCAGCGGATGCCGAGCGAGTGGGTCACGACGGTGTCCAGGTCCTCGGGGGTCACGACGCCCTGCTGGACGAGATAGACGGCCTGGCGGTTGAGTGCGTTCTGCAGCCGGTTGCCTACGAACCCGGGGATCTCCTGGCGTTCGACGACGGGGGCGCGGCCGACGAAGGTGTAGAAGTCGACGGCGGCCTGCACGGCTTCCTCGGTGGTGCGTTCGCCGGGTACGACCTCGACGAGCGGCAGCAGGTGGGGCGGATTGAAGGGATGTCCGATGAGGATGCGGTCGGCGTCCTCGAGCTCCGTGGTGAACGCGGTCGCCGGGATCGCCGACGACGAGCTCAGCAGCAGTGCGTGTGCGGGGGTCTCCCGGACCAGCTGGGCGAACAGCTCCTTCTTGAACTCGACGCGCTCGGGTCCGTTTTCCTGGACGACGTCGGCGTCCCGGACGGCTTCGGTGATGTCGTTCGCGATGTGGACCCGGTCGGCGAGGCCGTCGGTGTCCAGGCCCTGGGCGGCGAGGTGCGGGGTGAACTCGGCCAGCGCGGTGTCGATGGCCTCGGCGAGATCGGGGCGCGGGTCGCTCACGCGGACGGTCAGGCCGTGGCCGGCGAACAGTGCCGTCCAGGACAGTCCGATGGTGCCCGCGCCGATCACGGCGGCGGTGCGGAAGCGGTGTGTCATCGCGTGCCTGCCTTGAGGTAGTCGAAGACCGGCTTGACCGGGGCGAGGGTCAGGTCGGTGAGGATGTGGCTGGCGGAGACGATCTCCAGGACGGGCAGGTCGGCCAACGGGGCGAGGACGTGCTGGAACAGCTGCAGCCGCGCGGGGCCGGTGTAGGCGGCCTTGACCACGACGTCGGTGATCTCGGTGCGGACCAGCTCCTGGACGCGCGGGGCGCCGTCGTAGCCCGGGATGATCTTGAGCATGAAGGTCGGCACGGTGATCTGTGCTTCGGCCTCGCGCAGGTCGAGCGGATAGTGCTTGTAGCCCATGGTCGCGGTGGCGACCCGCAGCGTGCCGTAGTCGAGGGTGCCGACCAGCACGTCCTGGTCGACGTAGAGCTTCGGTGCGCCGATGACCTTCGGGTAGGCACTGTTCTCGCGTCCGGCCGCTGTTGCCGGGAAGTTGTCGAGGTACATCGCGTGCAGGTACTCGCCCCGCTCGCCGTCGAAGCTGACCTGGATCGCCTGGCCGCCCTCGGTGTAGGGGCCGAACCCGGTGACGTCGTTCATCTTCATGATCTCGAACCGGACCAGCGGCTCCTCTACCTGCAGGGGCTCGGGGACGACGGCGCGCAGCGCATCGGGGTCGGTGCGGTAGACGATGTTGAGGTACTCGCGGTCGGTGAACCACGGCACCACGGGCGCGAAGGCCGGGCGGGTCAACGGGGTGGTCCCGTGGCGTCGTACGTCTTCGATCCTCATGTCACTTCCCTGTCCATTCCGGGGTGCGGCGCTCAGCGAAGGCGGTCATGCCCTCGCGTACGTCGGCCGAGGCCATCAACGTGCCCATCACCCTGCGCTGCACCGCGAACGCGTCGGCCTCCGGCACTCCGTCGGCGGCCCGTACCACCGTCTTCACCGCCGCCAGCGCGAGCGGTGCGTTCGCCGCGAGCTGCTCGGCGCGCAGGAGGGACTCGTTCACGGCTTGACCGGTGGGGACGACCTGGTTGGCCAGGCCCAGCTCGCCGGCCCGTTGGCCGCTCACCGGCTCGCCGGTCAGCAGGAACTCCATCGCCAGGTGGTAGGGGATGCGCTGGGGCAGCCGGATCACGCCGCCGCCGGCGGCGATCAGGCCCCGCTTGACCTCCGGCAGACCGAAGTGCGCGTCCTCCGCGGCGACGATCAGGTCGCAGGCCAGGGCCAGTTCGAAACCGCCCCCCATCGCCCAGCCCTCGACAGCGGCGATCAGCGGCTTCGTCCGCTCGACCTCGGTCACGCCGCCGAACCCGCGTCCCGGGATGTTCGGGGACTCGCCGCGCAGGGCGGCCTTGAGGTCCATGCCGGCGCTGAAGGTGCCGTCGGCGCCGGTCAGCACGCCGGCCCGGAGCCCGGGGTCGGCCTCCAGTTCGTCCAGGGCCTTCGCCAGGAGGGCGGCGACCGCGGCGTTCACCGAGTTGCGTGCCTGTGGGCGATCGATCGTGATCAGCAGGGTGGTGCCCACCTGGTGGGTGCGCACGTCAGTGGTGCTCATGGCTTGCTTCTCTCAGCGGAGGTACAGGAAATCGGGGTTCAGTGGTCGGACGGCTCGGCGAGGACATCCAGGCGAGGCCGTCCTGCGTGCTGTGCGCCGGTGCCCCCTCGACATCGGCGGTGCCAAGCCCGTGGGACCCTCCGCCGCCTGGAACTTGTGCCCCGCCAGATGCTCGAGCAGGTTGAACGCCAGCAACGTGTCGGTCATCGGGACCTCGATGTGCTGGCCCTGCCTGGTGCTGCAGCGGTGCAGCAGGGCGGCGAGCACGTAGACGATGGTCAGTGAGGAGACCTTGTTCGCGATGACGGCCGGCAGGCAGACCGGCGTTCCCAGCGCGCGTAGGCCCAGGGGAAGAGGGCGAGCGCGAAGACGATGCTGCAGTGCCCCAAGGAGAACCAGAAGCCCACCGACAGTGGCCGTTGGCCCTCATGCATCAGCTTGCGCGGGGTGTTGTCGATGGCCGCGATGTGGTCGGCGTCGAAGACGTGCCTCATGCCCAGGCTTTATGGCGTGACGCCGATCCCGATGCCGAACGTCCGTGTGCCGGCCCTCGGGGTGGAAGCCCCGGGGGATGTCCTCGCCGGCGAGTGAGTGGCAAACGTGCAGGACGAAGACTGTCCCGCGCTCGCCGCGGAAAACGGTCGGTGATCTCCAGCCGATATGCTTGGCGGGCGATGGGGGAGTCCAGGTGGTGGGACATGTTCGCATTCGCATTCTTGCGTGACTGATCCGGATGGCATGCGAGGGCGGCGATATCTGAAATCCGGGTTCCGCCTTCGCCAGGGTTCTTCGTCCCTGTGTGAGCTCCGGCCCTGCTTGCATGTCATCCTCGCGAAAACGCGCGCCTGATTCTGTCGGGCGGCCTCCAAACACCACAGGCCGAAATCCCGAGCCTGCGCATGGTGTCCCCTCAAGTGACGATGTGGGGTTAACCCCACGGGCGTACCCGCGGACCAGCTCGGCCGCACCACCGCCAGTCACCCGATCGCGCAGAGCGCGTCCGGAGTGATTGTGTCCGTGTCTGAGGGTGCTGTGAAGTGCGCACGTTTCCATGATCGGGTACCGCGCGGGGTGGGTGCTGCGGTTTGATCGTCTTGTCACCGATCGTCGTCGTTATCCCTCGGACCTGACAGATGAACAGTGGGCGCTGGTGGGTCCGTTGGTCCCTGCACGACCGGTGAGTATCGCGCCGGCCAAGCACGAGCTGCGGGAGATCGTGAACGCGGTCCTGTACGTGGCCAGGACCGGGAATCCACGGCGGTATCTGCCGCACGACCTGCCGCCGCACACCACCGTCTACGACTACTTCGCCCGATGGGAGGCAGACGGCACCGCCGAGCGGATTCACGACACACTGCGCGACGAGGTCCGCCGGAGGAAGGGCCGTCGGATCCTGCCGAGTGCAGCGGTCATCGACGCCCTCGTCGCCATCACCGCACTGCCACGACACGGCTGACCCGCTACCACCGTCCCTACGACCCGGGAACCTGGAGAGGCCGACAGACCGGCAGATCCCGCACGCCCACGTCCGTACAGCACAACGGCAGCCAACGCCACCGAACCGCAGGCCACAACACATCACCGACCGATGGATCCGGGCTAAACCACGGCACCGTCCCTGCCCACCCACGGCCCGAGGAACCTCCAAGAACCCGGCCCGCGCGTCGGGCCTCAGCCACCACCCGGCCACGATCAATCAGGACCACCGCTTCACAGCGATCAGACCAGGTCAGCCACGCGTAGCGAAACAAGAAGACTAGCTCTTGAGATACTCCAGGACCGCGAGCACTCGTCGGTGCTGCGAGGACTCCGCCTGCTGCAGACCCAGCTTGAGGAAAATGCCGGTGACGTGCCGCTCGATCGCAGGAACAGTCACGACCAGCTTTGCCGCAATGCCGGCATTGGAGTGCCCCTCTGCCATGAGGGCAAGAACCTCACGTTCCTTGGGCGTCAGCAGATCGAGCGGGCCAGCCGCGCGCTTACGGCCCACGAGGCTGGCAATCACGTCCGAGTCGAGAGCCGAACCACCACTCGCCACGCGTTCCACCGCGTCACTGAGGATCTCGGGCTTCGCGACCTTCTCCTTCAGCAAGTACCCCACACCGCCCGGGTTGTCCCCGACCAGATCGAGGGCGTAGCTCGCTTCGAGGTACTGCGACAGCACGATGACGCCCATCCCAGGATGGGCGGCTCGAATCTGCATGGCAGCCCGCAGCCCGTCGTCCGCCAGGCCCGGAGGCATCTGGATGTCTGTGATCACCACGTCGGGCCGGTGTTCCGCAGCGGCCTGCACCAAGTCGACAGCGTTGTCGACCGCCGAGACGACATTGATTCCGGCACGGGTGAGAATCATCGCGACACCCTCCCGGACGATCGGTTGGTCGTCACCGAGGATGGCGCGGATCGCAGCTTTCATGACCCATCCTTTGACAGGTTCCACGCGATGATGGGCACGCCTTCGGCGTGTGGCTTGGGGCAAAGTCCACCGCATGTCCACCGCATCAGGTCCCTCACGACACCGGCGGCTCCGTCGGGGATCGATATCAGGAGTCCGAGTGCCTCCTCACTTGCGGAGCCCGGCTCCGCCTGAAAGGCCACGAGCTACCGACCCGGCGCGTCGTTGACGGCGAAATTCTGGTAGACCAGCTCGAGCTCGGGGTGGTGGAAACACCTGCATGTGTATGCCTTGGGCCACACGCCTTCACGGACTCAACGATGAGACGCGCCAGGCCTGGGTCGTCGGGGTTGAGGCAGCGTACGCGCGCAAAGCGCGGCACTGCTCTCCGTGATCTCGTCCCAGTCTACGTAGAACTTCCGTGACGCGGGGTCGAAAAGACATACCGCGCCGCATCGATTCGCAGGGAACAATGCATTGCCCAGCTGGATTGCCGCGATGACATCAAGGCGCGGTCCCAGGAGCGGGGCCGGGACGTTCCAGCGGGCCATCAGGAGCAGTACATCGGGGGATGATCGCGGCCCGAGCAGCTCTGGCTGCGGGCTCGCGGCCCCGCGCCCGGCCGGCCGGCCGGTGCAGGTTTTCTGCATCGTAGGCATCGATCCGGAATACCCGTATGAGTGCGTTGAGCGGCTGAGTGCGTTGAGCGGCCGGTCGGAGGGCCGTTTGTCGCGGCTCAAGGCGGGCGCAACACCCCTCGCTGATCCAGGCCGGCGCGGCGACCTCTTCGCGGCGGGCCCTGCCGTCCCTCGAGGCTCACCGTCCGGCAGACCGAGCTGTGCCGGTGTCGTCGCTGCCCCTGCGAGCGCGTATGAACTCGCCGAGCGAGTCAACGCTGTGCATGTGAATTACGTGTCACGTGCACCCACGGCGGGTGGCAAGCCGTGGGGTATTCCCCACAGTCCTCGGGGGGAATGCCTGCAGTGAAATGGGGAGGTCGCTCGACAGCTTGTTCGGCGCCGACCGGAACATGATGGGGATCAACCCGGAACCGGTACGGAATCTTCCCCACCCGGCGATCCGGATTCGCGTCGCAGATAAGACCAAGGGCTTCCGACCCCTCCCCCAAGGAGTGCTCCGTGTTCCAGCAGTACACCCCGAAGTCGCCAGTCCTCGAGCCCCCGGCCGCAGACTTCGCGAAGGCCACGGTCAAGCCGCGGTACCTGTTGGACCTGGGGTCGGCCGCGGGCCGCAAGGCCGTGGACGAGGCCCAGTCGGGCGACATTGCCAAGCCCGCGGTGGACGACGAGTGGGGCACCGTCGATGGCGGCCCAAGGCTCGGTCGTGTCTGTGCCCGCTCAACACTGAGCGCCACCGCGGCCTCGTTCACTCAGAGTTCCTGAATCAACGCGGTGCGGAGGCGTTGCCAGCAGGTGATCGCGCAGGCGAGCTCGAGGAAGGCTTCGTGGAGCGCCTCACCAGGTCATGTCGGCTTTGCTGTCGCCGCACGGGCCGGAAAGTCTCCGTGAGCCCTCCGCTCCGCCGCCCGACAAGATCTTGATCTTTCAATTCCGGAGAACGCCATGCCCACATCCACACTGATGACCGAGGACCTCCCACACCCGCCGGCACTCGCCGATACCGGGAACGGCCGGCACCGTGGACGAGCAGCGTCCGAAGGCCTGCGGGACCTCAAGCGTGCCGGTGAAGGACGGCATCGCCGACTCAACGCTCTGCATTCCCCAAGGAGAGACGTGAGCCGGAGCGCCTCCCGCACCGGGCGACCCGCCCTCGAAGGGCATGCGAGCGGGAAACCAGGTGAGAGCAGCGCCCAAGCGCCACGAGAACCCTTCATGGATCGACGCGCCCGCACCCCCGATGACACCCACGCGGAGATGCTCGCCCCGCTGTGCCCCGGCATGGCGAACGGCCCTGACAGCACTGCACCGGATGCCGCCGACCTCGTCGCGCGGTTCGAACGCGAAGCCCTGCCGTTTCTCGACCGGTTGTACGCAGCCGCCACATGCATGACCCGCGACCGCGCCGCCGCAGAGGACCTGGTTCAGCAGACGTATCTGCGGGCGTTCGACGCCTTCGGGTCGTTCACGGGGACGAGCCTGAAGGCCTGGCTGCTCCACATCCTGGCCGACACCGCGCACGGCGCCAACGGCGAGAGGCAGAACCTGCCGCGCCCGGGCCCATCGACGGGACAGCCCCGCCACCGGCTGCCGGGTACGAAACACTCGACACCCTCTGTTCCTCCGACGGCCGCAGCACAGGCCCTCGACCTCCTGCCCGACCACGAGGTGAAGGCCGCGCTCAACCAACTCCCGCGGCAGAACGCAATCGTTGTGCACCTGGCTTACGTGGAGGACTTTCCTCCCGAGGAGATCGCGGAGATCCTGGACATCCCCCCGGGCACCGCGATGTCCCAGTTGCACCACGGACGACAACGCCTGCTCCGGCTGCTCATCTACGCTGGACGCCGTCCGTCGGTGTGACCGCCACGGTCACACCGACAGGGGCGACTCGATCATTCCGTTCCCCACCACGAGCACACACGCTTGAAACACCAATGTCCGACCCGGACATGAGATCGGCACAACCCCCAGGAGCACACATGCCAACCCTTGACCGTCAGGACAACGTCTTCGTACTCGACCTGGGAGACGATGAGAACCGCTTCCACCCCGACTGGATCGCATCCGTCAACGCCGCCCTGAACGAAGTGGAGAAGGCAGAAGGGCCCCGTGCCCTGGTGACGACCGCGACGGGCAAGTTCTACTCCAACGGCCTGGACCTGGAATGGCTGAGCGCCCACGCCAACCAGCAGGAAAGCTACCGCAGCTCCGTCCACGAACTCTTCGCCCGCGTGCTGTCCCTGCCGGTGATCACCGTGGCCGCCCTGCAGGGGCACACCTTCGCCGCCGGCGCGATGTTCTCCCTCGCGCACGACTTCCGTGTCATGCGTGCCGACCGCGGCTTCTGGTGCCTGCCCGAAGCGGACATCAACATCCCCTTCACGCCAGGCATGGCCGCCCTGATTAAGTCCCGGCTGGCGCCGCAGACCGCGCACGAGGCCATGGTCACCGCCCGTCGCTACGGTGGGTCGGACGCCGCGGCCGCCGGGATCGTCGACCGGGCGGTGGACGAGAACGCTGTGCGTTCCACGGCCGTAGAGATCGCGGAGGCACAGCTCGGCAAGGCCGGCGACACCCTCGGCACCATCAAGTCACGTATGTACGCTTCGGTCCTGGCCACCCTGCGCGATGCAGCCGACCCGCTCGGCTGACACCGCCATCAAGCACGTTCGTCAATAGCCACCCGCATCGGCTACTTCCACGTCGGCACCGGATCATGCCTTCGAACTGCCGCACCCGCTCGGGGTACGGGACGAACCTGCCGATCGTCAGGTAGGGCTCAATGAACTCCCGTTCCCCCTCCGCCAGCTCCACCCGCGTCACGCAAGACGATCGACCGGATCAGGTCCCGCCGGTTTGGCGCATGTGCGCAGATTGATCACAACCCAATACGCGACCCGCGAAGTCGGTCCACAATGCGGGCCGGGGCACGGTCGCCCGGCGGTCGTAGTGTTTCCCGGAATCGGTCCACTGACGACCGGCTTCTTTAACCATCGGCCACCCCATGGCGACCGGGTCATCGCCCAGAACACCGACCCTGGTCGACTCCGAGGACCCCCATGTCGTCCACTCGCCTGCCGCACTTCGCTGGCGGCGTCTGGCCGAGCGGCACGCAGTCGGGGTCTCGCACAGCCGCACGAGGTCATGTTGACCAAGCTCCGCGTGCTCGGTGCCCTGGAGCACAGCAGAGCCCCAAAGGGCACCCCCAAGACCGGACGAACGGGCAGCAAGCATCACCCGCGGTCGTCCACGCCCGTGACGCCGGGTGAACGGCCCGTTTCCGGGCGCTGGGCACTGGGCGCTTCAGGCCGCATCGGGATCTGCACCAGGATCGAGGTGCCGCCCCCCGGGGGCGACTCGATGGTCAACGTACCGCCGAAGGCGGCCAGGCGGTCCGCCAGCCCGGTCAGACCGCTGCCGGCCGTGGTCTCGTCCACGCCGCCGATACCGTCGTCAACGACTTGGATCCGCAGGACCTCCCCGAGTTCGAGGGAGATGTCGATCCGGGACGCCTGGGCGTGCTTGACCGCGTTCGTCACGGCCTCGGCCACGATGAAATACGCGTTCGATTCAACAGCAGAGGGAATCCTCTGGTCACACTTGCTGTCGACGACGGCGGGTATCGGGCACCGGTCCGCCAGGTCCTTCACCGCCGCCGCCAGTCCCTTCAGCGTCAGCACAGACGGGTAGATCCCCGATGCGAGTTCCCTCAGCTCGTCGATCGCCGTCTGCGCGTCGGCGATGGACTGGTCCAGCAGCTCGGTCGCGGACGATTCCGCATCGGCGATCACCTCTCGCGCGAGCCGGAGCCCGATCATCAGGCTGATCAGCCGTTGCTGCGCCCCGTCGTGCAGGTCCCGAGCCGTGCGCCGGTGTACCGCATCGACACTCTCCATGATGCGTGTGCGGCTGTCCTGCAACGAGGCCGCCATGGTGTTGAAGGACGTACCCAGCGTGCCGATCTCCGCCACGTTGCTGGGGGTGATGCGCA
>NZ_JBEOXF010000092.1:0-22290 GCF_040296405.1 Streptomyces sp. NPDC002133 | reverse complement strand
GAGACGACACTCGGGCCCTCGGACTGCCCGGCCTCGGCCTTCGACAACGAAATGGGCCGCCGACTTCGTCGGCGGCCCATCAAGAAAGATCGAGGCTAAGGCACCTCGCCGCGGCTGCGGGCGTTCGCGTAGGAAGTCGCCGCGCTGAGGCGCTCCGCCGCGGTGGCGATGCGCAGCGCGTCGGGCGGGCAGTCCCATTCGCGGCCGCCGCCGATCGGTCTGAGCTGGACGTACGGTCCCTCGTGGCCCATGACCTGCCCCACCTGCCCATTGCTCGTGTCGATCACGTACGACCCCACGGCCGGTGCCGTCATAGCCCCGCCTCCTCCCGCGGTCCGGGCAGCGCGGCGGCCATCCGGCGCGCGGTCTCGACCGTGCAGCGACCCAGCTCGACCAGCACCCTCGGACTCCGGCCGGCGCATGTGACCGGGTCCAGTCCGAGCGACGGCAACGTCACTCCGGCCCGGGCCAGTGCACACCTCAATTCCGCCACAGCCGCCTCGGCGTCCTGGAGATGGTCCATTTCTTCCACGGCGCTCCTCTCGTCATGCCTCGGATTCCTTTTCTTCCTTCCCCTCATGAGTGTGAGGACACAGACCTAGAATCGGCAGACATACGCGCGCTACAACTGCTCGGCAGCACAAAGGAGTTAATCCATGGCCAACGCAGGTATGAGGCGAGGGACGGGGTCCAGGCTGGCGGCCTGGGAGTTCTTCGGGCTGGAGCTCAAGGCCAGGCGCGAGATGGCGGGGCTGACGCAGGGGGAACTGGGGCGGCGGGTATTCGTATCCGGGGGCTACATCGGCCAATTCGAACAGGCTATTCGGAAGCCACAGAAGGATGTAGCGACCAGGATTGACGAGACGCTACAAACCGACGGTTTTTTCGAGCGAATGTGGACGAAGCTGATCGCCGATTCGCCGTACACCGAGTACTTCGCGCACGTGGCGGAGCTTGAACAACTGGCGACGAAGATCTGCGAGTACGCGCCTGCGGTGGTGCCCGGTCTGCTTCAGACCGCCGGGTACGCCCGCGCGGTGTACCTGGCGAGCAACCCGCTCGCCGACGAGGCGTACATCGAGGAGATGGTTCGGGCCCGCATGGACCGTGCCCCTGTCCTCAACGACGCTACACGGCCGGTGTATTGGGCCGTCCTGCACGAGGCCTCGCTCCGTATCACGGTGGGCGGTCCGGCCGGGATGGCCCGGCAGTTGGACCACATCGCGGTGATGGCGCGCGAGCGTAAGGTGCTGGTGCAAGTGCTTCCGTTCTCGGCCGGGGCGCACCCGGCGATGGGCAAGACACTGAAGCTCCTCGAGTTCGAGGACGCCCCGCCAACCGCCTATACGGAGGCCATGCTTTCGGGAAATCTGCTGGACGATCCGGCCGTAGTGAAGCGCACACAGGCGCATTACGATCTGCTCAGGGCCGCCGCGCAGTCGCCGGAGGCGTCCCTGGCCCTGATCGAGTCGGTGGCGGAGGACTACAGACGATGCGCGAGTACGACCTGAGCACCGCCCGTTGGCGCAAGAGCACCTACAGCGGCGGCGACGGCGGGGAGGATTGCGTCGAGGTCGCGTACGCCTTCCCCGGCGCGGCCGCTTGGCGCAAGAGCACCTACAGCGGCGGGGATGGCGGCGAGTCGTGCGTCGAAGTCCTCGACGACATCCCCGGCGTCGTCCCCGTCCGTGACAGCAAGACCCCCGCCGGCCCCGTCCTCGTCGTCACGGCCGCCGCCTGGGCCGCGTTCGTCGAGGGGACCGTCAAGGGACGCTGAGTTTGCGGCGGACCTCGGCCTCGCGGATGTGGTCGCCCAGGTCCGCGTACGCCGTCGCCGCGCGGAGGTACTCCGCGTCGGCGCCCGCCTCGTTGCCCTGCGCGAGCAGGTTGTCGCCCATCGCCTCGGCCGCGGCGGCGACGCCCGTGCCGTAGCCGACGCGGTCGAAGGCGGCCAGGGCGGCACGGTGGTGGTCCGCGCCCGCCCCGTACGCCCACCGGCGCTCCTCCAGATAGCCCAGCTCGCGCAGGGTCCAGCCCTCCCCTACCGCGCGGCCGTGCCGCCGGTAGGTCACAAGGGCCGACCTCAGGCACCGCTCGGCGGCGGTGAGGTTGCCGGTCTGGACGTAGGCCGAGCCCAGGACGCGCCGGGTGTCGGGGCAGCCCGTGAGGGGGACGGCCGCTTCGAGACATGTGATCGCCTCGTCGGGGCGGCGCCGGTCGAGGTGGAGGGCGCCGAGGCCGCGCAGGATCTCCGCCTCGCCCGTCGGCCCGCCCAGGGCGCGGCTGCTGTCCAGGGCCATCTGGAACTCACGCAGCGCGGCGTCGTAACGGCCCGCCCGGTGCAGGGCGTCTCCGAGGAGTCGGCGGGTCTCGATCTGTTCGGCGCGAGCGCCGCTTCGGTGCTGGACGGCGATGGACATCCGCAGATGGTCCACGGCCTGTTCGTAGCGGCCCTCGCGCCGGTAGGCGTCGCCCAGGCCGCGCAGCGCGTGCGCCGCCCAGCCGTGCTCGCCCGCCCGGCGGGCCGCATCGAGGACGGCCGACCACATGGCGATGCGCGGGAGCTGGCTGGGCTCGTCCCGCAACCGGCTGTCCGCCGTGGTCGCCAGGTGGTGTGCGGCACCGTGGAGGCCTTCCCGTACTCCGGCGCGTACGAGAAGGGAGACGGCGGTGGAGTCCTCCGGACCGGCGGCGAGGAGCCGTTCCAGGGCGGCTCGGCACTCGGCGGGTGCCGTGTCCCGTTCGAGTCGCTCGGCGGCGAACCGGCGTATCAGCGCATGGAGGCGGTACGCGTCGGGGCCGTCGGGCTGCGCGAGTTGGGCGGCTGCGAGGCGCTGCAGGCCCTCGTGGGCGGCCTGATGCGGCCAGCCTGCCGCTGCGGCGGCGATACGGACGGTCAGGCGGGGGCCGGGGTACGCGCCGAGGCTGCGGAGCAGGTGACGGTCGGCGCCGGTCAGCGTGGCGTAGGCGATCTCGAAGGCGGCGCGGGCGGGCACGTCGCCGACGTGGAGGGCGTCGAGGCGGGCCCGTTCGGCGTTGATGCGGTGGGCCAGCTCGGACGGCTGCCCGCCTACCGCGGCGGCGATACGGACGGCGAGGGGGAGCCGGCCGCAGCTGCGGACGAGGCCGTCGGCCAGGTGCGGGCCGGTGGGTGGGATGTGCCCACCCTCCCCCATGGCCCTTCCGGCATGGGTCGTACCTCCACCTGCCCCGGAGCTTTGTCCGGGAGGTACCGCCGGCGGAGCCCCCGGCGGGACGATCGCCCACAACCTTTGGGCGTCCGACTCGGTAAGGGGCTCGAGGGGGAAGGGAGTCGCTTCCGGGAGGTCGGTCAGCGCGTTGCGGCTGGTGATCAGGGTCAGGCAGCCGTCACCGGGCAGCAGCAGAGGACGGACCTGGGGCGCGTCGGTGGTGGCGTCCAGGAGCAGGAGGACGCGGCGGCGCGCGGTGCGGCTGTGGAGGCGGGCGGCGAGTGCGGGAGCCTCGCCCGTCTGTTCCTCCTCGGGCGCGCCGAGGGCGTCGAGGAGGCGTGCCGGTACGTCACCGCGGCCCGAGCCGAGGTCGGCGTACAGCAGGCCGTCGGGGTAGAAGGGGCGCAGCTCGTGCGCGAGGCGGACGGCGAGGGCGGACTTGCCGAGGCCGGGGGCCCCGGTCACGGCTATGGCGCGGTGGCCTGCGTGGACGAGGCGCAGGAGCGTGGTGAGGTCGTCCGCCCGGCCCACGAAGTCGGCGATGGGATCGGGCAGTTCGGCCCCGCGGGTGGTGTCGTGCGTGACGGGAGCGACCACCGGGCCCGCGCCCGGGGCCGGTTCGGGACGGCGAGCGCGTGACCTCCGTACCACCACAACAGCGGCTGTCGCGACGAGGACGAGGGCAACCACGAGCAGCAGCACAGTCCCCCCGTCCCCAACCGCCGTACGTATGCGGCCATTGTGGCGCACACGTACGGCGAAGGCGGAGGGGCTGTGGACAACCCGGCTGCCAGGAGGCCGGCGTTCAGGTGGCAGGCGTTCAGGTGGCCGGAGGGGCGCTCGCACCTCCCGTGCCGCTCACGAGCGGCCATTCGCGGTGGAGGCTGCCCAGCGGAATGCGGTGCCTGAGGACGGGCGTGCCGAAGACGGACAACTGGAGCTGGAGGTTTCCGCTCAGGTCGAAGCCGCCGTGGAGGGCCCAGGTGCCGACGACCGAGCCGGTGCCGTCCGTGGATCCGGTGGCGGTGGCGGTGGCCTCGCCGCGCAGGTACGGGGCGAAGTCGGCGGTGACGCCGACCATGCCGTACAGGCCGATGGAGGCCTCGGCGCCGAGTGCCGTCCTGGCCCGGCCGGCCGCCGTGACCGTCGCCTTGACCGGCGAGCTCGTGACGTCGGAGGCGCTGACCGGGGTCCAGCCCTCGGTGGGCGCGTAGCTGCCGCCGACGCGGAAGTCGCCGGTGACGTTCTGCTCGACGTCCAGGGTGATGCGGCCGTCGGCCTCCACCTGGATGTAGCAGGTGAGGTCGAGGTTCACGACGACCGGCACGGGGCCGACCTGGATCACGGGGTCGGCGTGGAGCTTGGCGAACGGAATCCGCTGTTTGAGGCCGCCCGCTGCGCGGCCCTTGAGCTCCCACCGGGCTGTCCAGTCGCCCGTCAGTCCGAGGAAGTGGTCGTGGGCGGCGCCGTCGTAGGAGAACTCCACCTCGGGTGCGAGCTGGACGAAGCCGTTGACGGACGCGGCGGCGGACGCGGGAGCGCCTTCCGCGGTGGCGACGGCGGCGCCGACGTCGAGACGCAGGCTGCCGAGGGGGAGCTTTGCGCCCTTGGGGCCGAAGGTGGCGCCGCCGGTCCCGGCCCAGGAGAACTTCACGCCCTGCAGCAGGGGTTCAACGTCGACCGAGGACGGGTCGACGGGGATCCGGCCTTTCGCCTCGTCGTCGGCGAGGAGGGCACTGAGGGTGGCCGGCCTGGTGGTGACCTCTGTTCCCCGGTCGGTCTCTCCGACGATGTCGGTGACCTGGGCGAGCAGGCCGTCGGGAGCGCCGGGTGCGGGCGCGCTGGCGATGACGTCGCCGGTCTTGACGGGGGCGTGGGCGGGGTCGGGGCCGGCGTCGGACGGGGTGGCGGCGGGCGTGCCGCTCGGCGGTGCCGTCCGTGGCGTGGATATGACGGCGCGTCCGGTGCGCCTGTCGAAGGAGGCGACCTTGAGCGAGGTCCTGCTCGCGCCCGATCCCCGCCCGCCCGCCCTGGCGACGGCGGTCGGCGTGGGTGTGCCCGTCGGCGCCGCGGCGACGTCGAGCGGCTGGGAGCCGTCGGCGGCGGTCGCTTCGGCAGCGGGGGTGGCACCGGCGGCAGGGCCGGTGGCGGGCGTGGTCGGTGAGGTGGAGCATCCGCTCACGGTGAGGGCGAACGTCGTCAGTGCGACAGGGACCAGGAATCTCCTGGTGAGGGCACGCACGGGAGGTCCTCCGGCGATGGGTGTTGGGGGGTGGCAGCCGTTGCTCGCGGATCCGTCTGTGCGTGGGCTCATGCGTCGGCTCATGCGTCGAGTCACGGGTCGCATCATGGGTCGACACCATGGATCTACTCGCGAGTAACAGTGACCGAAGCATGCCATGCGCACACGCGTTCGTCACATCGATGCGCAGCCAACAACCAAACAGCTACCGGTAGTTGACACCTCATCGGCAAGGAGTGGCGGGAATCCGTCGAGACCTGGCATTCGCGCCACTTCTGGAGCTCCGCCCACCGCCTTAGCGTCGGAGCAGCACAGCTCTCGAGAGGACGGAACATGCTTGCTCAGTTCGTGTTGTTCGACGGGTTCGACCCGCTCGACGTCGTCGCGCCGTACGAGGCGATCGGCACCGGCGGCGTGCTCGGCGGTGACGCGGTTCATGTGGAACTCGTGTCGGCGGAGGGCGTGCGCGAGGTGCCCTCCGGCATCGCGGGAGTCTCCCTGCGGGCCACCGCGCGGCTGGATCCCGAGCGGGCGGACCTCGTCGTCGTACCGGGTGCGGCGGGCAACGTCCTCGACGAGGAGGCGATCCCCGCGGCGCTCGCGCGCAGCCTCGGCACCGAACTGCCGGTGCTGCTCAGGGCGGCCCTGGAGAAGCCCGGCGTCACCGTCGCGACGGTGTGCGGCGGGTCCCTGATCCTCGCGATGGCGGGCCTGATCAAGGGGCGGCCGGCCACGACGCATCACATGGGCCTGGACGCGTTGTGGGGGGCCGGGGCCGTCGTCGTGGACGCGCGGGTCGTCGACGACGGCGATCTGGTGACGGGGGGCGGGGTGACGTCGGGGCTCGACGTCGCGCTGCATCTGCTGGAGAGGGAGGTGGGGCCGCGGGTGGCACACGCGGTCGAGCGGTTGATGGCGTACGAGCGGCGCGGGACCGTCTGGCGCGCGGAGGGGGCCGTGCCGGTGGACGGCGGCGCCGCCGCGTGAGGTCGCGAAGGGACGGGTGTCCGGCGGGCGCCTGCGGCCCGCTCCTTCCCGCCCTTTGCCGAACCCGTGGCGAGCCCTCGGACCCCTGAGACGGACCCGTACCGTCCAGGGGGCCCGGATGTCCGTCCTCCAACCCCGGACGGGCTCTTACGAGCCCTCAGCACGCCCCGGCGCCCGGGGTCACGAGCCCCGACTCGTAGGTGACGATGACGAGTTGGGCGCGATCGCGGGCGCCGAGTCTGCCCATCGGTTTCGGGTGCGTCCTCGGCGAAGACGGCCAGCTCGGTCCAGCCTTCCGCGGTGCGTCCGCGTTCGGCGGCGGCCACGCCGTCGGTCGCGCGGGCCGCGGCGAGCGCCTGGTCGGCGGTGCCGGCCGGGGTGATCACGCTGATCGGCTGGCTGCGGCCCTGCTACGTCGAGGGCGTGCGCGCTGCCGCGAGCAGCCGCGCGGTGTCGTCCGCGCGCAGCCGCAGTGCGTTGCCCACGGTCGTCAGCACGTCGCGCTCCGCCGGGCTGTACGGCCCGTCGGCGAGGGCGATCCGCGCACCCTGCAGCAGGATCGATTCGCGGCCCGCCGGGGCGAGGTGCGGTGCGAGGGGTTCCAGGGCCTCGTGGAGCTCGATGGCGAGGGCGGCGCCGCACGGCCCGGTGTCGGTGACGAAGCGGCCGGTGTCGGCGGCGAGCGCCTCGATCATCGTCGTCAGCTGGTCCTCGGTGCAGTCGACGATCCCCGCGGCGCGGACCGTGGCGACCGCGGTCTCCCTGACCGTGCGCGAAGAGGTGCCTCCGGCCGCGAGGACGGCGAGGGCGACCGTGTGGACGGCGTCGCGGAGCATCGCGGAGAAGCGGGCGGTCGTCGGATGGTCGAGGGCGTCGGTGCCGAAGTGGGCGTGGCAGGCGGCGCATTCGAGGACCGGGCCGCTGAAGCCGCGTGGGAGGACAGGGATACCGAGGACGGTGAAGCGGCGCCTGCCGGTGCGGCGGCGGTAGTTCCGGTCGCCTCCGCATGCGGAGCAGAAGAACTCCCCGTCGCCGATGGTGGTCCAGGACGTGCGGACACCGAAGACACAAATGGGACGAATGCCGTTGATGCTTGGTTTTCGGCCACGTTGTCCTCGGGCTGGCAGCACGTCGCACCTCCGTCACTCCCCCGTCGCCCTTCGGGCAGGGGGTGCCCCACGGCAACATTGCCGCATTGACGTGATGTTAGCCACATCGTTGATGTGACGACAGCACCCGGGAGCCAGATCGCCCGGACATGGCCGAACCCCGCCCCCATGACAGGGGCGGGGTTCGTGAGGAGGTACTAGCGCGCCGCGCGGTTGACGGCCGAGACGACCGCCTTCAGCGACGCACGCGTGGTGTTGGCGTCGATTCCGATGCCCCACAGGACCTTTCCGTCGATGGCGCATTCGATGTACGAGGCGGCCTGCGCCGAGGCGCCCTCGCTCATCGTGTGCTCCTGGTAGTCCAGGACGCGGGCGTCGACCCCGATCGTGTTCAGCGCGTCGATGAACGCGGAGATCGGGCCGTTGCCGGAGCCGGACAGGACGGTGTCGGCGCCGTCGACGACCGCGTCCACCGTCAGGGTGTCCGTGCCGTCGGTGTCCGACGTGCTCTGGCCGGAGCGCAGCTGGATCCGGCCCCAGGGGTTGTCCGGGTTGGGCAGGTACTCGTCCTGGAAGACCGACCAGATCTCCTTCGGCGTGATCTCGCCGCCCTCGGCGTCGGTCTTGGCCTGAATGATGCGGGAGAACTCGATCTGCATGCGGCGCGGCAGGTCCAGCTTGTGGTCGTTCTTCAGGACGTACGCGATGCCGCCCTTGCCGGACTGCGAGTTGACGCGGATGACCGCCTCGTAGGAGCGGCCGACGTCCTTCGGGTCGATCGGCAGGTACGGGACCGCCCACTCGAGATCGTCGGTCGTCACGCCCTGACCCCGTGCGGCCGCGTCGGCCTCCATGGCGTCGAAGCCCTTCTTGATGGCGTCCTGGTGGGAGCCGGAGAAGGAGGTGTAGACGAGGTCGCCCGCGTAGGGGTGGCGCGGGTGGATCTCCATCTGGTTGCAGTACTCGCTCGTGCGACGGATCTCGTCGATCTGCGAGAAGTCGATCTGCGGGTCGACGCCCTGCGAGAACAGGTTCATGCCCAGGGTGACCAGGTCGACGTTGCCGGTCCGCTCGCCCTGGCCGAACAGGCAGCCCTCGATGCGGTCGGCGCCCGCCATGATGGCCAGCTCGGCGGCGGCGACGGCGGTGCCGCGGTCGTTGTGCGGGTGGACGGACAGGCAGACGTGCTCGCGGCGGGTCAGATTGCGGGACATCCACTCGAAGCGGTCCGCGTGCGTGGACGGCGTCGACCGCTCCACGGTGGCGGGCAGGTTCAGGATGACCTCGCGGCCGGGGCCGGGCTGCCAGACGTCGCAGACGGCCTCGCAGACCTCCAGGGCGAAGTCCAGCTCGGTGTCGGTGAAGATCTCCGGGCTGTACTGGTAGCCGAAGTCCGTCTCGTCGCCGAGCAGCTTCTCCGCGTACTCCATGACCAGGCGGGTGCCGTCGACGGCGATCTGCTTGATGTCGTCCTTGGAGCCGCGGAAGACGACCCGGCGGAAGACGGGTGCCGTGGCGTTGTAGAGGTGGACGGTGGCGCGCTTCGCGCCGATCAGGGACTCGACGGTGCGCTCGATCAGGTCCTCGCGGGCCTGGGTCAGGACGGAGATGGTCACGTCCTCGGGGATGGCGCCCTCTTCGATGATCGACCGTACGAAGGCGAAGTCCGTCTCACCGGAGGCGGGGAAGCCGACCTCGATCTCCTTGTAGCCCATGCGGACGAGCAGGTCGAACATCTCGCGCTTACGGGCCGGCGACATGGGGTCGATCAGGGCCTGGTTGCCGTCGCGCAGGTCCGTGGACAGCCACCGCGGCGCCTTGGTGATCCGCTTCTCGGGCCAGGTGCGGTCCGGGATCGACACGGCCTCGTACCGGCCGTACTTGTGGATCGGCATGCCGGAGGGCTTCTGGGCGTGCGTCGTGTTGGTGATCGGCGTGGGCCGGCCGATCCACTGCGACTGAGACATTGCGTAGGGCTCCTCGGTGTCCTGCTGGGGGACGGCCGACTGTGTCGAAGCAGCACCAGACTCCGCGGGGAGGGGGTCGGCCTACGACTACAGGCCCTCGCCGCGGCAGCTAAGAAGAAGCAGCCCGAAACGCATGATGCGGACGAGCCTAGCTGAGCCCGGGCGTGAGCGCCGGTCCTGTTTCAGTATGCGGGACGAGCGATCAATAACGGCAAAGTAACGCCCAAATGTGACTTATCACCCTATTTGGTGACCAATAGCTCACTCATCATGGTCGCATCTAGTGACATCACCATGACCGAGTGCCACATTGCCAGACATGGATTCCTCGACGCCACCGGCCCTGTCCCCCGTCTTCTGCGGCATCGTGCCGCCGCACCTCCTCGACAGGCTCGCCCGCTCCGACGACCCGGCGATCTCCGCGGCCGCCCGCCGCACCCTGGTCGCGGACGCCGCACAGCGCACCAGCCGCCGCCTGACCACCGTCATCGGCGCCCCGGCCCCCGCCCAGCCGGTCGTGGACGGGCCGCAGCGCACCCTCTACGACGCGGAGCACAGGACGGAGCTGCCCGGCACGAAGGTGCGCGGCGAGGGCGACGAGCCGGGCCGGGACGCGACCGTCAACCGGGCGTACGCCGGCCTCGGCGCGACCTTCGAGCTGCTGCTGTCCGCGTACGGGAGGAACTCCATCGACGGCGAGGGCCTCCCGCTGATCGCGACCGTCCACTACGACGAGAACTACGGGAACGCCTTCTGGAACGGCGAGCAGATGGTGTTCGGCGACGGTGACGGCGAGATCTTCCTCGACTTCACCGTGCCGGTCGACGTCATCGCGCACGAGCTGGCCCACGGCCTCACCCAGTACACGGCGAATCTCACGTACTTCGGCCAGCCGGGCGCGCTCAACGAGTCCGTGTCGGACGTGTTCGGCTCGCTGGTCAGGCAGTACACCCTCGACCAGACCGCCGACGAGGCCGACTGGCTGATCGGCGCCGGGCTTCTCGCCCCGCGGGTGACGGGCGTGGCGCTGCGGTCGATGAAGGAGCCGGGCTCGGCGTACGACGACGACGTGCTCGGCAAGGACCCGCAGCCCGCGACGATGGACGACTACGTCCGTACGGGACGGGACAACGGAGGGGTGCACATCAACTCCGGCATCCCCAACCACGCCTTCTACCAGCTGGCCACCCGGCTCGGCGGCAGGGCATGGGAGCGGGCGGGGCAGATCTGGTACGACGTGATGGTCTCGGGGTCCCTGGAGGTCGACGCGTCCTTCACCGACTTCGCCAGGGCCACCGTCGCGGCGGCGGCCGCGCGGTACGGGGAGGGCGAGGAGCAGGAGGCGGTGCTCAAGGCCTGGTCGCAGGTCGGCGTACCGGCCAACTGAGGCGGATCGGCGCGGGACGGGTTAGACAGGACCCATGCGTATTCAAGTGCGACGCACGGGTGGTTTCGCCGGCATCGAAAAGGTCGCCGAGGTGGACACCTCGGCCCGCGCCGATGCCCAGGAGTGGCATGCCCTGGCCGAGCGGGCCGTGAACGACTGCCGGGGCACCCCGCCGGTGGGGGTACCGGACGGATTCCAGTACCAGCTCACCGTGGACGGGAAGACGGTCTACTGCGCCGATCCAAGGCTCACCGAGGAGCAGCGCAAGCTGATCTCGATGGTCCTCGAGGAAGGCTCCTAGGAGAGGCGGCGCGGAAAGGCGCCGTCCAGGACGGCCCGGGATCTCAGAAGCCGAGCCTGCGCAGCTGCTTGGGATCCCGCTGCCAGTCCTTCGCCACCTTCACGTGCAGGTCCAGGAAGACCGGCGTGCCCAGGAGCGCCTCGATGTGCTTGCGGGACTTGATGCCGACCTCCTTGAGGCGGCTGCCCTTCGGGCCGATGATGATGCCCTTCTGGCTGGGGCGCTCGATGTAGACGTTCGCGTGGATGTCCAGAAGCGGCTTGTCCGCGGGGCGGTCCTCGCGCGGCAGCATCTCCTCGACGACCACCGCGATCGAGTGCGGCAGCTCGTCCCGTACGCCTTCGAGCGCGGCCTCGCGGATCAGCTCCGCGACCATGACCTGCTCGGGCTCGTCGGTGAGGTCGCCCTCCGGGTAGAGCGGAGGGCTCTCCGGCATGAGCGGGACGAGCAGGTCGCCCAGCAGCGCGACCTGCTTGTCGCCGACCGCCGAGACGGGGACGATCTCCGCCCACTCGATGCCGAGCTCCTGGCCGATCCGGTCGACGGCGATCAGCTGCTCGGCGAGCGTCTTGGAATCGACCAGGTCGGTCTTGGTCACGATCGCGACCTTCGGGGTCTTCTTGATCCCGGCCAGTTCCTTGGCGATGTATCGATCCCCCGGACCGATCTTCTCGTTGGCCGGAAGGCAGAAGCCGATCACGTCGACCTCGGCCCAGGTGGTCCGTACGACATCGTTGAGGCGCTCGCCGAGGAGCGTGCGCGGCTTGTGCAGTCCGGGGGTGTCGACGAGAACGAGCTGTGCGTTCAGGTCGGGGCGGTGCACGATGCCGCGGACGGTGTGTCGGGTGGTCTGCGGCCGGTTGGAGGTGATGGCCACCTTCTGGCCGACCAGAGCGTTCGTGAGGGTGGACTTGCCCGCGTTGGGGCGGCCGACGAAACAGGCGAAGCCGGCGCGGTGCGGCGCCTCGGATCCAGGGGTGTGAACGCTCATGCGGGCCATTCTCCCCGATCCGCGGCCCCTCACGTACCGCGCGTCCCCGCCGGGCCGCCGCCCTCACGCATCGCGCACCCTCCGGTGCCGTACGCGCAGCCACACCGCCGTGCCCGCGCCCGCCGCCGACAGGACGCCCGCGACCAGCCAGGGCAGGGCGAAGAAGGACACCGCCGAGGACTCGCGCACGTCGCGCGCACTCGCGGTCAGCGTGACCTCGCCCCAGTCGAGCTGGGGAGCTCCCGCCCACCGTTCGGTCAGCCGGATCTTCTGGCGCGGCAGCAGTTCGCTGGGGATCTTCGGCAGGTCGCGGGCCAGGAGCGTACGGCCGAAGAGGCCCTCGGCGCGGAGGGCGACCTTGGGGTTGAGCGTGACGTTGCCGCGGTTGTGGAGCGTGTACGAGATGAGCGCGCTGCTCTCGCCGGTGCCCGGGACCAGCGGCCGGTCCGGGGCGTACCGGACGTCCTCGACGGACAGAGCGGCCATCGTCGGTCCGTTCACCCGTAGGTAGATCCGGGCGCCGACGGCCCGTTGGATGCCGACCGCGACCGATTCCCCGGACCCCGCGGCGACGCGCTCGTCGAGGGCGACGACGGCGCCGGGGTGGTCGCCGGGCTCGGCGGTCTCGGGGACGGTGAGGGTGTAGGGGACCGTGACCGAGGACCGCGCGGGGACGGTGACCCGGTCGCGTTCCGGTTTCGCCCAGGCGCCGACGCCGTGCTGGCGCTCCTTCCGGGTGCGTACGGCGAAGCCGCCGTCGCGTTCGGTGTTGTACGCGTCGGCGGCGTACAGCCGGAAGGTCAGCGGGGCGGCGGTCTTGTTGCTGACGGTGACCCGGTCGGTGAGCGTGGTGCCGGGCGTGGCGAAGAGATAGAAGTACGGGCGGCTGCCGAGCGCGGAGGCGGCGGGCTCGACGGACCACTCGCCGTTGTCGGCGGCGTGGGTGCCCGGGGCGCCGTACAGGAGGGCGGTCAGGGCCAGGAGGAGTGCGGACAGCTTTCGCACGGTTGCGGAACCCCCGGGGGTCGGGGCGGGCCGACCGGGTGCGCGCCCGGCCCGCCTGGTGGTCACGTGAGCGTCAGCGTGAGCACTGCGGCGTAGGCGCCCGGGGCCGTGAACGCCGGGACGTCCAGCGACACCTTCGCGCCCGCGGTGAACTCACCGCCGGTGAACGCTCCGTCGGGGGCGGAGGCCAGGGTCGCGCCGGTGTTGCCGACGACGCCCGCGGAGCCCGCCGCGCAGGTGCTGGGGCTGCCCGCCTTGGTGGTGCAGGACGGGGTCCAGGAGAGCTTGCCCGCGTCGATCTTTCCGCCCGGTCCGGTGAAGTCGGTGACCCTGCCGGTCAGGGACCAGCCCGCGGGGCCGCCGCGGAAGTCCTTGACCGTCACCGCGTTCAGGTCTCCGGTGGCGGCGCCACCCTGGCCGAAGTCGACGGACGTCAGCGGGACGGAGTCGCCGGCCTGGGTCATGGACAGGGTGCCCGCCTTCACCGAGGAGGTGATCTGCTGGGTGAGCGGGGGCACGTCGCCGACGAGCGTGTACGCCGCCGGGCCCGCGCCCTTCGCCGGATCCCAGCTCGCGCCCTCGAAGGCGACGATGCCGACGGTCGCCGGATCGTTGATCTTCGGCCGGAAGGTGAAGCTGCCCGAGGCGTTTGCCTTGGCGGTGATCGTGTCGGCGGTCGGTCCGGAGCCGTTCCACCCGGCCACGGTGACATCGGCGTTCGCGGTGAACTCGGCCCCGGTGACGGTCACCCGTTCGCCGGGCTTCCCGGAGGCCGCGCTGAGCGTGATGGTGCGCTCGTTGACCGGGCCGCCGTCGTCCGTCGCGATGATCGTCTGCGAGACGGGGGCGGGCGGATTCGTCACCGTGCAGGGGGTGTCCAGCTCCATGATGTAGCTGGTGTGGATGTTGTAGTCGCCCGGCGAGAGGGTGATCGAGCCGGGCGCGGTGACCGTGAACGTCCCGGTCATCGAGAACGGCGGGAACTCGCCCTTGCCCGGCACCGGCGGGTTCTTCTTCGGGCCGGTGACGGTGACGCTGCCGCTCTGGGCGCCGCCGAGGGCGACCTTGCCGCTGGGCGTCATGATGTCGGCGGGGAGCGCGAGGTCCACCGGGTTGCTCGCCGCGGGCTTGGTCACCGTGTAGGTGACGGTGACCGTGTCGCCGACCTTGGGCGCGGCGTTGTCGACGGTGATCTCGGCGGTGGTGGTGCCGTCGATCGGCGGGATGCCGGCGATGGGCGGCGGCACGCAGTGCGTGGGGAAATCCACCGCCACGGACGCCGTCGCCTGCGCGGCGGCAGGCGATGCCGGCACCCCTGCCACGGTGACCGCGAGCGCGGTCACCCCCAGGGCTGCCGCCCATCGGCGTCTTCGGCCGGCAGATCTTCGGTTCGGCGGACCTGAGAAGGCCATGATTACCCCCTCCTGAGGGTGTGGATGCAGCGGCTCTTCTGCTCTTCTGCACCTACGGGGGGCCATTGACGACCGGTGGGCGGAAGAAGTCAATGGAATCGAAATGTCCCGACTGATGGGCCATCAGATACTGTCAGCTTCCTCGGCTTCCCCGCATTCGGGGGCTTGCCGGTACTCACCGGATGACAGATCAGCAGAAGCAGGGCCGCCACCCGGAGGGGCGGCGGCTCTTTCGCGCCTGGCCTGGTTCAGTCGGCGACGGACTCGCTCGACTGCGAGGTGACGGCTTCGCACTCGACCGTCGTGCCGAAGATCTCCAGCGTGAGGGCGGTGCCGCCGAAGTACGAGTCGAGCGTGTCACCGGCCGCGAAGCTGCTGGAGCTCGTGAGTGGACCGCTGGTGAACGGGTTGAACGCCGGGCTGGCAGGGCTGGAGCTGCCCGTGAACGTGGCGGTTCCGGGGCCGCCGTCCAGGGTCAGGACGAGCGTGGTGGTCGCGTCGCCCGCACCGATGGGGAGGGGCGTCACGACGGACGTGCTGACGGTGATCGTGATGCTGCCGCCCGACTGTGTGGCGTGGAGGTCGGCGTCGCCACCGCCGAAGGCCCCGCAGTCGTACTCCGCGGTCGCGTCCGCCGGCTGGACGGCCGCTGCGGCCGGCGCGAAGACCAGACCGGTCACCGCGAGCGCCCCCGCGGCCAGTGCCGCACCGATGCCGAACCTGCTGCTGCGTCTCATTCGATTCCCGCTCCCTTGTCAGGGAGTTGGCCGTATGCCGCATTCCGGGCGCACAGATCCGCGCGGTGGACTCCCACCGGACCCGCCGTCCGGTCGTACGGGCATGCGGGCGCGGCGCTGCAGGGCTGCGTGACGGTGTGCGCGAACCGTCCGCGGGCGGGGTGCGCACGCCATACGGAGGGAGGACGGCCGACCGCGGTCCGGGGCTGCGGCTCGCGCCCCGTACCTGGCCGCCCCAGAATCTGACGGTCCGTCGGAAACTGCTGTTATTGATGCGCAGTGGAGCAGCGATTGCAAGAGAAAGCCGCTTGATTCTTCGACGTACGTGACACCGGGACGCTACTGTCCGGTCGGTGAGCAGGCCGCCTCCGGTCGGCGGCGGCGCATCAGCAGGTCACGAAGGTGCGCGTCAGCCGGCCGTGAGGGCGAGCCGCACCGATCCGTCCGGGCCCGCCAGCAGTACGGGGGTCTCGGGACCGCCCAGGTCGCGTACCGCCGCGCGGTCGGCGTCCGCCGCGGTCTCGGCCTCGGTCACCACCGCCGCGGCCTCCAGTGACTTCGCACCGCTGGCGACCGCCATCGCGACCGCCGTCTGCAGCGCACTGAGCTTCAGCGAATCCAGCGCCACGGTCCCCGCGACATACGTACGCCCGGTCTCGTCCCGTACGGCCGCGCCCTCCGGCACACCGTTGCGGGCGCGTGCACTGCGGGCGAGCGTGATGATCTTGCGGTCCTCGGGGCCAAGCTCGGTGCTCTCAGTCATGTGCCGAGCATAAGCCGGGGGTCCCCGGCCGACTCCCGGCGCCCCGGGGGCCGCGGGCCCGGCAGGATCCTGAGGACGGGCCCCGCCCTCAGGGCCGGTCCAGGCGGAGCCGCTCCGCCTTCGGCAGGCCCGCGACGACGAGGTCGTAGGAGTCCTCGACGAGCTCGCGGACCATGCGGGCCGGGAGCCCGTCCACCGTCACCGTGTTCCAGTGGCGCTTGTTGAGGTGCCGGCCGGGCACGATTTCCGGGTGCTCGGCGCGCAGCCGCACCGCCTCGTCCGGGTCGCACTTGAGCCCGATCCTCAGCGGCCTCGCCTCGAGATCGGTGATCGCGAACATCTTGCCGGCGACCTTGAAGACCGACCACTCGGGGCCGAAGGGGAACTCCTCCACCGACGCCGTCTGCTCCAGACAGAAGGCCTTCAGTTGCCGCGCGGTCAGCCGGTCCGTCACGAGGGCTCCACCAGCACCGTGACGATCTTGTTCCGGCGGCCGGCCGGCGACTCCGCGGTCAGCCGCAGGGAGCGGCCGTCCGGCAGCTCCACCACCGCGCTCGCGCCCGCGATCGGGACGCGCCCGAGGGACTTGGCGAGCAGACCGCCGACGGTCTCGACGTCCTCGTCGTCGAACTCGTCGAGACCGAACAGCTCACCGAGGTCACCGACGTCGAGCCGCGCGGTGACCCGGTAGCGCGAGTCCCCGAGCTCCTCCACGGGCGGCAGCTCCCGGTCGTACTCGTCGGTGATCTCGCCGACGATCTCCTCCAGGATGTCCTCGATCGTGACGATGCCGGCGGTGCCGCCGTACTCGTCGATGACGACGGCGACGTGGTTGCGCTCCTGCTGCATCTCTCGCAGCAGATCGCCCGCGTTCTTGGTGTCCGGCACGAAGGCCGCCGGCCGCATCGCCGTGGAGACCAGCTCGGCCTCCGCGTCCCGGTTGATGTGCGTCTTGCGGACGAGGTCCTTCAGATACACGATCCCGACGATGTCGTCCTCGTTCTCGCCGGTCACGGGAATCCGGGAGAAGCCGGAGCGCAGGGCGAGGGTGAGCGCCTGGCGGATGGTCTTGTAGCGCTCGATGCAGACCAGGTCGGTGCGCGGGACCATGACCTCCCGCACGAGGGTGTCGCCGAGCTCGAAGACGGAGTGCACCATGCGGCGTTCCTCGTCCTCGATCAGCTGCTCCTGCTCGGCGAGGTCGACCATCGCGCGCAGCTCCGCCTCGCTCGCGAACGGGCCCTTGCGGAAGCCCTTGCCGGGGGTGAGCGCGTTACCGATGAGGATCAGCAGCTGCGGCACCGGGCCCATCACGCGGGCCAGCGGGAGCAGGACGTACGCCGCGGCCGTCGCCGTGTTCAGCGGATGCTGGCGGCCGATGGTGCGGGGCGAGACACCGACGGCGACGAAGGAGACGAGGACCATCACGCCGATGGCGACGGCCAGCGCCTCCCAGGTCTCGGGGAACTCCTGCAGACAGGCGTACGTGACGAGGACCCCTGCCGCCATCTCGCAGGCGACCCGGACGAGCAGGGCCACATTGAGATAGCGGGTGGGGTCGGACGTGACCTGGACGAGGCGCTCCGCGCCGCGCCGACCGGAGCGCAGCGCCTCGGCGGCGCGGAAGCTGGAGACGCGGGCGATGCCCGCCTCGGCGCACGCCGCCAGCCACGCGACGACGACGAGGAGGACGGCGCCGATGATCAGTTGGGTGCTCATGAAACGGTCGGCGCCGGGGACGGGCCGGTCAGACCCTTCTCCGAGCGCCAGCCGTCGACGATCGCCGCCTGCAGGCCGAACATCTCGGCGCGCTCGTTCGGCTCCTCGTGGTCGTAGCCGAGGAGGTGCAGCACTCCGTGGACGGTGAGAAGTTGGAGCTCCTCGTCCATGGAGTGCTGGGTCGGCGCCTCCTCGCCCTGCTTACGGGCGACCTCGGGACAGAGCACGATGTCACCGAGGAGCCCCTGCGGGGGCTCCTCGTCGTCCTTGACCGGCGGGCGCAGCTCGTCCATCGGGAAGGACATGACGTCGGTCGGGCCGGGTAGGTCCATCCACTGGATGTGGAGCTGCTCCATGGCCTCGTCGTCCACGACGATCACCGAGAGCTCGGAGAGCGGGTGGATTCGCATCCGCGCGAGCGCGTAGCGGGCGATGTCGAGGATCGCCTGCTCGTCGACCTCGGTGCCTGACTCGTTGTTGACGTCGATCGACATGGTGCTGACCGGTTCACTTCCCGTTGGTGCCGTTACGGCTGTCGTACTGCTCGTACGCGTCGACGATACGGCCGACGAGCTTGTGCCGGACGACATCCTGCGACGTCAGCATGGAGAAGTGCACATCCGGGACGCCGTCCAGGATCTCCCGGACCTGGCGCAGACCGCTCTTGGTCCCGCCGGGCAGGTCGACCTGGGTGACGTCACCGGTGATGACGATCTTCGATTCGAAGCCGAGACGCGTCAGGAACATCTTCATCTGTTCCGGGTTCGTGTTCTGCGCCTCATCGAGGATGATGAACGCGTCGTTGAGCGTGCGGCCCCGCATGTACGCCAGCGGCGCGACCTCGATCGTGCCCGCGGCCATCAGACGCGGGATCGAGTCGGGGTCGATCATGTCGTGCAGTGCGTCGTAGAGCGGCCGCAGATACGGGTCGATCTTCTCGTAGAGCGTGCCGGGCAGGAAGCCGAGCCGCTCGCCCGCCTCGACGGCCGGCCGGGTCAGGATGATCCGGTTGACCTGCTTGGACTGGAGCGCCTGGACCGCCTTGGCCATGGCGAGGTACGTCTTGCCCGTACCGGCGGGGCCGATGCCGAAGACGACCGTGTGCTTGTCGATCGCGTCGACGTAGCGCTTCTGGTTGAGGGTCTTGGGCCGGATGGTGCGGCCGCGGCTGGAGAGGATGTTCTGCGTGAGGACTTCGGCCGGGGTCTCGTCCGGTCCGTTGCCGTTCTCGCTCGCCCGGAGCATGGCGATCGAGCGTTCCACTGCGTCCTCCGTCATCGGCTGTCCGGTGCGGAGCACCAGCATCATCTCGTCGAACAGACGCTGGATCAGTGCGACTTCCCGCTCGTCGCCGACCGCGCTGACCTCATTGCCCCGGACATGGATGTCGGCCGCCGGGAAGGCCTTCTCGATCACGCGCAGCAGGGCGTCACCCGAGCCGAGAACGGTCACCATCGGATGCTTGGCGGGGACGGTGAAGTGGGCTCGTGCCTGCCCCGGCGCTGGGGTCTGGGCTGTGGGTGTCTGAGTCATGGGCCGGCTCTGTGGCCTGCACATACCTCCCGTTGCAGGGTTCTCGCTGCTCGACAACCTCTGGAACACCAAGCGTACGACCCCGCACGGACACTCCCGAAGCGTTTTTCCGCACGCATCCGCCGCCGACGCGCCCCGGGCCCGGGCCGGTCGGCCCGGAAGGGCCCACGGGCCTCACAGCCGCATCGGCGATCCAGCCTCGCGGCAGCACGGACGGGCCGCCGGCACGGGCCCGGGCCGGCGGGATCACGCGGAGCGGCGGAAGCCGATCGTCGGCACCGCGCGCCGCAGCGGCCACGGGCGGCAGGACGCGGGCAGCAGCCCGCCCAGGAAGCCGTAGCGGGCGAGCGCCTGCGGGTCCTGGTCGGCGCATCCCTGGACCCGCTGCCACCAGGCCGCCACCTCCGACCAGCCGGGTGCGGAGAGCGAGCCGCCGAACTCCTGCACCGACAGGGCGGCCGTCAGTCCTGCGAAGGCCAGCCGGTCGGCGAGCGGCCAGCCGGCGAGCGTGCCGGTGACGAAGCCCGCCATGAAGACGTCGCCCGCTCCCGTCGGGTCCAGCGCCTCGACCTCGATCGCCGGGACCTCCGCGGTCTCGCCGGTGGCGCCGTCCACGGCGTACGCGCCCTCCGCACCGAGCGTGACGACGGCGACCGGCACCCTCTCGGCCAGTACGCGCGCGGCAGCGCGCGGGCAGTCGGTGCGGGTGTAGCGCATCGCCTCCTGGGCATTGGGCAGGAACGCCTCGCACAGCTCCAGCCCGGGGAGGGAGGCGAGGTCCCAGCGGCCGGTGTCGTCCCAGCCGACGTCGGCGAAGATCCGGGCGCCGCGCGCGGCCGCGTCGGCGATCCAGCCCTCGCGGCGCCCCGGTACGAGCGAGGCGACGGCGGCCCGTGCGCGGGGCGGGCCGGCGGGGACGGTGTTGTCCGGGTTCTCGGAGGGCGGGGCCTCGTGGCCGTGCGAGACCATCGTCCGCTCGCCCTCGTAGGCCATGGAGACCGTCACCGGGGAGTGCCAGCCGGGGACGGTCCGGGACAGCGACAGGTCGATGCCCTCGCCCTGTTCCAGCGCGTCCCGGCAGTAGTCGCCGTAGTGGTCGTCGCCGAAGTCCGCGGCGAGGGAGGTGTGCAGGCCGAGGCGGGCGAGCGCGGTGGCCATGTTGGCGACGCCGCCGGGACTCGAGCCCATGCCGCGCGCCCAGGACTCGGTGCCGCGGACGGGGGCGCTGTCGAGGCCGGTGAAGATGATGTCGAGGAAGACCGTGCCGGTGAGGAAGACGTCGCACGCGGGGTCGCCGTCGCCGCGGACGGCGCTCAGCGGGTCGACGTGCTCGCCGCTCAGCGGGTCGACGCGCTCGCCCGGCGCGAGGGCATCGGGGGTCAACGGGTGGGCACCGGAGGTGCGTTGCAGGTGTCCGTCGGGCGTGATCACGGCGGCTCCCGGAATGCGGCGCAGAGCTGTGCGGAGCGGTACGGATCTGGCCAGTGTGCCTGATTCCCGTCCGTCGTCACGGGTTGCGGCGCAGGAAAATCCAACGCGCCTACCCCTGTGATTCCGGAGCAAACGAAATGTGTCCTGGCTCACAGCATCCCGGCTTTTCCGCGGCCGGGGGCACTTGATACAAATTGGCGCGCGTTCCCGTGCAACACCGGGCGCTCCCCCCTCGTACCGCTCTCCGTTCCCGGGAACGCCCATGCCCTCGAGCCCGCGCGCCGCGTGGCCCCTGGTCGCCGTCTTCGCCGCCGGTTACCTCGCCGCCTACCTTCTGCCGACCGTCGTCGGCCGGCTCTCCGCCGGACTCGGTCTCACCCCCGCCGAAGCGGGTCTCGTCGGCTCGACCCTCCTGTTCCATTCGGCCGTCGCCGGTTTCGTGCTGGCGTCGCGGGTCGAACGGTACGGGCCTCGGCGGCTGTCCAGGCTCGGCCTGTTGCTGGCCGTCGGCGGGTACGGCGCCGCCGCGCTCACCTCGTACGTGCCCCTGGTGGTCGTGGGGGTGGCGGTCGGCGGGCTCGGCTCGGGCACGGCCACGGCGGTCGCGGCGGCCGGGATCGCGACGCAGCGCGATCCGCACCGGGCCTCCTCGCTGGGGCTGCTGGCGGTCTCGGCGACCGCGGGGGCGCTGTATCTGACGATCCCGCGGCTGGGGGGCGGGCATGTGCTGCCGTTCGCGGCGCTGGCCGTCGCCGCGGCCGCGGTGTGGCCCGCGACCGGGCGGCTGGAGGCGGCTGAGGGCTCCGTCGCGGGCCCGGCCGAGGCACAGGGCCAGGCCGCGGCTCACGGCCTGGTCGCGGTCAGGCCGCGTGCGCCGCTGCCCAGGCGGCGTTCGGGCGCCGTTCTGGCGGGCGCGATGTTCTGCTGGTCGATGGCGCAGAACGCGCTGTGGGGCGTCAGCGGGCGGATAGGCACCACCCAGGCCGGTCTGAGCGAGGTCACCGTCGGCGCGGTCTTCGCGGTCGGGCTGGGCGCGGGGCTCGCCGGGGTCATCGGAGCGGGCGCGCTGGGTGCGCGGCTCGGGCGGGCGGTCCCGATCGGGGCCGGTACGGCGCTGATCGGCGCCTGCATCGTGGTCAGTTCGTCGGCACGGGGGTTCACGGACTTCGCGGTCGGCGAGGTGGCGTGGAACGTCTTCTACCCGGTGGTCCTGTCGTATCTGATCGGCCTCGCCGCCTCGCTGGACCCGCGCGGGCGGTGGGCGGTGCTGGTGGGCTCCGCGTCGTCGCTGGGCGTGGCGTGCGGGCCGGTGACCGGGAGTGTCCTCTCGGAGCACGCGGGGTATCCGGGCATGGGCCTCGTGCTGTGCGTGCTGCTGCTGGCCGTGGCGGTGCCGATGACCGCGGTGGCCCTGCACACGTCGGGCCGGCCGCCGGACTGCTCGTGACGGTCAACTCCGACGACCCCGCGTACTTCGGCGGCTACGTCGGCGACACCTTCCACGCGGTCCGCGAG
>NZ_JBEOXF010000091.1:0-22803 GCF_040296405.1 Streptomyces sp. NPDC002133 | reverse complement strand
GCCGCCGCGAGGCCGCCGAGACCCGCAACCAGGCCGAGCAGCTCGTCTACCAGACCGAGAAGTTCCTCAAGGACAACGAGGACAAGGTCCCGGGCAACATCAGGACCGAGGTCGAGACGGCGGTGACCGAGCTCAAGGAGAAGCTGAAGGGCGAGTCCGCCGAGGGCGACAACACAGCGGAGATCCGCACCGCCACCGAAAAGCTCGCGGCGGTCTCCCAGAAGCTCGGCCAGGCCATGTACGCCGACGCGCAGAGCCGGCAGGCCGCGGGCGGTACCGGTGACGCCGGTGCCTCCCGGGCGACGGCCGACGACGATGTCGTCGACGCCGAGATCGTGGACGAGGACAAGCGCGACGACAAGCAGGAGGGAGCCGCGGGATGAACCGCCCGACCGATGTCCGCAGCCACCCCGGACCACCGCTGATGCTCGTCCCGGCCGGGCCGGGAGACGGCGCCACCGGCGGTACGGAGAGGGACGACCCGGCCCGCGGCGCGTCGCCGCCGCCCGAGCAGGGACTCCGCGCGGAGCTGCAGGAGCGCACGGCTGATCTGCAGCGGCTCAAGGCCGAGTACGACAACTACCGCAAGCGCGTGCACCGGGACCGGCAAGCGGTCCGCGAGATCGCCGTGGCCAATGTGCTCGGCCGGCTGCTGCCCGTGCTCGACGCGATCGCCGAGGCCGGGCAGCAGGGCGAGGTGACCGGCGGCTTCGCGCGCGTCGTCGAGGCGCTGGAAACGGAACTGGCGGGCCTGGGCCTGCAGTCCGTCGGCACGGTGGGCGAGCCCTTCGACCCGGTCGTGCACGAGGCCGTCTCCTACGACCGCAGTGACCGGTTCGAACGCCCCGTCTGCACCGCGGTCCTTCGCTCCGGATACCGGGTCGGCGACCAACTTCTGTCCCCCGCCCAGGTGGCGGTCACCGGACCGCCGGCCGGCCCATGACGCCCGGCGCGGACCCGGCACCGACAGGAGGACGATGACGGCAGCCCCGAGCCCTGTGACGGCGAGCCGAGTGACGACGTCCGCCTGGGTGGTGGAGCATCCAGGGCCGGTCACATCCGCGCCGCTGCGCCGCACGGAGCGCACGACCCCCGGCCCCGGCCCGTGCGAACTGCTGCTGCGCGTCCGTACGTGCGGCGTGTGCCGGACCGACCTGCATCTGGCCGAGGGCGACCTCGCGCCGCGCAAACCGCGCTGCACTCCGGGACACGAGGTGGTCGGCGAGGTGATCGCCACCGGGGCGGAAGTCGAGAACTTCGGCGTCGGCGACCGCGCGGGGGCCGCCTGGCTGGCCGGCACCTGCGGCCAGTGCCGCTACTGCCGTGCGGGACGGGAGAATCTGTGCCCCGGTTCGCGCTACACCGGTTGGGACATCCACGGCGGATTCGCCGAGCACATGGTGGTGGACGCCCGGTTCGCCTACCACCTCCCGGAGGGGTGGAGCGACGAGGACGCCGCGCCCCTGCTGTGCGCGGGCATCATCGGTTACCGGGCACTCGAGCGGGCGGCCCTGCCGCAGGGCGGCCGGCTCGGCATCTACGGTTTCGGGGCGTCCGCGCATCTGACCGCCCAACTCGCCGTCGCCCGGGGCGCGGAAGTCCACGTCGTCACCCGCTCGCCACAGGCGCAGCGGCTGGCCCTGGAGCTCGGGGCCGCGTCCGCCGGATCCGTCGCGCCACCGCAGCCGCTGGATTCCGCGATCCTGTTCGCCCCGGCCGGGAGCCTGGTGCCGGTGGCGCTCGAGGCCCTGGACCGCGGCGGCACGCTCGCGATCGCGGGGATCCATCTCAGTGCTGTCCCCCCGCTCGACTACGACCGGCACCTGTTCCAGGAGCGGAGCGTGCTCAGCGTCGCCGCCAACACCCGCGAGGACGGCCGTGCCTTCCTCGCCGAAGCGGAGCGGCTGCGGCCCAGCGTGCGTGTGACGCGCTACCCGATGCAGCGGGCGGACCAGGCCCTGGCCGATCTGGCGGCGGGACGGATCACCGGGGTGGCGGTGCTCGTCACGCAGTGAGGCGCCTTCACGCGACAGGGCCCCGGAGACATCCGTGGAGGAGGCGGTTGACGTCGTCGCCGACGACGGCCGGGGACGCAGTCCGTGGACACCTTGTGGGCCCAGGAGAAGTACGAGAACGGCTGGCCGTGCGAGGAGACGGCGAGGATGTTGCCGTCCGGGTCCCAGCCGCAGACCCGGGTGTCGGTCGACCCCCAGCAGCTGAGCCGCCGCGCGGGGCCGCCGTCGACCGGCGCGAGATGGACCTCGGAGTCGAGGCTGCGCCGGGTGGTGAAGGCGATGTGGCGCTCAGCGGCGTTTCGACCACGATCGCGATCGCAGCCGGCCTCGCCGGGCTGCCGCCCCTGGAGCCCGAGGTGCTGATCCTCGTCCCTCTCCAGGACCTGCCTCTCGCCGCCCGCGCGGAGGTGCTCGGCGTCCCGCCCGGCACGGTCGGGAGTGGGCTGCACCGCGCGCGCCGCATGGTGGGACGGTCCTTGCCGGGAGGGGATACGAGTGCCGCCGCACAGCCTCCCGCCGGGCCCACGGCCACGTGGCGCATCCGGCTCAGCGTGACGGCTCCCCCGCCCCGGCGTCGGCGAGCTCGGCGATCACTTCGGCATGGCAGCGCTCCGGGGCACACCAGCAGCCGAGCCTGCGGCCGCGCAGAGCAGGCAGCTGTGCCAGCAGCTCCGGCCGGTCCAGCAGATGGGCGCGGTACCGCTCGACGACCTCCTCCCGGCTGCCGTCGGGGCCCGGACGGAAGGGACTGGCGAGCGGTGAGGCGTCGAGGTGCCAGCCGCCCCGGTGCATGGCGCGCCCGACGTACACCACGTCCGCATACTCGGGGTCGTCGCGGTGCCCCTTGAGGTTGACCACCGTCGTGCTGTCCATGGACCGATCCTCCCTCCACGTCCAGACCTGTCCCAGTGGCGGAAACGACTCGAACGATATCGTTTGCGTCATGAAGGTCTCCGTGCTCGTCTACGACGGCGTTTTCGACTCCGGGCTCAGCGCGGCGCTGGACGTCCTGGAGGCGGCCAACGCGATGCGCGACCAACTGCCGCAGCCGCCCCCGCCGTGGAGCGTCACCACGATCGGCTTCCGGCGGCGTGTGCGCACCGGCGCGGGACATCTCGTCACGACCGAGCCCGTGACCGCGGCCGCCACCACGGATCTGCTCCTCGTGCCCGCCCTGGCCGAGCGGCGGCCCGACGCGCTCCTCGACCGGGTCGCGGGCAGCCCTCTGGCGCCGGTACGGAACGTGGTCGCCGACGTCCGCGAGCGGGGCACGCCCGTCGCGTCGGCGTGCACGGGCACGTTCCTCCTGGCCGAGTCGGGGGTGCTCGACGGGCGGCAGGCGACCACGACCTGGTGGCTGGCACCGGTCTTCCGCCGGCGGTACCCCGCCATCACCCTGGACGAGTCCCGGATGGTGACCACCTCGGACGGGGTGACCACGGCCGGCGCGGCCTTCGGACACGTCGACCTCGCGCTCGCCGTCGTCCGTACGACCAGCCCGGCCCTCGCGGAACTCGTCGCCCGCTACCTCGTCGTCGACGAGCGCCCCTCGCAGTCCGCGTACACGATTCCGAGCGCGCTCGCACAGAGCGATCCGCTGGTGGCCGCGTTCGAGCGGTGGGCGCGTCAGCATCTCGACGAGCCGCTCGGCCTGTCCGACGCCGCGCGCACCCTCGGGGTCAGCGAACGCACACTCCAGCGCACGGTGCGCCGCGTTCTGGGCACCACGCCCGTGCGCTTCGTCCAGGACCTGCGCGTCGAACAGGCCACGCATCTGCTGCGGACCACGGACCTGTCACTGGACGCCATCGCCCGCAGGGTCGGGTACGAGCACGCGAACACGCTGCGGATCCTGCTGCGCGACCGCATCGGCACGACGGCCGGAACGCTGCGCGCACGCTGAGGTGCAGCCGCGCTGTTCGCCGTGCACCGACCTCACGGCCCTCGCACTGGGCGGCCAGCATTAGGCAGGACACCACGCGTTTCCCGTCGACCAGCACGGTGCAGGCCCCGCACGCGCCCTGGTCGCACCCCTTCTTCGCACCGGTCAGGCCGAGGTGGTCCCGCAGGGCGTCGAGCAGGGTGACCCGGGCGTCGAGACGCAGCCGGTGGGCGGTGCCGTTGACAGTGAGGGTGACGTCGACGTACGGGACAGCGGGTGACAGGTCACCCGTCGAACCCGTCACGATCTCCGGTGGATTCATGGTGCCTCGATTCCGGATGTCCGTGCCCGGCGCTCCCGGTGAGCGGGAGGCGGACTGCTGGGCCTGGCCTCCGGACAGGACGTGATCCGGAGGACAGGCCCAGATTCGGCGCGTCTACGGGTGCAGCACGACCTTCGTGTAGCCCTCGATCCGCTTGTCGAACTTGTCGTACGCCGACGGCGCCTGGCCCAGGGGCAGTTCGTGCGAGACGACGAAGCTCGGCGTCGCCCTGCCCTCGATGATCATGTCGCGCAGGTACCGGTTGTAGCGCTTCACGTTGCACTGCCCCGTACCCACCTTCAGCCCCTTCTCGAAGAGCTTGCCGATCGATACGAGGAGCATGCCGTGCTTGGACTGCTCGTCGGGGCCTCCGGGGTCGGCCGGGACGTAGAGGCCCGGCACGCCGAGCATTCCGGTGGCCCTGACCGTGCCGATGAGCGAGTTCAGGACGGTCGCCGGTTCCTCGCGTTCCGTGCCGCGCGCCATGGCCTGGTAACCGACGGCGTCCACGCCCTTGTCGGTGCCGACGCCCTCGGTCTGTTCCTTGATCTGCTCCACCGCGTCGCCCTCGGCGAAGTTGATCGGGACCGCACCGATCTCCTCGGCCTTCTGGAGCCGCTCGGGAACCCGGTCGACCACGAAGACCTTCTTGGCTCCGCGCAGCAGCGCCGAGTAGGCGGCCATGAGTCCGACCGGTCCGCCGCCGTACACCGCGACGCTCTCGCCCGGGCGGACCTGGGCGAGTTCACAGCCGTGGTAGCCGGTCGGGAAGATGTCGGCGAGCAGCATGAAGTCGCTCTCGTGCTCGTTTCCCGGCGGCAGTTTCAGGCAGTTGAAATCCGCGTAGGGCACGCGCAGATATTCGGCCTGGCCGCCCATCCACGGCCCCATGGCGACATAACCGTAGGCGCCGCCCGCGAAACCGGGATTGACGGTCTGACAGAATCCGGTGAATCCCTCGACGCAGTTGGTGCAGAATCCGCAGGCCACGTTGAAGGGCATGACCACGCGGTCGCCCTCCTTGAGCGAGGTGACGCCCTGGCCTATTTCCTCGATGATTCCCATGTTCTCGTGGCCGAAGACGATGCCGGGCTCCGCCGCGGTACGGCCTTCGTACATGTGCAGGTCGGAGCCGCATATCGCGGTGGAGGTGATCCGTACGAGCACGTCGTTCGGATGCTGGATGCTTGGCTTCTCAACCTCTTCGACCGCCACAGTGAACGGTCCCTTGTACACGACAGCCTTCATGGCTACCTCCGCTCGGCGATGTGCGCATGCGATTACCGCCCCCGCCCGCTTTCTCCGCGTGACCTATCTCTCATGATTCTCCGGCCCGGAGGATCGGACAACCCGGTAATGTCGGGATATCTCCCAGGTACCCCACCAAGGAATGGAAAGCGAGGACGAGACAGTGGCAGCACAGCGGCTCGGGACCCTGCTCGTCCCCGTACCCGGCCTGTCCGGCACGACCTACCCGGTCGGAACGACGGTGACTGTCCGCGGTCGCGGCGCGACCGTCGACGCCTTCGTGAACGGTGACTGGCTCCCTCTCTCGTGGTGGGAATTCTCCGACGGCCTCCGTGAGGACATCGCCGACCGCTGACCGGCGGGGCGCACGGGCGCACCGACGGGCCTGCACGAGGTGTGCGGCCATGATCGATGACGCCGGCGTCACACCAGCTCGGCGAAGATCTCCACGGCGTGGGTACGCCCGGTGACGATGATGATGTCCCCACGTCGTACGACCGTCTCCGCGGTGGCGTACGTGAAGTCCTCACCTGCGCGTTTGATGCCGACAACCGTGATCCCGCACTCCGCCCGGACCCTGAGTTCGCCCAGCGGACGCCCGGTGGCGGACGCCGGTGCGACGGTCCTGGCCAGGGCGTAGTCGTCGTCGAACTCGATGAAGTCGAGCAGCCGCCCGGTGACCAGGTGGGCCACCCGCTCCCCCATGTCGTGCTCCGGCAGGACCACGTGGTGCGCGCCGACCGGCTCCAGGATCCTGCCGTGCTGGCGGCTGACCGCCTTGGCCCAGATGTGCCGCACCCCCGCGTCGGCGAGGTTGGAGGTGACGAGGATGCCGGCCTCCAGATCGTCGCCGATGCCCACCACGACTCTGGAGAACTCGGCCACCCCCAGCTGCTCGCGCGCCTCGGGGTCGGTGCAGTCCGCGGCCGCCACGTGCGTCAGTTCATCGCGCAGCCGCTGCACCAGGGTGGCATCGGAATCCACGCCCAGTACGTCCCGGCCGCGGCGGATCAGCTCGGATCCGAGCGAGGTCCCGAAGCGTCCCGGCCCGATCACCGCGACCCGGAGGTCGCCGACGCCGAAGCCGGCGGCTCCGGTTGCGGCGTCTCGCCGGGACGTACCGCGGAGACGGTGCGCGCCGCGACGCGTCCTGCGGCGCAGCTCGGTGAGAAGTACTCGGACCGGGGCGATGCCGAGATCTTCGTGGACGGCGCGTCGATGAGGCTGGTGGACACCACGGCGACCGAACGCCCGGCGCAGGCGGCGATCTTCAGCGTCGAGGGACTGAGCCCGGGCGAGCACATCGTGCAGATCGTCAAGCGCAGCGGGAAGTACGCCACGCTCGACGGCTTCAGGGTGACGTACCGGACGATGGCTGTCGTGAGTTACCTCGTCATCGTCAAGGACATCAAGCGACTCGAGCTCGAGGACATCCACGACGAGGCCCGCGCGGCACAGCCCGCCCGACCTGACCCACGACCTCTCGGCCACCGGCCCCGGACCGCGTATTGGATCAAGCAGACGACCGGCGGCAACCCCAACAACATCCAGCAGGGCTACCGACTCGACGGCACCGTAGCCGAGTCGGGCTCCTCGGTCGCCTTCATCGCCCCGTTCGCCGTGGCCGCCGCGGCGGACTCCGGCAGCCAGGCGCGGCTGGACGCGCTCTGGAACAAGCTCAACGCGACCCCGCTCGACCCGTCCGGCTACTACGGCGCCAGCATCGAGCTCCAGGTGATGACCGCCATCACCGGCTACTGGCTCGCCTGACATCCCTGGGTCCGCCGTGCCCGTCTTCGCCTCGGTCGAGGACGGGCACGGCGCGACCTCGCCCTCGGCGACTTGCTCGCCGCCCCGGAGCACCTCAGGGTGAGGTGAAGGGAGCAGATGGCCGTCCGGGGAAAAGGGAGACGAGATGAGCATGTTCGACACCGCCCGCGTGGCCACCCGGCTTCCCGCCCAGGATCTGGACCGCGCACGGCGCTTCTACGCGGAAAAGCTCGGCCTGGAGCCCGTCGAGGAGCGGCCGGGCGGGCTGCTCTACCGGTGCGGGGGATCGGATTTCGTCCTGTTCCGGTCGATGGGAGCCTCGCCCGGCACCTTCACCCAGATGGCGTGGGAGGTCGACGACATCGAGGCCGTCACGCAGGAACTCAGGCGGCGCGGGGTCGTTTTCGAGGACGTGGACGCGCCCGGCATGAAGACCGTCCAGGGGATCGCCGAGATCGAGGGGAACTATCCGAGCAAAGGCGCGTCGGGAGAGCGCGGCGCCTGGTTCCGCGACAGCGAGGGCAACATGCTCGGGATCGGACAGCCGGTCCGCTGATCCCCCACGGCCGCGCGGCGCCCGAGCGATGTCGATCGGATCATCGTGCGGACCGGAGGAAGATGCTCGCGAGGTGCAGTCCGGCGAGGTGGACGGTGGCGGTCGTCTCTTAGCGGTGACGAACCCCGCTACTTTTTCCAGCGGTTGATGCACCGCTCGACGGTTGCGTTGCTTGTTCGCCTCGCGGACGACGGCCGATGGCCTGCCGCCTGTCCCCGCTGCCGCGACGCGGCCGGTGGCCACGCCTGTCCGCCGGAACGGGGATCACGGCCCGGATGCCGCGCGGGGAGCCTCGTCGGTTGGGACGGCCTCCGGCCGGGTACGGGGCCGGCCGCGTCGGCGCGGAACACGCAGGCGGGCCACGACCTCAGGGATGGCGGGGGCGTCGCTGGCCTGCCCGGCAGTGAGAACGAAGACCAAGGGCCGGCAGTGGGCGTCGGCTGCGAGATGGACCGTCATGGTCGGCCCGCCGCGGAGAGCCGGCCGACGGTACGGTCGTCGGCCATCGGGCCGGGGCCCTTCTTGCGGCCCCGGCCACATGCCGGCGAGCCCGGCGATCGTGGAGTCCACCGACACCGCCAGGTTCGGATCCGCGTCGGCGTCTGCCTGGGCCATCAGCGCCGTGAACACCCGCTCCCACGTGCCGTCGACGGCGCCCTCCACGCGATCGCGTCGATCACCTCACGATGGTTGCCCCCCGGTCACCCGCTTCGGTGTCCGGTCGGGACGCAACGGCTCGATCCGCGACCGACCGGATCGTGCCGCGGGTGAACCCGCGTGCTGACCGGCCCCTCGCCATGCCACTTGCGTGTCAGGAGTAGAAGTTGCGCTGCCAGCGGTGCTTGGCCAGCACGGCGAGCTGGTCGGCGGTCAGCGAACGGCCGTCGCTCAGGGCCGTGTTGCGCTCGACATTGCGTATGGTGCGCATTCCCGGGATGACGGTGGAGACCGTCGGCGAACTCAGCACGAACCGCAACGCGTTCTCGGCGATCTCGTCGGGGGCGATGTCGAGGTCGGCGACGATCGCGGCCACCCGCTGTTCGACCTGCGCCGGGCGATCACCGCGGAAGTAGCGATTGCGCCAGTCGCCCTCGGGGAACGTCGTGTCGGCGGTGATCCGACCGGTGAGGCCGCCCTCGTCCAGCGCCACCCGCACGATGACACCGACGCCATGCTCCGCACAGGCCGGCAGCAGTGTGTCGGCGGGTGCCTGGTCGAAGATGTTGTAGATGACCTGAACGCTGTCCACGGCGCCGCTACGGACGAGTGCGAGCGCGTTGTCGGGCTGGTGGTCGTTGATGGAGACACCGAACAGGCGGATCTTTCCCTCCTCCTTCAGCTCGGCGATCGTCTCCAGCCAGTCGCCACGGCCGACCCAGTCATCGCTCCAGACATGGAACTGCAATACGTCGAAGTGGTCCAGGCCGCCGGCGCGCAGACTGGTCTCCAGGCTTTCGCGGATGTGCGCGCCGGGGAAGGTCTCAGCAGGGTCCAAGCCGTCGGGCGCCGGCCAAACACCGTTCTTCGGTGGCACTTTGGTCGCGACGAGAACCTCGTCGCCGGCCCGCTCGCGGACGACCCGGCCGACGATCCGCTCGCTCTCGCCGTAGCCGCGGGCGGTATCGATGAAGTTCACACCAAGGTCGATGGCACGGTGCAGGGCGCGTACGGATTCGTCCTCCGTGGCACCCACCCAACTGGACGCACCGATGCCCCACGCGCCGTAACCGACCTCGGACACCGACAATCCACTGCGTCCCAGCTCGCGGTAGCGCAAAACCATCCTCCACGTCGTGGTCCTCGTCCTGGCCGGGGCTCCCGCCAGAAATCAGGTTGACGATAGTTGACCTCGGCGGCCAGGTCACATGGGATCTGCTGTGGCCGCAGCCGTGACGACCCTCGGCGCCGGTCCTGGCCTTCGCAGATCAGGTGGTGTCCGCCGCGCCTCCACGGCCCCGCGCCGCCGCGAAGTCCACTTCGGACGCGGGCAGCACCCGGATGCTCCGCCCGGCGGAATCGTCCCGGCCCTTCGTCCGGACGAAACCGCCGACGAGATCCACGTCGCAGTCGCCGCCCACGGCAAGCGAACCCTGACTCAGGTCACCAACCGTCAGCACGCAATTCGGACGATAACGCCTCATATCGCCCCGTAGTGGAAGACCGAGGGCCGCTCAGGGTATTGCCCTGGCGGCCCCTCTCTGCTTATCGTCGCGCCGTTCATCGAATCGATTCGATGAGTTCGACAGATCGACGGACCCGGTCGGACTGGACCGCGCCGGACGAGCAGAGCAACGGGCAGGTGGGCATGGCCACGATCAAGGACGTCGCCGAGCGGGCAGGCGTGGCGCCCAGCACCGTCTCGTATGTCCTGAGCGGCTCCCGCAAGATCTCCGAGGACACCCGTCGCGCGGTCCAGTCGGCGATCGACGAACTCGGCTACCACCCACGCGCCAGCGCCCGCACCCTGCGCAGCTCCCGCACCCGGGTACTCGCGCTGGCGGTGCCGCGCGTGCCCGGCGAGTACCGGGCGATCGACGGCCGGTTCGCCATCGACGTCACCGACGCCGCGCGCGGTCACGGCTACGACGTGCTGCTCATGACCGACCTGGACGGCGTCGGTGGGCTGCGCCGCGTGGCCCGCAGCGGGCTCGCGGACGCGACGGTGCTGATGGCGGTCGAGGACCGCGACCCCCGTATCGAGGTCCTGCGCGAACTGGGCTTCCCCGCGGCGCTGCTCGGCCACGACGACCACGCGGCGCTGCCCTGGACCGACCTCGACTGGGAGGCCGCCGTCGCCCTGGCCGTGCGCGAGACCGCCGCTGCGGGCCACCGCCGGATCGTCTTCCTGTCCTCGGCCGAGCACGAGATCGCCGCCCGCCGCGGCTATGCGCTGCGCGGCCTCGACGGCGCCCGGCGTGCCACCGCGGAGACCGGGGCCGAGGTACGGGTGCTCGTGTCCCACCGCGACCCGGACGCTCTCGGGCGGCGGCTGCACGAGGCGCTGACCGAGCGGCCCGCGCCGACGGCGCTGGTCGTCCAGCACCTGATCCTGCTCCCACACCTGCTGGACGCCGTGTCCAGGGCCGGGCTCCGCGTGCCCGATGATCTGGCCGTCGTGCTCGTCGGCAGCCTCCCGGACGAGATGGGCATCCGTCACCTGCCGCGCATCGACCTGCCCGTCGCGGAGATGTCGACGGCCGTGGCCCGACTGGCCGTCCAGGCGATCGAGACCGGCTCGAGCGCGCCGGCGACGCTCCCGGGTCCGGCCAACGGGTCCGGCACGCCGCACCACCTGATCCAGCCCCGGATGGCCGACGGGCCCGGCATCGGCCCACCGACGCGCGGCTGAGCCCGGAAGCCACGGGCTCTCCCGAACCATCGGCGTTACCAGCAGCGCCCCAGACCACAGCATGTCCAGAGCCGAACATGTAATGGAGAACCCATCATGCCGTCCCCCTCAGGACGCAGACACCTACGCGTTCCCGTCCCCGCGCTGGGCGCCGCACTCGCCTGCAGCACCCTTGCGCTGGGGCTGGCCGGCTGCGCCGCCGAGCCCGATCCCGGCACCGTCACGGTCCTGAACTCGGCCACCGACACCGCCGAGCACACCGCCAACCAACGGTTCTTCGACCGCTGCGCCAAGCCGCTCGGCCTGAAGGTCGAGCAGATCAGCGTCCCCGCCGACCAGGTCGCCTCGAAGGCGCTGCGGATGGCGTCGTCCGACTCGCTCACCGACATCCTGGAGCTCGACGGCTCGGAGCTGCCGCAGTTCGCGCAGACCGAGGGCCTGCGGCCGCTGAAGGAGGCCGGCGTCGACACCGCCGGGTTCTCCGCGAGCGCCACCTCCCTCGGCTCGTACGGGGGTACCCAGTACGGCATCGCACGCTCGGTCAACTCCCTCGCGCTGATCTACAACACCGAGCTCCTGAAGGAGGCGGGCATCACCCCGCCCACCACCTGGGAGGAGCTGCGGGCCGCCGCGAAGAAGCTGACCTCCGGGGACACCTACGGGATGGCGTTCAGCGCCTCCCCCAACGCCGACGGTGTCTACCAGTTCCTGCCCTTCTTCTGGTCCGCCGGCGGTGACGAGGCGAAGCTCGACAACGGCAAGGGCGAGGCCGCCCTCCAGTTCTGGAAGGACCTGCTCGCGGACGGCTCCGCGTCGAAGTCGGTCGTCAACTGGAACCAGCAGGACGTCAACGACCAGTTCGTCGCAGGCCGCGCCGCCATGATGATCAACGGCCCCTGGCAGGTGCCGGTCCTCAGCGCGCAGAAGAACGTCGACTGGGCGGTCGCGAGCATCCCGGTGCCCGAGGCCGGTGAGCCCGCCGTCCCGCCGATCGGCGGCACCGTGATGGCCGTGCCGAAGAACGACGACCGGGCCCGTGAGAAGAACGCCGGCAAGCTGCTCAACTGCCTCAACTCGCAGGAGAACCAGCTCCAGTGGGGCGAGTCGGTCAACAACGTGCCCACGCGCGCCGCGGCGGCGGAGGCCTACGCCGTCCAGAACCCGAAGCTCGCCGCCTTCGCCGAGCTGGTCACCACGGCCCGCTCCCGTACCGCGAAGGTCGGCACCGGATGGCCCGTCGTCGGTGACGCGCTCGCCGGCGCCTTCCAGTCCGTACTGACCGGGCGCACCAGCCCGCAGGACGCCATGAGCCGGGCCCAGCAGCAGGCCACGGCGGGGAAGTGAGGAAGAGGCCATGACCACCATCACCTCTGTCGCGCCCGCCAAGGGCACCACCGAAGCGCGGGCCACCGCTGACCGGAGGCGTCGGCACGCTCTGCTGCGCTGGGCCTTCGTCGTACCCGCGCTCACCTACATGGCACTCTTCTTCGGCTACCCGCTCATCCGCAACTTCGTGATGAGCTTCCAGCACTACACGCCGAAGACGTACTTCACCGGCGAGGCTCCGTTCAACGGCCTCGACAACTGGCGCGCCGTGTTCGCCAACGAGCTGTTCACCGACGCCGTGTGGCACACGGCCCTCTTCACCGCCGGCTCACTGCTCGGCCAGTTCACCATCGGTCTCGGGCTCGCGGTCTTCTTCTCCCGCCGCTTCCGGCTCTCCGGGCCCATCCGCGCCGTCCTGCTGCTGCCCTGGCTCGTGCCCATGGTGGTCTCCGCCATCGTGTGGCGCCGCATCCTGGACCAGGAGCACGGGATGCTCAACACCGTGCTGCACGCCCTCGGGCTCGTGTCTGCGGACGGCGTGCCGTGGCTCAGCAGCCCGGGCGTGGCGCTGACGTCGGCGATCCTGGTCAACATCTGGATCGGCATCCCGTTCAACATGGTGATCCTCTACGGCGGTCTCCAGGAGATCCCGCGCGAACTGTACGAGGCCGCGTCGCTGGACGGCTCCGGCCCGTGGCGCACGTTCCGCAGCATCACGCTGCCGATGCTCCGCCCGGTGATCACCGTCGTGCTGGTGCTGGGCTTCATGTCGACGGTGAAGATCCTCGACCTGATCCTGGCGCTCACCTCCGGTGGGCCCGCCGACTCCACACAGACCCTGGGCACGGTCTCGTACCAGCTGTCCTTCCTCCAGCTCGACTTCGGCCAGGGCGCCGTCGTGGGCAATGTCCTGATCCTCATCAGCGCGGTCTTCGCCGTGTTGTACCTGCGGGCCAACCGCGCCGACTTCGGCAAGGGGAAGTGACCGACGATGAACCGATCCGTCAACGCATCGCACAGTGCCCCGGTGAGCCGGCCCTCCGGCCGCGTGCGCCTGCTGTCGGCGTGGAACACCACCGCGGCGCTGCTGATCCTCGCCGTCCTGCTCTTCCCGGTGTACTGGATGCTCAACACCGCCCTCCAGCCCGAGTCGAGCGTCGCGGCCACCGAGTGGTTCCCCTCCTCGCCGAGCCTGAAGAACTTCGAGACCGCGATCAGCACCCAGGGCGGCTCGCTGCTCACCAGCCTCGCCGTCGCCCTCGGCGCCGTCGTCGTCTGTCTCGCACTGGCCGCGCCCGCCGCGTACGGCCTGGCCCAGTTCGGGCTGCGCGGCGGTCAGAGCATCGTCTTCACGACGCTCATCACGCAGATGGTGCCGGGCATCGTGATCGCCAACGCCATGTACAGCGCGTACGCGGAGCTCGGCCTGGTCAACTCGTATCTCGGTCTGATCCTCGCGGACGCCTCGCTCGGGCTGCCGTTCTCGATCGTGCTGCTGCGGGCGTTCATGGTCTCCATCCCCACCGAGGTCGTGGAGGCGGCCATGGTGGACGGGGCGAACCGGTTCACCGCGTTCGTGCGGATCGTGCTGCCGATGAGCCGCAACGCGCTGATCACGGCGGGTCTGTTCACCTTCCTCTTCGCCTGGTCGGACTTCCTGTTCGCTCTCACGCTCAACACCACGGACGACGTCAAACCGATCACGCTGGGCATCTACCAGTTCGTCGGTGCGCACGTCAGCGACTGGGGCGCGGTCATGGCGACCGCCGTGCTCTCCGCCGTACCGGCCGCGATCCTGCTGGTCGTCGCCCAGAAGTACATCGCCGCCGGGATCACCGGCGGATCGATCAAGTAAGGCCGTCTCATGAGTCTTCCCGAGTCCCCCGCATCCACCGAGTTCCCCGAGTTCCCCGACGGCTTCCTCTTCGGTACCGCCACCGCCAGTTACCAGATCGAGGGCGCGTACGACGAGGACGGCCGGGGCCCGTCGATCTGGGACACCTACAGCCGCGAGCCCGGACGGGTCGCCGGCGGTGCCACCGGCGACATCGCCTGCGACCACTACCACCGCTACCGCGAGGACGTCGCCCTGCTGGGCGACCTGGGCGTCGACAGCTACCGCTTCTCGGTCGCCTGGCCGCGCATCCAGCCGGAGGGAACGGGCCCGGCCAACGCTGCGGGGCTCGACTTCTACGACCGTCTCGTCGACGAACTGCTGGCTTCCGGCATCTCCCCCGCCGCCACCCTCTACCACTGGGACCTGCCCCAGGCACTGGAGGACCGGGGTGGCTGGCGGGTGCGCGAGACGGCGGAGCGCTTCGGCGAGTACGCCGCCCTGGTCGCCGACCGGCTCGCCGACCGAGTGGACCGCTGGATGACCCTGAACGAGCCGTTCTGCAGCGCCTTCGTCGGCTACGCGGCGGGCGCCCACGCGCCGGGCGCCCGCGAGGGCCGCGGCGCGCTCGCCGCCGCCCATCATCTGCTCGTCGGCCACGGCCTGGCCGTGCGCGCGCTGCGCGCAGCGGGCGCCCGAGAGGTCGGGATCACGCTCAACCCCGACCGGCTGCTGCCGGCCACCGACTCCCCGGCCGACCTCGCCGCCGTACGCCGTGCCGAGACGCTGCACAACGACGTCTGGTTCGAGCCGCTGTTCGCCGGGCGCTACCCGGAGCACGAGGCCGGGACCTGGGGCGAACTCGCCGACGGCTCCTACCGCCGCGAGGGCGACGTCGCCCTCGTCGCCGCCCCTCTCGACTTCGTCGGCATCAACTACTACCGGCCGATCACCGTCGCCGACGCCCCGTACCACGACCCGCACCCGGCGACCCGCACGGCGGTCGACATCCGGGCGGAGGAGTCGTGGCGCGACGACGTCCGGCACACCACCATGGGCTGGCCCGTCGTCCCGCACACCTTCACCGACCTGCTGGTCGACCTCGCCAAGCGCTATCCCGCCCTGCCGCCGATGCTGATCACCGAGAACGGCTCGGCGGAGGCCGACACGGTCGAGGCCGACGGCCGGATCCACGACACCGACCGGATCGACTACCTCCGCAGCCATCTGGACGCCCTCGCCGCCGCCGTCCGCGCCGGTGTCGACGTCCGCGGCTACTACGTGTGGTCGCTGCTGGACAACTTCGAGTGGGCCCGCGGCTACGACCAGCGCTTCGGCATCGTCCGGGTCGACTACGCCACCCAGCAGCGCACCCCCAAGGACAGCTACCACTGGTATCGCGAGCTGATCGCCGCCCACCGCGCCCGCACCCACGCCCAGCCCCGGACCCCGGGCACTCGTACAACCCCCGGTAAGGACCCCCGATGAAGTTCACCGACGGCTACTGGCTGATGCGCGAGGGCGTCCAGGCCTCGTACGCGGCCGAGGTCGCCGACGCGCGCGTCGACAACGACCGGCTCACGCTCCACGCCCCGGTGCGCCACGTGACGGACCGCGGCCACACACTCAACAGCCCGCTGCTGACCGTCGAATGCTGGTCGCCCGCCGAAGGCGTGATCGGTGTCCGCTCCACCCATCACGCGGGCGCCGCCGAACGCGGCCCGGAGTTCGCGCTGCGCGCCGAGCCCGGCCACACCGCCAAGGTCACCCGGGACGGCTCGCTGCTCGAGCTGACCGCGGGGGAGCTTTCCCTGCGCGTGGACACCGCGGCCCCCTGGCGGCTGGACTTCACCGCCGACGGACGGGTCCTCACCTCGGCGGAGGCCCGCGGCACCGGCTTCGCCCTCACCGACGACGGGAGCCACCACTCGCTGGCGCAGCTCACCCTCGGTGTCGGCGAGCTGGTGTACGGGCTCGGCGAGCGCTTCACCCCGTTCACCAGGAACGGCCAGACCGTCGACATCTGGCAGGCCGACGGCGGCACCGCCAGCGAGCAGGCGTACAAGAACGTCCCCTTCCACCTCACCAACCGGGGCTACGGCGTCTTCGTCAACCACCCCGGCAAGGTCAGCTACGAGATCGGCTCCGAGGCCGTCGGGCGGGTGCAGTTCAGCGTCGAGGACCAGTCGCTGGAGTACTTCGTCATCCACGGTCCGACGCCCAAGGACATCCTTGACCGCTACACCGCCCTGACCGGCCGCCCGGCACTGCCGCCCGCCTGGTCGTTCGGCCTGTGGCTGTCGACCTCCTTCACCACCTCCTACGACGAGGAGACGGTGAACCGGTTCGTGCGCGGCATGGCCGAGCGGGACATCCCGCTGGGCGTCTTCCACTTCGACTGCTTCTGGATGCGCGAGTACCAGTGGTGCGACTTCACCTGGGACCCGGACGTCTTCCCCGACCCGGAGGGCATGCTGCGGCGCCTCAAGGAAGAGCACGGGCTGCGGGTCTCGGTGTGGATCAACCCCTACATCGCCCAGAAGTCGGCACTGTTCGCGGAGGCCAAACGGCTCGGCTACCTGGTGCGCAGGGCCAACGGCGACGTGTGGCAGTGGGACCTGTGGCAGGCGGGCATGGCGCTGGTCGACTTCACCAACCCGGACGCCCGGGAGTGGTACGCGGGCAAGCTGCGGGCGCTCACCGCGCAGGGCGTCGACTGCTTCAAGACCGACTTCGGTGAGCGCATCCCCACCGACGTGGTCTGGCACGACGGATCCGACCCGGAGCGGATGCACAACTACTACACACAGCTCTACAACGAGACGGTCTTCGACGTGCTGACCGAGGCCCGGGGCGCCGGCGATGCGGTGCTCTTCGCCCGGTCGGCGACGGCCGGCGGCCAGCAGTTCCCGGTGCACTGGGGCGGCGACTGCGAGTCCCACTTCGGCGCGATGGCCGAGTCGCTGCGCGGCGGCCTGTCGCTCGGCCTGTCCGGCTTCGGCTTCTGGAGCCACGACATCGGCGGCTTCGAGGGCACGCCGACTCCCGAGGTGTTCAAGCGGTGGGTGCAGTTCGGCCTGCTCTCCTCGCACAGCCGGCTGCACGGCAGCAAGTCGTACCGTGTGCCGTGGGACTACGACGACGAGGCGGTGGCGGTCACCCGCGACTTCACCCGCCTCAAGCACCGGCTCATGCCGTACCTGTTCCGCGCGGCACAGCAGGCGGCCGAGCGCGGCACACCCGTGATGCGCGCGATGGTCATCGAGTTCCCGGACGACCCCGCCTGCCACACACTCGACCGGCAGTACATGCTCGGCGACGACCTGCTCGTGGCGCCCGTCTTCTCCGCGGACGGCGAGGTCGAGTACTACGTGCCCGACGGCGCATGGACCCATCTGCTGTCGGGCGAGCGGATCCAGGGACCCGGCTGGCGGCGTGAGCGGTACGGCTACGACAGCCTGCCGCTGCTCGCCCGCCCCGGCTCCGTGATCCCGTTCGGGGACAGCGACGACGAGGCGGTCTACGACTGGGCGCACGGGGTGACGCTGCGCGTCCACGCACCGGTCGACGGTGTAACGGCGGTGACGCGGATCCCGGCCCCGGACGGCTCCGGCTCGGCGAAGGCCCCCACGGTCGCGGTCTTCCGCACGCGCCGGGAGGGTGACGTCGTCACCGTCGAGGCGGAGGGAGCACCCGGTCCGTGGCGGGTGCTGCTGGTGGGCACGGAGGCGGAGCGCGGTGAGGGGTCGCCCGCGTCGGTGTCCGTCGAGCGGACCGGGCTCGGCACGCTGGTCGGCGCCCCCGCCGGCACGACCATGGTCACGGCACTTCTCACGGGGAGTTGATACAGAACTCGCAGTGCACGTGGTCGGGGCCCCTGCCGTCGCGCGGGGCGGGAGCCGGCGCCGTGGGCGACCGGGGCGGGCGGGCAAGGGAGACGGGGGCGTGGGCCCTCTATGCGCGGAATCTCGCCGGTGTCCGTCCGGCCCAGGGCCGTGCCGACTCCAGTTGGGCCGCCAGTGACAGCAGCGTCGTCTCGTCGTCGCGCCGGCCGACAAGCTGTACGGCGAGGGGCAGGCCTGCACCGGTGAGCCCGGCCGGGACCGAGGCCGCGGGGTTGCCGGTGACGTTCCAGAGTGCGCAGTACGCGATCATCGGCATCGCACGCAGTACGGCCCGGATCGTTCCGGTGCCCGTCAACTGGCCGGTCCTGGGCGGGACACCGGCGATCGTCGGAGTGAGCAGCACGTCGATCCGCTCGAAGACCCGGTTCGCCTTCGCGCCGATCTTCTCTCCCCGGGCGATGGCCCAGCGGGTGACCCCGGGACGGGCCCAGGTACCGAGGCGGACGGTCTCGCGCGTCCGCCGCTCGAGCCGCCCGTAGTCGTCCGTCGCGAAGGCCTCGGTGCGCAGACCGGCGAACCACTGGGAGACGAACGCCGCTGTCGGGTCCGGGTAGCGGGGGTCGATCTCCTCGACGTGATGGCCCAGCTCGGCAAGCAGCGCCGCCGTCTCCGTGACGGCGCGCACCACCTCGGCCGACGGCTTCACTCCCCGGGCGACCGGCTTGGTGGACCAGCCGATCCTCAGCCGCCGGGGCTCGGTGGCCGCGGCCGTGGTGAACGAGGTGGCCGGCTCGGCGGCCCGGAACATGTCGCCGGCCGTGGAGCCGCGGATCGCGTCGTACACGAGGGCGGAGTCCAGCACCGAGCGCGTCAGCGGACCGATGACGCCGAGGCCCCACCAGAGGTGGGGGTGCGGGGCGGTGCTGACGCGGCCGCGGGTGGGCTTCAGCCCGAACAGGCCGCAGCAGGCGGCCGGGATCCGGATCGAGCCGCCGCCGTCTCCGCCGATGGCGGCCGGGACCAGGCCGGCCGCGACCGCGGCTGCGGAGCCACCGCTGGAACCGCCGGGCGAGTGGTCGAGCGACCACGGGTTGAGGGTCGTGCCGCACGCCGAGGACTCGGTGAACGGAAACAGCCCGAACTCCGGCATGTTCGTCTTGCCGATGACGACCGCGCCCGCGGCGCGCAGCCGGCGCACCACTTCGCTGTCCGCGGCCGCGGGGCGGGTGTTCGCCGCGGTGCCGAAGGTCGTCACGTGCCCCTCGACGTCGTTCTCCTCCTTGATGGCGACGGGCACTCCGTGCAGCGGGCCGCGCTCGTCCCGCGGGGTGGCATCCCGGCGAGCGGCCTCGGCCAGCGCCTCCTCCGCCATCGTCACGGTGAACGCGTTGAGGATCCCGTCGTGCTCCTCGATGCGGGCGAGCAGCAGTCGGGTGAGTTCACGTGCAGAGATGTCACCGGCCCGGACGGCGGCGGCCTGCCCTGCGACTCCGGCGTACACAAGATCCTCGGTCATTGACGGGGAAGGTACATCCGGCTGCCGCGGCCTGCGTAGCACGCGTCGCAGTGATGCCGGTCACATCGGTGCGCCCGGGCGCCATGTGCGCAAGAGGGTTCTCCGGCATTGACGGAGGCTCGGTGTCCGGCAGGCCGCGTGGCGACACTCCGGCCGTGCCCGGTACAGGGGCCTCCAGGGGCCGCGGCGGCCGGCCGGCGGCTGCGGGGAGGCGTCGAGCTGTAATGCGTCCTGCCCGACGGCGACATCGTCCTCGCCGGCCGGCACGATGACCGGACGGTCGAGCCCGACGGGGACTTCCCCCGCTTCATCGACGACGGCCGGTTCGCCCAGGGCCTGGCCGGCGACGCCTCCGTCTCGCCCGAGCGGCCTTCAACGCGACCGTCGAACTCGGTGCCGCCGGGGCGTGGAGCGCCTTCACGCCGCATGCCCACGGCGGCGAGCGCTTCGTCCTCGGTCTCGGCCATGCCGCGTGCGGTGCGCACGGCGCAGACTGCGGGGAGGTTGCCGACGTCCCGCTCGTGCCCGGGACGATGATCCGCTTCCCAGGACGGGCACGGCCCGGCCTGCCGAGGCGCTGGTCCGGGTGACCGACCGTCAGGGAAGCCGCCCGCTCGGGGGCTGGGCACCCGTCCAGGTGGACGGCGTCATACGCGGGGGCCGAACGGCCGCCTTGCGCAGGTGTCCGGGTGGGGTTCACCTCTCCGCGGCCGCGCCCCCCTCGGCGCCCTCGCCCGTGTCCGGCTCGACCGGTGCCGGAGGATGAGCACTCCGGCGTCCGTTGGAGCTCGCCAGAACGTCGTGCACGGCATACGAGTGCGCCCCGGAGCCGGCCCGGCCGGCCGCGCGCACCCTCGTCCCGCCGTCGACGACCAGATCCGTTCCCGTGACCCACTCCGCCGCGTCGGAGACCAGCCACAGCACCGCGCGCGCCACGTCCTCGGGTTCGCCGATCCGCGCCAGCGGCAGGCTCCGGGCGACCCGCTCCTCCGCCTGTTCCCAGACGAATCGCGCCATCTCGGTGCGCACGAGCCCTGGTGAGACCGCGTTCACGCGTACGCCGGGGGCGAGTTCACCCGCGAGCTGGCGGGTGAGGTGCAGCAGGGCCGCCTTGCTCGTGCCGTACGCCCCGACGTTCGGGCCCACACCGTGCGTGCCCTCGGTGCAGATGTTGACGACCGCGCCGCCGTGCTCCCCCATCCACGCCCTCCAGGCGAGCTGGCTCAGGCGCAACGGCGCCTCCACGTTGACGGTGAAGGCGTCGCGCCAGGCCGTGGGGTCGGCATCCATGAGCGGGCCGAACGGGGCGTTGGTCGCGGCATTGTTGACGAGGATGTCGAGCCGGCCGAACTCCCGTACCGCGAGTTGCGTGCACGCCTCCAAATGCGCCGGGTCCGCGACCGAGCCGGCGCACCCGGCTGCCCGGATCCCGGTGGCGGCGAGCCGGTCGACCGCCGCGGCCACTCCCTCGGGGTCGCGTGCGGTGACGCAGACCATCGCGCCCGCTTCGCCCAGGGCCTGCGCCGTGGCGAGACCTATACCGCGCGAGGCTCCGGTGACCAGGGCCGCGCGGCCGTCCAGTGCCGGTGATGACGACGCCATCCCCGTACGATCTCATGACGGAGCGTCAGAAGCCCCTGTGCGGCGGCCGGTGGTTGCCGTCAGTACCAGTCGGTGCGGCCGCCGGTGTCGCAGACCTCGAGGAGAACCTCTCCGGACTCCGGGTTGCTGCCGGCCGCGAGGCGCACCCGGGCACCCACCCAGACGCGGTGCGGTTCGGTGCCGATCACTCGGCAGCGGAACGTGAATCCTTCCGGGAACCGCACGAGCGACTCATTGCGCGCGACCTTGGTGTAGCGGTGCACCACGGTCGATTCGACGACCACGCCCTCGCTCAGGCTCTCCTCCGACTCGAGGTCGCTGGATGCACATACGGGGCACAGGAGCCGCCTGAAGGATGCGGTACCGCACCAACGACACCGCTGAAAGATCAGACCGGCCTGCCGCTGCGCCGTCGGCGCAGCCGCGCCTGCTGTCTGGGACACGTCTCGACTCCCTGCACTCGGCCCGTACGCGCCGCGCCCTTGCGTCGACGCACGCACCATAGGGCACTGAGTGCCACCCCGTAAAGGTACTGAGTGCCGATGAGGTCGGTCACCCTTCGCCGAGGGCCGACTCGATGCTCTGCACCACGCGCCACATGGGAGCGCCCTTCGGGGCGACGATCACGATCACCTCGCCCTCGGCGGCAGCCTGCTCGGACACCGGTGCGGGCGCCTGCCCGCGCACACCGCCCGCACCCCCCGCACCACTCCCCCAGACCTCACGGACGAGCCCGAGGGCATGGTCCACCGCGGCCTCGGGGTCATCCGCACCACCCGACCGCAACCAGGTCCGCAAGCCGTTGTTGTGGGCAGCGACCACGGCGGCGGCGATCACCTCGGCCCGCAGGCCGCCGTCGGGGGTCCCCGCGTAGCGGGCGCGGAGGTAGCCGGCCAGCGTCCGCTCGTAGCGGCGCACGACGGAGAGTTCATAGGTGCGCAGACCGGGCACTTCGCGCGTGAGACGGTAGCGCTGCACCGAGAACTCGGGATTGGCTGCGTACATGCGCAGGACCAGCCGTGCCGCGTCGCACACAGCGGCCACCGGGTCCTCGTCCTCGGCCGCGTCCAGGTAGGCGGTCATGTCGGCCAGACAGCGGTCGTGGTCGGGGAAGACCGCGTCCTCCTTGGAGGGGAAGTAGCGGAAGAACGAGCGGCGCCCGACACCCGCCCTGGCCACGATGTCGTCCACGGTGGTCTGCTCGAACCCGCGTTCAAGGAAGAGCTGGAACGCAGCCTCGGCGAGAACCTCCCGCATGGGCACCTTCGCGGGATCGGCAGCGACGTCCCCGACCGCCGCCTTGCGGCGTTTGCGCACCTCAGTCATGCCGGGACCGTAACACCGGAGAGCCATTTTGGCACTCCGTACCTTTACTCGGGGTACTGAGTGCCATAATATCGGATGCGCGAGCCATACGCAGTCGTGGAACCGTTCAGTCATCAGGGAGAGCCGGCGTGAGCTTGAGGATCGTTGTCTGTGTGAAGTACGTGCCGGATGCCACCGGTGATCGGCATTTCGCGGATGACCTGACGGTCGAT
>NZ_JBEOXF010000090.1:0-24252 GCF_040296405.1 Streptomyces sp. NPDC002133 | reverse complement strand
GGGGGGGGGGGGGGGGGGGGGGGGGGGGGGCCGGGGCGCGGGGGGGGGGGGGGGGGGGGGCCCCCCCCCCCCCCCCCGCCGCGATGGTCCGGCCGGCGCCTCCGCGGGGTTCCCGCGGAGGCGCTTGCTCACTTGCCGAGCAGGTAGGCCCGCTCCACGGTCTGCGTGACCGTGTTGCCCGCCTTGTCGGAGGCCGTGACCCGCAGGGTCACGTACGCGCCCTGCTGGTGGTCGCCCGGCCGCTCGATGGTGGCGGTGAACCTGTTGTGGCCGCGGTCCTTGATCCGGACCTGTCCCTTCCAGGTCTTGCCGTCGTCGAAGGACGCCTCGACCTTGAGCTTGGTCCCGGCGGGGGCGGCGAGCCCGTCCTGGTGCCGCACCGTCAGGTCGAGGTCGTGACGCTTCCCGCCGCCGACGGTGTTCCACAGGTCAGCAGGGACCCCGTAGTCGACCTGGAGCAGGGGCAGCAGCGTGTCCTTCGCCGCGGTGTCCGAACGGAACGTCCAGGACGTGGCGGTCTTCGTACCGGTCTGCCAGTACTCGGTCTTACGCTCGGTCGTCAGGTCCAGGCGGTAGTCGGCCTTCCCGGCAGGGACATGAAAGTTCCCCCAGGCGGCTGCGGCCTCGCCGACCTTCTTGCCGTCGCGGTGGAGGACGGCCGTCACGGTGTCACCCTGGGGGTAGGTCGGAATGTCCATCGTTCCGGGCGTCCGGACTCCCCACGGCGAGGGGGCCTGCTGGCGGCCCCAGTGGCCGGCCACCGCGTCGGTGTACTCCGGGATCGCCAGGCGAAGGACGTCACCGTTGCGGACGGAGGGACGGCTCCAGCCGCGCGGGATGGACGGCCGCACCACTGCCTTGTACCACTCCTCCTTCACCTTCTCGCCCGCCCCGAAGGTGCGGGGGGCGTCCCGCAGGCCCGACGTCATCGGATAGTCCGCGTACTCGGCGGTCATGAAATTGACGTAGTGCATCCACTCCGTGTCCCCGGAGGTGACGTACTCGGTGCGTGTCTTACCCGTCGGCACCCAGCGAGAGGTCTCCCAGCTGTACATCTGGTGGGGACGCCAGCCGAAGCGCTGTTCGCCGGTCCAGTCCAGTGCGCCGTTGTCCGTGTAGGACGCCTTCACCTGCGCGGTGTTGCGGTCCGAGACGGTGTACGTCGGGTCCTGCGGGATCTGGTGCGGCCAGATCGCCCTGATGTCGTACAGGTACGGGCTCTCGACCGTCCCGGAGATGTCGACGACGGCCTGGCGGTTCTTCATGTACTGCAGCAGCTCCGCGCCGCCGGCCGCGCTCCCCACCTGGAATACGGGAATGGCGGAGCGGAAGTCCCACGGCTCCCATTCGGTCCAGGCCGTCCTCCACTCGGGCAGGACGAACATGACGCCCTTGGCGCCCGACTTCGCAGCCGTCTCCGCGAGCTCGAAAACGTTCTCCGTGGCCTCGTCGCGGATCACGGCGAGCTTGCCCCGCACGGTGCTGGGCCGCAGGTCCAGGTTCTCCCTGGTACCCACGTCCACGGCGGTGAGCCGCTCCCCCTCGGAGTCGAACGGGATGGACCCATGGATGTAGTAAGGCGTCAGGTCGATGTCCGCGCCGCGGACCTCGGTCCTGATCCGAGGCGCCGTCATCTCCCAGCGGGTGTTGAACTCGAACTCGCCCTCGGTGACCTTGTCTGTGGGGGTCACGTACAGGTCCACCGCCTCGGCGCCGCCCGCGTAATTGATGGTCAGGTCCTGTGGCGTCTCGTCGATCTTCCGGTACAGCGAGTACGACAGGTCATTGCGCCGCACGGCGGGCTTGGGCGTCTGCACACGCACCAGTTCGGCCTCACGCGCGTCCAGGGTCACGGTCATGTCCTTGGTGACCTTCACCTCGGGCTCCACGACCTGGAAGAGCCGCACGCCGGTGGCGGTCCGTTGCTCCGACGTGCCGGCGACCTGGTATGTGCCCTCCTCGACCTCGGCGACCAGAGGGCTGAAGCTGGCGAACCGGACGTCCGTGTCCCCTCCGAAGACCTGCCACACGCCCCAGTACAGGGGGTCGCCGGCCGGGTCGTGGACCTCGACGGCGAGCTTGTGCATCGGGGCACGCACCCACAGGCTGACGGTGGTGTGGATCGACACACCGTCGGCGGACGTGGCGGTGACGTAGCCGTAGTAGGAGCCGCGGCCCGCCTTCGCGGGGTCGATGCCGACCGGAACCTCCGCGGTCGCCCCCGGGGCGACCCGGACCGTGTCCGCGCCCAGCGTCAGCGCCTGCGCGGGGAGCTCTCTGCCGCTCTTGGTGGCCAGTGCGGCGCGCAGACTCAGCGAGACCTCGTCGTCGGAGTGGTTGGTGTAGCGGACGACGCCGGCCCGCTCCACCGGGGATCCGTCCCTGTCGAACGGGCCCAGGATGATCGTGCCGCTGGCGGTGACGGGGGCGGAGAACGCCGCCTTGACGTCGACGCGGCCGCCGCCCTGCTCGGTCGGCTTCTGGCCGGACACCGTACGGGACGTGCTGATCAGCGCGTCCTTGAGCTGCTGCGCACTCCAGTCCGGGTGCTGCCCGGCGAGCAGCGCCGCCGCACCGGCCACGTGAGGCGTGGCCATGGAGGTACCGCTCAACTGGACGTACTGGTCGCCGACCGGGGCGCCCAGTTGCGTACCGGTAGCGCGCGCGGCGACGATCCCGACGCCCGGAGCCGTGATGTCCGGCTTGGCCGCCTTGTCGCCGAGGCGCGGACCGCGGCTGGAGAAGGGTGCCAACGAGTCGTCGCGGTCGACGGCGCCGACGGTGAGGGCGGCGTCGGCCGCACCGGGCGACCCGACCGTCATCTCGCCCCTCGCGCCGCTGTTGCCGGCGGCGACGACGAAGAGCGAGCCGCTGCTGCGGGAGATCTCGTTGAGCGCCAGGCTCATGGGGTCGGTGCCGTCGGTCTCCATGTCCGCGCCCAGGCTCATGTTGACGACCTTGGCGTCCTGGGCGGCGGCCCACTCCATCCCCGCGATGATCCCGGAGAACGAGCCGGAGCCGTTGTCTCCGAGCACCTTGCCGATCAGCAGGTCGGCACCGGGCGCGACGCCCTTGCGCAGGCCGTCCGAGGCGGCGCCAGTGCCGGCGACGGTGGCGGCGACGTGCGTGCCGTGCCCCTGGCGGTCCTCGGTCGAGTCGCTGTCGGTGAAGTTCTTCGCCTCGATCACGCGACCTGCGAGGTCGGGATGGCTCTGGTCGGCGCCGGTGTCGAGGACCGCGACCTTGACACCCTTGCCGTGGTAACCGGCAGCCCATGCGGCCGGAGCGTTGATCTGCGCGGTGCTGCGGTCCAGCGTGGGACGCACCTTGTGGTCCAGCCAGATCTTCGGAGTCCCGGCCGCCGCGCTCGCCACGGACGCGCCTGCCGCAGGTGCGAGCTTCTTCCAGAAGGCGGCCAGGTCGTCGTCGGCGACGCGCAGTGCCTGGGCGTCGATGCTCGGCAGTTGCCGCGGCTCGCCGGAGCCCTCGTGGAACTCGGCGAGTGCGTCCGCTCGTTTGACCGCCGACCGTGCCGAGCCCTTGGGCGCGGACATGATCAGGGGCAGGGCGTCGGTGTGGGCCTCGTCGTACCCCTGGGCGATGAGGCCCGTGACGTCGAAGAGCCCCTTGTCCAGCTGCTTTGTGAGGACCAGCATCGCCGCGTCGGAAGGCAGGACGGTGAGGGTGCCGTCCTTCTCGGTGGTCTGGAAGAAGACGTTCTCGCGGCCCGGTGCGCGCTGCACCGAGGCCGTCTTCCTGCCGTTCGGCGCGTTGCTGACGGTGACCAGGTCGCCGGTGATCAATCGTACGGTATTCGTGCGGTCGTGCGGTGCCGGCGTGCGTGCCTCGGTCCCCTGCGGGGACTGGGCGGCGACGGGCGTGATCACACTCGTCGCCACCATCGCCGACATCGATATCACCGCCCAAAGGCGGATCCGTCTCATTGGTGTTTACAGCCTTTCTGTTATCCCAACATCTGGACACAACATCTGTGAGCGGGTGTCATGACCGCACAGATCCGGGGCGTCTCACCTGGGACACAGGAGACGAACGGCATCCGGCCTCGACATGAACTTCGACCGAATCGGCCGCCCTTCTGCACGGCACGTGTCCGCTCGTCGGCGTGTGTTGAGCCGGTGACCGGGGAGGTGTCGGCGATGTCGCAGGCGAAGGACGGGTCAGGGCACGGAATCGCCGCCGCTTTCGGGCGCAGTCGACGGCGTTACAGGTTCGCCGGAGACCGACCGGGACTGCCGACCTGCACGGTCGGCACGCCTTCGGCAATCAGCATTGATCCTGTCGATGTCGCCGCCGTCAGGCGGTTCCGTGCCATGGGCAAAACCCCTCCGTACACCTGTGGTTCACCGCCCAACCGGAATCATCCGCCAGGCAAACCAATCTTGCCACCTTTCCCACGTGTCAAAAATGCGCCATGTCCAAACTGCGACACGCGTCGCCTGCGCCGCCTTCAGGCTGTTCAGCGCGGTGCAACGAGAGACTGAAGGGTGCCCGATCCTGGTGGCCATGCGCGTTGATCACGACAGAGACTCAGTTCGACGCGGGCCATTACCAATGTTGTGATTGTTGGTGGGGTGCTGACACTTGGCACCGGCACGTCACGCTCGCCATGCTTGCCCCGGCCTCCCGGCCTCCCGGCCTCCCGGCCGCCGTCGTTGCCGGCACGGCTCCGGAGCGGTGTGCCGATCCGGACCGCCCCGCCCGCAGCCGCGACCCGGTCGGCTTGACCGTCCCGGAGATCCGCCACCTGCCCGCTGCCGCGCTCACCCCGCCGGTTCTGTCCCCCGCCAGGGTGCTGCACAGGTCGTGCCTGCGCAGACGCCACCGGGCAACAGTGCGTCGTAGCCACTACCGACGACGGTCCGCCGACGAGTCCAGTGGGTGGATCACGAAACTGCACTGGAGTACCAGGCCCGTGCAGCGGCGAGCCCGGGCATCCGACGATGGATGCCCGGGCCGGCCGTCGAAGCGCGGAGGGGCCTATTACTGGGGGGTCAGTTGGAAGCTCTGCGCCCCCGATCCGTCACAGACACGTTGCACCAACGGCGTCCCGATCGGCGCGCCCGCCGTCACACTGAGGCACTTGCCACTGTGCCGGGCGACGAAGTGATGACGGCCGGATGCCTCACGTACGGGCTTCCACTGCTGGTTGGCGCCTCCCCCGTACGACCAAAGTTGCAGCGGGGCGTTGTCGGCCGTCGACACATCGGTGACATCGATGACCTGCTGCGGGCTGTTGCGCACCCCGATCCGGTAGTACCCGCTGTCCGTGGCCCGCAACTGGTACTGCTGGGCCACGGTGCCGTTGCATGTGTAGTGCTGGACCGGTGTCCCGTTGGCGGTGGCGGCGGACCGTGCGTCGACGCACGACCCGTTGCCACTGTTGACCAGTGAATACCACGAGGTCTCGGAGATGGGGTCCTCCGGTACGGGGGTGCCGCCCGCGCCGCCGAGCCACTTCAGCCCGTCGATCAGGAAGCGGTTCTGCGCCGGGCTCGCGAAGGTGGAGGACAAGCGTGTGCCGGAGGCGTAGTCCATCGCGTTGTGCCCGAAGTTCGCGTAGAGCATCTTGTACTGGCTGTTGGTCCACAGGATCGGGTAGTAGCCGCTGTACCAGGACTGGTTGGGGTCGGTGCCCAGCGGGAAGCTCACGGGGTCGACCGACGCAAGGATCTTGATGGACGGGTTGGTGCGCAGGTCGTTGGCCCAGCTGTACCACTCGCTGACCGATGAGGTCCACGTGGCGGGCAGTCCCGCGGCGGCCGGGTGCGTGGGGTTCTCCGTGCGGAGCACCGCGGTTGTCGGGCCCCAGGTGTTGGACCGGAAGTTCCCACTGCCGAGGAACTGGTTGTAGTACCACGGCCAGCCGCCGGCGTTCGTGGTGAACGCCGAGACATGGAAGCCCATCCACGCCCCGCCCGCCCGCATGAAGCGTTCGAAGCCGGCACGCTGGGCGGCGGACTTCGGTGCGTCGTCGAGGAACAGCACCACCTGGTAGTCGTTCACGCCTCCGTTCGCGAGCAGCTCCCAGTTGGTGGTGGCGGTGTAGCTGAAGTTGTTCTCCGCGGCGGCGCGCGGGAACCACTCGTTGGCCTCCTTGACGAAGTCGATGTGCGCCGGGTCCCACGTTCCGTTGTAGAAGGCGATCACCTTGAAGGCTGGGGCGGCGGGGGCGGCTTGTGCCGGGGCAGCGGTCGTCGCCATCAGCATCGCCAGCAGGATGAGCAGCCGAGCTGCGAGGCGCCTCATGGGTAGCTCACCAGGTTGGCCACGTTGGTGGACGGGTTGGAGGGGCCGCCCCGGTCATTGATCACATGCCGGATGGTGCCCGTACCGCCGAGTGAGACGGTCACCATGTTGCGGAAGCGCACGTTCGGGTTGTTCGGGACCTCGAAGGCGCGCTCGGCGGTGACGCTCGGGTTCACGTTGAAGAAGCAGTAGCTTCCGAGCCCGTACGCCTGGTGGCTGGTCACGGAGTCGGCGACCTTGTAGGCGGCGTAGCCCTGTGTCGAACCGTTCATCCAGGCGGCCTGGTTGGGCGGGTCGTAGGGCATCTCGTTCTGGTAGAAGTACGTGCGTCCGCCGTTGCCGTTCCAGATCGTCTGGTGCTTCTGGTAATGCTCGACGAACAGCCCGTACATGGTCACGTCGTCACCGTTGACGATCAGACCGGTGTCCGCCGTGTTGGTGTTCCACCCGATGCCGGAGCCGTGGTCGCCGCGCCAGATCCACATGTGGTCCCCGATGACGTGGTCGCTGTTGACCACCAGGCTGGTGGTGGCCTTGCCGACGGCGGCTCCGCCGACGCGGAAGTACACGTCGTGCAGGGATGTCGGGTTGGCGGCGTGGGAGGCGGAGGATCCGGCCGGGCCGACCTCCATCAGCGTGGAGGAATTGGTCGTACCGGCGTCGAAGAGAACGCCGGCGATCTTCACACCGTCGACGTCGGCGACCGTCATGGCAGTGACACCGCCGTCCGGGATGAACGTGGCGAGACCGAGGCCCAGCACCACCGTGTCGGGCCGCGTCACGCGCAACGTCTGGTTCAGGTGGTAGACACCGGGTGTGACCAGCAGGTTCTTGCCCTCGGCGAGCGCGGCGTTGAGCTGGGCAGCGGTGGCGCCCGGCTTGACCACGAAGAACTGGTCCATGCCGAGGGAGGTCCCCGCGGCGTTACCGCTCGCCCATGTCGTGGCCGTCGAATCGGTCCGCAGGGAGGGGACGAAGACCCTGTAGGCGCCGGCGCTGTCGACGTACAGGAACGGCTTCTCACGGACCGTCGGCGTCCGGTCGACCGTCGTGTACGGAGGGTTGGGGAAGGTGTTGCCGGGAACACCCTGGCTTCCGACGAACACCATGTTCCAGTTGGATCCCGTCCAGCTGCCGAGCTGGGAGTTGCGGGTCAGCCACTGCTGCTGGGTGCCGGATCGCACCTGGCCGTCGATCTTGCTGTCGGCCATGAAGCCGCCGCTCGACCACCCGCCGTCGCTCAGCTCGAGATTGCCGCGCACATGCATCCGCCGGTAGCCGGAGGCCTGCGACACCGCCCAGCGGTCCGTGCCGCCCGTCGGGTTGACCGACAGGTTCTCGGCTCCGCGCCAGAAGTTGTGCGTGGCGTTCTGCGGCGGGAACCAGTCCGCCTCGACGTGGACCGCGCCGTTGATCGTCACCGAGTCGGGTGACTGGCCCAGTCCCAGGACCTGGGTGTAGAAGCCGACGTTGACGTCGTTGTTGTACGTGCCGGGCTTGAACATCACCGCGTAGCGCTGGGAGCCGAACTGGTTCGTCTCCTGCTGCTGGAAGATCGAGTTCAAGCGGCTCTGGATGGTCGACGACGGCATCGACGGGTCGAAGACCACCACGTTGGGACCGAGGTCGACGTCACCGGGCTGCGTGCTGGTGGGCGTCACCTGGAACCGCTGGGCGGCCGTGCCGTTGCAGGTGTACTGCACCAGTTGGACGCTGTCGGCGGTGGACGCGGACGGCACGTCCAGGCACTTGCCGCTGTGCCGGTTGACGAAGTGGTACGCGCCACCGCCATCGTCCACGGCCTGCCACTGCTGGTTGTTGCCACCGCCGTACGCCCACAGGTGCACGGCGGCGTTGTCGGCGGTGGACACGTTGCTGACGTCGACGACCTGGTCGGGGTTGTTGCGGTTGTTGATCCGGACGTAGCCGTCGCTGGTGGGTGTGAAGCTCCAGTGCTGTGCCGTGGTGTTGTTGCAGGTGTACTGCTGCACCGCGGTGCCGTTGGCGGTCGACGCGGCACGGGCGTCGACGCACTTGCCGCTGCCGGCGTTCACCACGGTGGCCCAGCCGCCGGGCAACGCGGCAGCGGCCACCGGTGCCGCTGAGGGCGCGACTGCCGCGTCGGCAGGGGAGGACGGCAGCGCGAGGAGGGCGGAGCACACGACGGCGGCGGAGGCGAGAGCCGCGGTCAGGGATCGTGTCGCACGGTGCGCAGACCGGCCTCGACGTCGTGGAACCGGATCGCGTCTGGAAGGGAGCACGGTTACTCCTGTGGGGGGGAAGGGGTGAGGGGCGTGCACGCGGGCGGGTAGGCGCCGGCGAGAGGCCGGAGTCATCCGTTGTAGGACGCGAAGACCCGGGTGAACTCCCACGGCTGCTGCGGGACGCCCGAGCAGGTGTCGGCGCCGCCTCCGGTGCAGGGCCGGTCACGGTTGACGGACCAGAAGGTCAGCCGGGCCAGATGCCGCTGCTGGGCGTAGCCGAGGATGGTGCGGAAGTCGGCGGGGGTGATCGTCTCGCCGACGTCGGTGACGCCGTTCATCGAGGAGATGCCCGTGTGCCGGTAGGCCTGGTCGTCGCTGTAGCCGTAGGCGTTCTTGACCGCTGTCTTCAGGCCTTCGGCGGCACGGACGGTGAGGGTGCCCATGTTCTGGCCGTTGCCGCCGAAGTTGAACGGCATGATCGTCCAGCTGTCGACGGTCAGCCCGGAGGCGGCCGCCTTGCCGATGAGGCTGGTGTCAGGGCCGTTCTGACCGGTGCCGAAGGTGATGTACACCTTGATCCCGGGGTTGTTCGCCTTGATGATCTTCAGTGCGTCGACCGTGCGCTGCTGGACGGCCGGGCTGTCGTAGGCCGCGGCCTCGATGTCGATGTCGATGGCCTTGAGACCGTAGGCGTTGACGACCTTCTGGTATGCGGTCGCCAGCTCGCCCGCGCTGGAGCAGCTGCTCTCCAGCTTGTTGCCGCTCCACCCGCCGAACGACGGAATCACGTCGCCGCCGGCAGCCCGCACGGAGTTGATCGTCTGCTGGTCGACGCCGCCGGTCAGGGGGCGGCCACCGTCCCATTGCGGGTTGCAGTAGCCGTTGCTGAGGACGAAGGCGAGGGTGAACCACTTCACCCCGGTCGCGTTCATGACCGTCGTCGGGTTCGGTGGGCTGCCCCAGCCGTTGTAGAGGTACGGCGCTACGGCCATGTTCCCGGGGGGTACCGGGTCCGTGCCTCCACCCGGCGCGCTCCACTTCTGGTTGGCGCCTCCGGTACAGGTCCAGATCTGGAGTCTGGTGCCGTTGGCGGAGCTGTTGCCGGTGGCGTCCAGGCACTTGTCGGCCTGCGGGTTGACGATGTCGCGGGCCGCGGTCACCCTCCACTGCTGGGCCCCGGTGCCGTTGCAGTCCCACAGCTGGACGACCGAGCCGTTCGTGGTTCCGCCCGAAGCGACGTCAAGGCACTTGCCGAGCGCCTTGACGGTGCCGTCGGCGGCGACGTCCCACGTCTGGGCCGCGGTCCCGTTGCAGTCGTAGAGCTGGACGGGGGTTCCGTTGGCGTTGTTGGCACCGGCGACGTCGACGCACTTGCCTCCGAATCCGGTGATGCGTCCGGTGGCCGCGGTGGCCGGGGATCCGGTGGCGACGGTCAGTCCGCTCGCTGCGACGGCGAGTGCCGCCGCGTACAGGGGCAGGCGCCGGTCGAGGGATATCTTCATGGGGGTGTGATCTCCCTTGCGTGGTTCGGTCAGCGGGGGTTGGCGGCGTGGGTGAGGGTTTCCCAGGCGACGAAGAGGTTGTTGGTGCCGGCCGGGCGGTTTCGCTCGGTGAGGGCCTGGGTGTTGGTCATGGCGATGCCCATGCGGCCGTGCAGCGCGTTGAAGCCGACCTCGGTGACCGGGCCGAGGTGGTCGCGGAGAGTGCCGCCGCACAGCCAGCCCGGGGGAGCCGCACCGAGTTCGTACTTGGCATGGAGACCGAGGCCGTGGCGCAGCCTCTCCGCGATTTCCGGGTACAGGTCCTGGCCCTGGATGCGGCTGGTCTCGGCGATGTGCGAGATGGCGGAGAGGCCGTAACCCGTGTGGGTGAGGTCGCGGCAGGTCTCCTGGGTGAGACCGTTGACGAAGGTGGTCTGGCCCTGCCAGTACCGGACGATCTCGTCCCGGGTGTCGAGGCCGCTGCCCGGTGCGGTCTTCGGCAGGCTGCCGTCGCTGGTCAGATAGATGTAGGCCGGGACGCGACCGCGGAACTTGCCGACGGCGTTGTCGTACGCCGCGCGGTCCTCGAGGAAGACCGCGATGCCGATCGCGGCCTCGGTCATGCTCAGTTCCCAGTTGCCGTTCGAGTGGGAGCCCCCTGCCACCTCGGGGAGGTAGACGGTGCGCAGCATGGTCTTGAAGCGGTCGACCCGGTCCTGCGGCCAGCCCGTGTAGGTGTAGCGGATGATCTCGGCGGCCCGCGGCCAGGAGGATCCCGCCCAGCCTGTCTGGAGGGGCGCGTTGGAGTTCGTGTGATCCTTGATCACGCCGGACCAGGCGTCCATGATCTCGATCGCCTTCTGGGCGTACCGGCTGTCTCGGGTGACGTACCAGGCCAGGGAGAGCGTGTACGCGGCGATGGCGTCCTCGCGCTCGTCCGTGCAGCCGTAGTTGGGGTTGGAGTAGGAGCCGCACTCCACGACCGCCCGCGGCTTCGGGACACGGGACAGCGAGGCGTACTTGCTCGCCATCATCTGGTCGTAGGCGCCCTTCCAGGGCTGTGCCCCGGCGTTGACCTTCTCGCGGGTGAAGTCGAGCTGGCCGCGGGAGACCAGGACACCTGGGTGGACGAACGTGGCGGGGGCCGCCTCGGCGCGGCCGCCCACGGGACCGGCGATCAGCGCGGCCAGGAGGGTGGCGACCAGCAGGGGGACGGCGAGTAACGGACTCTTCCCGATGCGTGCCGCACCAGGGCGATGTTGCTGTCGAGGCATGAGTGACCTTCGATCAGATACATGACGTGACGGCTGTTGAACGGTGAAGCTAAAGGTCTGGACCACGCACGTCAAGATGATGTGCGTGTAACTTCTGAAGACACGCATCGCCCTGACGGTGCGTCAGGGCGATGTGCAGCAAGTTCATCCATGTGAACAACGAGGACCCTGTGGGCGGTGACTGAGCCGGTGATCCTGCCACGCCGGTCCCGCAGGCGTCGCAGTGCGCCATCTGTGCCGCCCGGGGCGATCAGGGCCGGGCAACCGGGTGAACGGGGAGCACCGGACCGAGGGCTCCCGTCCTTCCGGCCACCCTGACGCCGAAACCCTCGTGCTCCGGCCTCTCCCTTCAGATCGTGAACGCTCCACCGACCCCCCGGCGGGGCCTCAGACGGGTTGGCGGTGGCAGGTGAGGGAGCCGATGGCCACGGAGTCGGCCATGGCCTGCATGCCCTTGTCGTTGGGGTGGAGATGGTCACCTCCGTCGAAGGACGGGAGCATGCGTTCGGCGTCGTAGGGGCTGCGGAGGGTGCGGTCGAAGTCGGTGACGGCGTCGAATTCACCGCTGGTCCTGATGAATTCGTTGACCTGCCGGCGCACGGCCTCGGCCGCCGCGTCCCACTCGTACCAGCCCTTGAAGGGCGCGATGGTCGCACCGACGATGCACTTGCCCGCCGCGTGCGTGCGGTCGATGACCTCGCGGTAGCCGGCGATCATGTCCTGGGCGGTGACTCCGCTGTGCGCCTTGATGTCGTTGACGCCTTCGAAGAGGAAGACGGTGCTGACCCCGGGGTGGGAGAGAACATCGCGCCGGAGTCTGTTGAGGGCGCTCTGCCCGGCGCCGTCGGCCAGGACCTTGTTGCCGGAGATGCCTTCGTTCGCGACCCCCTTGACCGGAGTGCCGTCGGCGGCCTGGAGACGGCGGGCGAGATAGTCCGGCCAGCGGCGGTTGAGGTCGCTCGCGGACTGCCAGCCGTCGGTGATGGAGTCGCCGAGGGCGACGACGGCACCGGTCCCCTGCTCAGCACGCACGGTGACGGCGTCGAGGTAGTACCAGGAGCCGGTCCGTTCGGTCCAGCCGGCGGCGCTCTCCTCGGCCGTGTGGTCACCGGCGGTGGTGTAGGAGGTCTGCATCGCCATGCCGTGGCCCGTCGCGGGTCCGCCGGCCTGCGTCACATGGAGGCTGACGACGAGCGAGGCGGCCGGGGGAAGCCGTCCGGGCAGCGGGTCGCTGTGGACCGTCTGCCCGGCGGCCACCGTGACGGAGCGGCTGCCGCCGAAGGTCAGGCGCCGGTTGCTGCCGGGGACGAGGGCGGCGCCGTCCTTCTGGATGCCGGCGTAGGCGCTGCCGAAGGTGACGGGGCGATCGCCGAAGGCATTCGAGAGACGGATGCGCGTCCCGGTGCCGGCGGCGCTGGTGCGCACGATCAGCCGGTAGCTGCGATCGGGGACCGCGTCGCCCATACGGTCCGCGCTCGCGCCCCAGGTGACCACCTCGTGCGTCCCGGCCGGGGAGGCGACGGGCGTGAGGGAAACCACCGGGCCGGCAGCGGCCGGTGAGGCGAACAGGCAGGTCGCGGCCACGACCAGCGCCATCAGCGCAGTGAGCCGACGCCGACGACCGGTGTCGACCGGGACGGGAATGCGCCGTTGCACGCGGCTCACCGACCCAGGTCGTGCAGGGTCAGCGACTGCCCCGGCGCCAGGGTGATCTTCCGCGAGACGTCCCCGTACGAGACGGTGGTCGTGCGGCCGCCCACGCTGCGCACCGTGACCCGGACCGGCCGGCCGTCCTTCCACCGGAGGTCGACGACGAATCCGCCGCGCACGCCCACGCCGGTGACCTTTCCGGAGGCGGCCCAGGCGGCGGGCAGGGCGGGCAGCAGTTCGAGGTGGCCCGGGCGGGAGTGGACCAGCATCTCGATCATCGCGGCGGGGGTGCCGAAGTTGCCGTCGATCTGGAAGATGCCGCGCCCTCGTTCCACTTCGTAGATGTCGAAGAGATTGGGGGCCGTGCCGTTGCTGCCGCCGCTGGAGGGGCGGAGGTTGTTCACGACGAGCTGGTAGGCCTTGTCGGCGTTCTTGAGGCGGGCCCAGCACAGGCTGCGCCAGGCGTTGGCCCAGCCGAAGCTCTCCATGCCGCGGGCGGCCAGAAGGGCGGTGGCGCCGTCGACGATCTCCTCGGGGGTGGAGCCGTCGGGGCGGATCCGGTCGCCGGGGAAGAGCTGGACGAGGGGCGAGAGATGCCGGTGGGTGGTCTCGCCGAGATTGTCGGGAGACATCCACTCCTCCAGCCAGCCGGTCTTCGGGCTGACCCGGGGCAGGTACAGCCGCTGCTGCAGGGACTCGACGGTCCTGGCGTACGCCGTGTCCTCGCCCAGGACGGCACAGGCGGTGCGGTAGTTGTCGAACAGGGTCCAGACGAGTTCCTGGGCGTACGTGATGCCCTTGGCGTCGAGCGGGCCGTGCTCCGGCGACCAGTCGCTGTCGGCGATGAGCACGTCCTTCTCGGCCCCGGTGACGGTGTCGGTGACGGTGGTCGTCAGCAGCCGTGCCTCCCAGAACTCGCAGGCGCCCTTGAGTATCGGCCGGATGCGGGCGAGGTGCGAGCGGCTCTGGGTGAACTCGTAGTGCTCGAACAGGGAGTTGCACAGCCATGCGTTGCCGGCGGGGTGCCACCACCAGCCCATGCCGCCGTGGATGTTGGTGGAGATCGCGACGGTCCAGCCCGCGATCTTGCCGGTCGAGTTGCGGTAGCGGTTGCGCGGGTCGTTGAAGTGTTCGAGCGTGAGGTCGGTCCAGGACGGCAGCTGTGCCAGGCAGTACTCGGTCAGGGCGTCGAAGCAGTCGGACAGCCCGGTCCGGTCGGCCATCCAGTAGTTCATCTGGATGTTGATGTCGGTGTGGTAGTCGCCCATCCAGTCCGGGTCGTTGCCGTCGAGCCACAGCCCCTGCAGGTTCAGGGGGAGGCTGCCGCGGGACCCGGCGATCATCAGATAGCGGCCGTACTGCAGGTACGCGGCCTCGAGTTCGGGGTCGGGGTCGCCGTCGGTGGCGCGTGCCTTGAGCCGCTCCCAGGTGTCCATGGCGCGCTGCTGGGCGGTCGAGGTGCCGAGCGTCAGGTCCATGCGCTCGAACAGCGCGCGGTGGTCGGCGACATGGGTGTGGAGGAGGGTGCTCGCGGAGTGCCCGGCGGCCCGCAGGACCTTGGTGCGGGCCAGCCGCTCGGGATCGAGGGAGGTGTCGCGGTAGTTCCTGTCCGCGTCCGGGGCGTAGTTGGTGCCGCCGCTGACGACGACGGTGAGACTCGTGCAGTTCCTGAACGTGATCCGCGGGCCGTCGACGGCGACGGTGCCGCCGCTGCCGTAGGCGGTCACGGCCGCCCCGTAGCGCAGACCGTTGGGGAAGGCGGCGCCGAAGGACGCGTACCGGCCGGCGGGTGAGGCGGTGGTGGTCTCGCCGTGCGTGCCGTCGAGGCTGATGGCGCCGGTGTACCGGCCGCCGCCGCTCTGGGTGAAGTGCGCGACCAGGACGTCGTCGGGCCGGCTGGCGAAGATCTGCCGCCGGTAGGTGACGCCGGAGCGTTCGTACGTGGCGCTGACCAGGCCCTGACGAAGGTCGAGGGCGCGACGGTAGTCGGAGACGGCGGAGATGTCGTGGTCGGGGATGTCGACGGTCAGCTTCGCCAGCAGGGTGAAGGAGCCGAAGTTCTCGCGGGCGTAGGGGAACTGGCCGTCGTTGTCGAGGGTGTCGTTGAGACCGCCGGTCCAGGTGGTGGCATCGGTGAGGAAGAGGCGCTCCCTGCCGGGGTCGTTGCCGACGAGCGCGCCGAGACGGCCGTTGCCGACGGGCAGCCCCTGTTCGATCATCGATCCGTCGTCCGCGGGGGCCTGCCACCACAGTTCGGTGGCGGCGTCCTCGGCCGGCATGGGGGAGACGGTGGGCCGCCGGGGTGCGGCGGAGGCGGTGAAGGCGGGCAGGCCGCCGACGGCGGCGAGTGTGCCGGTGGTGGCGGCGAGGGAGAGCAGGCCGCGGCGGCTGGGGAGGTGTTCCGGCTGATCGGTGCGCTGGGTGTCCACTGTGCACTCCGTTCCGGGAGGTGCGGGCAGGCGGGGGGCGTGCCGGGGCGGCGAGGCCGGGGCAGAGGACGCCGGTGCCCGGTCCACAGGACCGGGCACCGGCGTTCGGTCAGGACGGATCGGGTACGAGGATCCGGTCGATGTCAGGGGCGTAGCCGTCACCGCTGTCGAAGGTGACGGTGTTGGCACCCGCCTTGAGGCTCAGGGGAACGCTCACGGTCTCGACGGTTCCCCAGTCCCCGGTGGAGGGCAGCTTGAGGCTGGTGGATCCGCCGTCGCCCACAGAGACGAGCACGGTACGGGCGTCGCCGCTGACGTAGGCGATGTCGACGACGTACCGTCCGGCCTTGTCCGCGTGGATGCCGTTCATGGTGAGCTTGCCACCGAGGTAGAGATTGCCGATCTTCTTCCCGCCGGAGCACGAACCGCAGTCGGCGACCGAGGCGTTGCCGGCGAGCGTGTTGCTCGCCGCCTCCGCCTCGTACGCGGTCTTGGGCTGGACCGGGCCCTGCGGGGTGACAGTGAACAGACGGGAGCCGTGGGCGGGCAGTGCCTGGGTGATCTTGTTGTGGTACGTGCCGAGGTTCTCGCGGTTCCACAGGTCGCGGACCTTGGCCTTGCCCGTGAATCCGAAGGCGGGCCAGTCGGCGGTCACCGCGGCGGGAGCGTCACCGAGGTTGAACAGGGCCACGGTGTAGCTGCCGTCGGGGTTCCTGGCGCCCCACACCTGCTGGTCGCCGGCGGGCGTGACCGGGCGGGCCGGGGGCGTGCCGCCCTGGTTGAGCGCGATGACTTCCCGGTTGGTGAGCAGGGACAGGCCGTACGCGTCGAGGCGGGTGATGTCGTCGCCCGTGTAGAGCGGCGACTTGGAGATGGCCCACAGGGTGGTGTAGCTCTGCCGCTCGGCCTTGGTCAGGCCGTCCATCTCGCCGTTGCCGACGTTGAGCGAGTCCAGGTCGTTCCAGCCGCCGGGGCCGGCGTGGCGGGTCCAGGCGGGGGCGTCGTCGAAGCGGTCGTCGACCGAGTTCTCCCAGCTGACCAGGGTGTTGCAGTAGCACTCCACGTCGGTGTCGATGCGCCAGCCGTTGGAGTACTTCTTCCAGTCGGCGACATGGCCTCGGTCCAGCGACCACGACAGTTCGAGATGGATGGGACGTCCCGTGGCGGCGATGGCCTTCTGCCAGGCGGCGACGTCGGCAACGTTGTCGTAGTTCTCGCCGGACTTGAAGGAGCCGGGTCCGACGCCGTCGAGCTTGAGGAAGTCGTAGCCCCAGTCGGCGAACATCTGTGCCTGGGAGTCGATGTACTTCTGGGCGCAGGGACGCGAGAAGTCGATCTTGTAGGCGCTGTCCCACCCGTTGGTGGTGCGCAGGTCGCCGTGGACGATGTCGGCGGTCGTACAGCCCTCGGCGTTCCAGATGGGGACCTTGCCCTCGCCGTACGCCTCCTTCTCCAGGCCGACGGGAAGGTAGATGCCTGCCTTGAGGCCCTTGGCGTGGACGTGGTCGGCGACCGCCTTCATCCCGCGGGGGAAGCGGCCGGGGTCCGCGGCCTGCCTGCCGTACGCGTCGAAGCGTGGCGTCCAGTCCATGTCGCGCCACCAGCCGGCGTCGATGTTGACGTACTCGTAGCCGTAGGGCTTGAGCTTGGCGGCCATGGCGTCGGCCTGCTTCAGGACGTTCTTCTCGGTGAGGTAGCTGTAGTTGCCGTCGGGATTGAGCCCGGGGTACTTCGAGGACTGCATGCTCCAGCTCGTCCAGCCCATGTACGGCTTGGCCGCGACGCCGGAGTCGACCGCCGTCGTGGGGGAGGCGGCGGCGGTCGCTCCGGCGGGCGCGGGGGCGAGGGTGGTGAGGCCCGCGGTGAGGGCGAGTACGAGCAGTGCCCCCGCGGTGCGGCGGGCGGGGCGTACGGACACGGCGGGGTAGGGGGATGACCTCATGGGCCGGACCTCCTGGGTCGGGTGACGGGTGTGCGGGGCGGGTGTGGGAGCGGAGAGCGGGAGAGGCTCAGCCTTTGCCGGAGCCGATGGTCAGTCCGCTGATGAACTGGCGCTGCAGGGCGAAGTAGACGAGCAGGGTGGGGATCGCGGTCATCAGCGCGCCGGCGGCGATGAGGTTGGGGTTGGTGAAGTACTGGCCCTGGAGATTGGCCAGCGCCGAGGTGATGGGCCGCTTGTCGCCGGACTCGATCAGCACGAGGGGCCAGAAGAAGTCGTTGTAGATCCAGATCGACTCCAGGGTGGCCAGCGCGGCGAAGGCCGGCCGGCACAGCGGCAGGACGATCTGGAAGAACTGCCGCCACACGGGGGCGCCGTCCACCTGCGCCGCCTCGAAGATCTCCTTGGGGACGGTCTTCATGTAGTTGCTGAGCACGAAGGTGCAGAAGCCGCACTGGTAGGCGACGTGGATGGCGATGATGCCCCAGGCGGAGTTGTAGAGCAGCAGCGAGTCGGTCATCCACGCCGGCAGCGGGATCAGCAGGTACAGCCGGTACAGCGGGGTGATGAGGACCTGGGCCGGGAGCAGGTTGCCCGCGGTGAAGAGCATGAGCAGGGCGAGATTCCAGCGGAAGTCGAAGCGTGACACGTAGAAGGCGACGGCCGCGGAGAACAGCAGGGTGCCCAGCACCGCGGGGACGGTGATGACGACCGAGTTCCAGAAGAAGTGCGCCATCCCGGACTGGGCCCAGGCGTCGGTGTAGTTGTCCAGCGAGATACCGCGTGGCCAGGAGAGATAGCCGTTGCGGGTGGTGTCGGAGTAGGGCCGCAGTGAGGTGTAGACGGCCCACAGCAGCGGGACGAGCCACAGCAGGGCGATGCCGCCGAGCAGCAGATGCCGGCGGGCCTGCCGCCGGGCCGCTGCGGAGCCGCCCACGGCGGCCGGGGCGCGCCGGGAGGCCTCGGTGCCGTATCGGGGCGGGACGGTCGTGGTCACCGTTCCTCCTTGCGGAAGTTCTGCACCAGGAAGGTCCCGATGGCGGCGAGCGAGACGACGAGGAGGACGACGGCGAGCGCGGACCCGTACCCGATGTGGCTGGACTCGCCGACGATGTTGTCGGTGATCAGCAGCGACAGCAGTTCCATGCCCGGTTTGCTGCCGACGCCGCCGCCGAGGATGTAGACGACGTCGAAGGCCCGCAGCGACTCCATGGCGGTGACGACCAGGATGATGACGTTGATCGGCCGCAGGGCGGGGAAGACCACGCGGAGGAAGGTCTGCCGCTCGCTTGCACCGTCGAGGGCCGCGGCCTCCTTGAGGGCTGGGTCGAAGCCTTTCAGCCCGGCCAGGTAGAGGATCATGATGTAGCCGGTGTGCCGCCAGCCGGAGGCGACGAGGACGGCCCACAGGTTCAGGTCGGGATCCCCGAGCCAGTCGATGTGGTGGCCGGGGGCGACCGCGCCGATGATGCCGTTCAGGAGCCCGTTGTCGGGGTTGTAGACGATCTCCCAGATGAGGCCGACGACGGCGGGGGCGAGGACCATCGGCAGGAAGATCGCCGTTTGGTAGATCCGGGTGAAGCGCAGCTGCCGGTCGAGCTGGTACGCGAGGAAGATGCCCAGGGGAGTGGGAAGCAGCACGGTGAACAGCAGCCAGACCACGTTGTGCTGCACGGCCGGCCAGAAGGGTGGGTAATTGGTGAATATCTCCCGGTAGTTGTCCAGGCCGGTCCAGCGGATGTCGGACAGCGCGATGCCGTCCCAGGCGGTGAACGACAGGCCGAGGGAGGCCAGTGCCGGCAGCCACACGAAGAACAGCAGCGCCAGCAGCGGGATGCCGACGATGACGGCCAGGAAGAGCCGGTCGCCGGCGCCGAGCCGGCGCGGCCTCGGGTGGCGCCGGGCGCGCGGTGAGTCTTCCGGCGCCGGGGGCCGCGTGGGGGAGCCGGTCGGAACAGGTGGTGCGGAGGACACGGTCATTCCGACCCCGGTTCAGGAGGTGAAGAAGCGCGAGCGCTGGGACTCGATCTTCTTCAGCAGTGCGGAGCCGTCGTCGGGGTGGCCGAGCCACTCGGTCAGGCCGGGCAGCACGACGGTGGAGATGAAGCCGGGGTCGCTGTCGCGGTCGCCGAACTGGGTGATGTGCTCGGCGGAGGCGATGAGTTCGGCGGACTTCTTCTGCAGGGCGTTGTACGAGCCGGTGCCGGCCTCCGCGTGGACGGCGACGTTGCTCGGGTCGACGCCCATGTACAGGCTCTCCGCCTGCGCGCTGCCGAGGAACTCCAGGAAGCGCTTCGCGCCCTCCTCGTTCTTCGGCCTGCGGCTGAGCATGAAGCCGTCGGTGGGGGCCTCGACGGTGTCCTGGCCGTGGGCAGGGTCGATCTCGGGGAAGGGGAAGAAGTCGATGTCGGCGCGGAGCGACTCGTCGGTGACCTGCTGGCCGAGGAAGAGCCCGATGATCGCCATGCCCGACTTCTTGTCGAGCAGCGACTGGGCGGCGTCCTGCCAGGACCGGCCGCCGCCGCCCTTCTGGTAGTAGGGGGCCAGCTCCCGCCAGTGGTCGAGGGTGGCGGTGGCGCGCCGGTCCGTCCAGGAGACCTTGCCGCGCATCAGCGACATGTGGAAGTCGTATCCGTTGGTGCGCAGGTTGAGGTAGTCGAAGGCGCCGAGGATGCTCCAGCTGTCGCCGCCGCCGTAGCCGGAGGCGATCGGCTGGAGGCCGTCCTTCTGCATCTGCTTGGCGAGCGCGGTGAATTCGCTCCAGGTGCGGGGTATCGCGTAACCCCGCTCCTGGAACAGGCTCTTGCGGTAGAAGACCGCCCACGGGTAGTTGTACAACGGGACGAAGTAGTACGTGCCGTCCTCGCCGCGCGACAACTGCTTGGTGGCCTCGCTGAAGCCGGAGCCGATCTTCTCCCACACGTCGTCCAGGGGGCTGCACAGCTTCTTCTTGGCGAAGTACTGCATGCGGTAGCCCGCGAACCAGGTGAAGACGTCGTCCGGCGTGCCCTGGAGGTAGGTGGAGATGCTCTTCTGGAAGGTGTCGTGGTCGACGGTGTTCGTCCTGACCGTCAGACCGCTGTCCTTGCCGAATGCCTTCGTCAGGGCGGCGTAGGCGGACTTGGGCGTGGCGTCCGCGCCGTTGGACCCGAAGGTCACGGTCTTCGGATCGGCCGCCGCCCCCGACCCGCAGGCCGTGAGCAGGGGTGCGGCCAGGGCGGCGGCACCGACGCCGAACAGCCCTCCGACCACACTGCGGCGTCGGGGTCCGGCCGCGGTCGGACCCGGTGACGGATTGCGGCTCTGCAGCGTCATCGCTACTCCTTGTGCGTGTTTGGTCTGATGAAGGACTGGATGGCGGTGGCCGCGGCCCCGCGTGCCCACTCCTCGAAGGGCAGCGGATGCGTCCTGACGTCGCAGCGCGCGGCGGTGCCGAAGGCGGATGCGGCGAACGCATCGCGGATCTGCTCGGCGAACAGGTCGTAGGCGGCGAGTCCCTCGCCGGAGATGATCACTCGTTCGGGGCCGAGGAGGTTGACCACGGACCCGATGGCCCGTCCGATGGCCTCGCCCGCCCGGGCGTACACCTGCCTGGCCGCTGGGTCGCCGCGGTGGGCGAGTTCCAGGGCCTGGGCGGCGTCGACCACGGGGATCCCGGTGGCGGTGCGTACGTCGCGGACGATCGCCGAGTCGGCGGCGATCGCCTCCACACAGCCGCGGTTGCCGCAGTGGCACTGCGGGCCCGCCGGGTCGAGGGAGAGGTGCCCGATCTCGCCGGCCACCCCGTGCGCCCCGGAGACGACCTGCCCGCCCACGACGAGGCCGCAGCCGATGCCGGCGCCCACGGTCACCAGCGCGAAGTCGGACAGTCCCACTCCCGCGCCGAACCACTGCTCGGCCACGGTCAGCGCCCGCACGTCGTTGTCGACGGTGACGGGCAGCCCGGTGGTCATGGCGACCAGTTCCGCCAGCGGAACGTCCCGCCATTCCAGGAACGGCGAGTAGCGCACCGTCCCGCCGGCCCGGTCCACATCGCCCGACACCGCGACGCCCACGCCCCGGACCTGCACCCCGAACCCCTCTGCCTCGGTGAGTAGTTCGAGGACCAGATCGGTCAACGCGGCGAGCACCACCTTGGGTTCGCGGTCGTCGAGCGGCACGTGCCGGGCGACGCGGATGCGGCAGCACAGGTCGGTCAGCACGGCGATGATCTCGTCGCCGGTCACCTTGACGCCGATGAACAGGGCCCGGCCGCCGTCGACACGCACCGGGTTCGCGGGACGCCCCAGTGCCGCACGGGTCTCCTCGCCGACGTCCTCCACCAGATACCCCGCCTCCATCAGAGGCCGGACCGCCTTGGTCACCGCCGCCGGGGACAGGCCGGCCCGCCGTGCGATCTCCGCCCGGGTCAACGGACCGTGGGACAGCACGATGGTGAAGATCTGAGGCGCGGCCGGCGTATGGACCGGGAACGCCTCGGGACGAGGGGTCGGGTGCATGGCCGGGAACCTACGGCCCATTCTTTTCTGCTGTCAATGAAAGAAACAGCATCCATGGAAATTGGGATCAGTGACGAGTCGCCCCATCAAAAGGCAGCCGTGTAGGGGGTATTGACAGTCGATACACGGGGGACTTGGGTGTCGTCTGCACGCAGCGCCGCTCTCCCACGTGAGGATCCATGACGGTCATCTCCTGCGCCCCGGACACGGGGCTCTGGCTGCTGAACACCCCGCACACCTCGTACGCGTTGCGGGTCGACGAGTCCGGGGCGCCCTGCCATGTGGCCTGGGGTCCGCGGCTGGCGCTTGCCGAAGCGGCAGAGCTCGTCGCCGCACCGGCGCCGCAGCACAGCAGCTTCGAGGGCCGGCCGGGCGTGGGCGAGGAACTGCCCGTCGACGGAGGCGCACGCTTCGGTCCGCCGTCCCTCCAGGTGCGCTTCGCCGACGGCGCACGCGGCTTCGAATGGCAGCCCGAGGACCACCGGGTCGCCGAGCCGGCCCCCGGGGTGCACGAACTCGAACTGTCCTTCCGCGACCGGATCCATCCGCTGCGGGTCGCGCTCCACTACCGGGTCCGTGAGGACACCGACGTGGTGGAGCGGTGGCTGGTGCTGCGCAACGACGGCGACACCGCGGTCGAAGTGCTGCGCGCCGATTCGGCGGCCTGGTCCCTGCCGCCGCTGCCGGGCTACCGGCTCGGCCACGTCACGGGCCAGTGGTCGGCGGAGACCCAATTGCGCCGGGAGCCCCTGCCGCACGGCGAGACGGTCCTGACCAGCCGCCGGGGCATCACCAGCCATCACACCAACCCGTGGGTGATGGTGGACGACGGCACGGCGACCGAGACCCACGGGCGGGTGTGGAGCGCGGCCCTGGCCTGGAGCGGCAGCTGGCGGATCACCGTCCAGCGCACACCCGATGGTCGGGTCGGGCTCACCGGCGGAGCGGGCCACGAAGGCGTCGCGCTGCCGCTGGGCCCCGGTGAGGAGTTCACCACCCCCGCCTTCGCGGGCCTGTACAGCGAGGGCGGCTTCGGCGCGGCCAGCCGCGCCTGGCACGCGTACACCCTGGCCCACGTGCTGCCGCACCCCGAAGAGCCGGCGCCGGTGCTCTACAACTCGTGGGAGGCCACCGGCTTCGACGTCGACGAGGAGGGCCAGCTGGCGCTTGCCGCGCGGGCGGCCTCCCTCGGCGTGGAGCTGTACGTGCTGGACGACGGCTGGTTCGGCGCGCGCCGCAGCGACCGGGCGGGCCTCGGCGACTGGACCCCGGCCGCCGACCGTTTCGCCCGGGGCCTCGGGCCGCTGGTCCGGGAGGTCCACCGGCTCGGCATGCGCTTCGGCCTGTGGGTGGAACCGGAGATGGTCAACTCGGACAGCGACCTGTACCGCAAGCATCCGGACTGGGTCCTGCACGTCCCCGGCCGTACCCGTACCGAGCTGCGCAACCAGCTGGTCCTGAACCTCGCCCGCCAGGACGTCGCCGACTTCACCTACGGCTGGCTGACCCGGCTGGTCGGCGACGAGGGCATCGACTTCCTGAAGTGGGACATGAACCGCGCCTTCAGCGAGGCCGGCTGGCCGGAGCAGGAGCGAGGCTCGGACCTGCTGTGGACCCGGTACGTGCACCAGCTGTACGGGATCATCGACCGGCTCCGCGCCGATCATCCGGACCTGCGCATCGAAGCGTGCAGCGGTGGCGGCGGCCGGATCGACCTCGGCATCCTCTCGCGCACGGACCAGGCGTGGACCTCCGACAACACCGACGCGCTGGACCGGATCTCCATCCAGCACGGCTTCGGCCAGATCTACCCGGCGCGGGCCATGGCAGCCTGGGTCACCGACGTACCGAACCAGCTGACGCGACGCAGCGTCCCCCTGCGGTTCCGCTTCCATGTCGCGATGGCGGGGCTGCTGGCCATCGGTGGGGACCTGAACGCCTGGTCGCCGGAGGAGCTGGCCGAGGCAGCCGGCCTGGTGGCGGAGTACAAGTCGGTACGTCACCTCGTGCAGCACGGCGCTCTCCACCGGCTCGGCGAACCCGGGGGCGCGGGGCCGGCCGTGGTGCAGTACACCGCGCCGGACGCCGGGGAGGCGCTGCTGCTGGCGTGGCGCTCCACCGAACGCCACGGAAGTCCTCGCGTCCCGGTCCGTCCGGGCGGACTGGACCCGGCCGCGCGCTACCGCGACACCCGCACAGGGGCGGTGCACCACGGGGCGGTCCTGGCGGGATACGGACTCGCGCTGGATCTGCCGGCAGGGGACTGGTCGAGTACGTCGGTCCACCTCGTGCGGGAGCGGCGGTAGCCACCGGCATGCAGTCACGTCAACCGGACACGACCGCGGCAGGCGTGGCTCGTCCCGGCTCGACGGAACAGGGCGGGCCCGGCCCCGGGCCGCCGGAGGGGCCTGCCTGCCTTGTGTGCGCCCTGCCGCAGGTGTGCACGGGTGGTTCAGCGTGGGGCGTCGTCGGGCCAGACGCCGATGTGGTCCTGTTCGAGTTCGAGCAT
>NZ_JBEOXF010000089.1:0-24319 GCF_040296405.1 Streptomyces sp. NPDC002133 | reverse complement strand
CATTCGTGCTGGCCACCCGGGCACTACTCCTTCTCCGCCCTCGACTCAATGAATCATCCAGTATGCCTGACTCGATCTACTTTGACGGAGAGGGCTTCCCCGTTGTTCTCAGCCCTGGGGACGCAAGAGGGCGCCCGATTGGCGGTCAGTCGGCGGGTTTCTCCCAGACCGAGACATGTTGACGGCTCTCGCTTGTGAAGGCTTCCCGCGTCCATCCGTCCCACCGCTCGCGTAGTCGCAGCCCGGCGAGCTGGGCCATCAGGTCGAGTTCCGACGGCCACACATATCGGAAGGGAATAGACCTGTACTCGCCGCGGCCGTCGACGATTTCGATGTAGTTCGAACTCGTCGCCTGGGTGGCGACGTCGTAGATGTCGAAGGCCCACCGCGTCGGGCTCACGTGGTAGGGCACGACGTTCTGCCCGGCTGGGAGCCTTCGCAGTTCGGGGATCAGGACCTCGATGACGAAACAGCCTCCGGGTTCCAGGTGAGCGGCAGCGTTGCGGAAACATGCCACCTGTTCCGCCTGCGTCGTCAGATTCATGATCGTGTTGAAGAGCAGATATGCGACGGAGAACGTCCCGTCCACTCTCGTCGTCGCGAAGTCGCCGACCGTGACGCCGATCGCGTCACCGCCTGGCTTGGCACGCATCCGGGCAACCATCGCTCGTGACAAGTCGATGCCGTGGACCGGGACTCCGCGTCGCGCCAAGGGCAACGCGATGCGCCCCGTCCCGATGCCCAGCTCAAGGGCCCGGCCACCATCGGCCAGGCCCGCCAGAAAGCCGACCGTCTCGTCGATGACGCCCGGCTCGAACATGCCCCCTGACGACTCGTCGTAGGCCGCCGCAACACGCTCTCCGAAGTAACCGTCCTGATCATCCATCGCCAGACCGTACTGGCGCAGCTCGTCACGGCGCGCGTGAATTTCGCCGGCCATCACAGTTGTCCCGTCTCATTTCATCGTGTCTGCGAGCTCGCTTCTTCGCTGGCGAGGCTGATGTGGCGATAGATCGTGCCGCGCGAGACCTTGAAGGTCGAAGCGAGCTGCTGGACGGATGCGCCCGTGCTGTGGAGCTGAAGGAGTTCGTCGACCTGGTCTTGTGTGAGTTTGAGCTTGCGTCCGCCGGTCTTGCCGCGGGCGCGGGCGGCGGCCAGGCCGTCGTTGGTGGCGGCGAGTACGAACTCGTGGTGCAGGGTGGCGAAGACGGACATCATGCCGAAGAAGCCTCGCCCTTCGAGGCTGTTGCTGTCGATGTTCTGCTCGACGGCGTGGAGCCGGATGCTGCGATCTCGTAGTTCGGTGCCCACGATGATGAGGTTCTGGACGGAGTAGAAGAGCCGGTCGAGCCGGGTGATCGTGATGGTGCCGCCGGAGCGGCTTCGGGGCAGCAGCAGGTCCCTCTCGGGCCAGGCGGTCTTGTGGCCGTTCGTGCGCACGATGTAGATGTCCTCTTCCGCGACGCCTGCGCGCATGAGTGTGTTGATCTGCGGGACGGGGCTTTGGCCTGCGGCCGCGCAGACGTAGCCGACGACGGCCGGGGCCGACGGTGTCCGCCGGAGCGAAGACACGGTCGTCATGGGACGCTCACCTGCTCAGGGTCGGTACGGCCTGGAGGGCGCCAGGGATAGAACGGAAGGCTGCGGTCGGAAGGTTCTTCCTCGATCCAGCGGATCAGCGGGTCAGGTTTGCCGGCGGCTTCGAGGCTGTAGCCAGTGGCGGCCCGCTCGCGGACTTCTCGGAGAGCAAGTTCTGCGAACCGATCCCGCGCTCCGCGGTCCCCGCGCAATCCTTCTTGATCTTTCTCGGGCAAAGGACCGTTTGTGCGAATCAAGGTGGGGGCGCCCGTGCGGCTTCGCCGGCCCTGCCGTCGCGCTCGCCCCATTCGGCAGAGTGCACCAAACCTTAAGGTGATACATCGTTTGCCTATATGTTGTAGGTAGATGGATGCATACTCCTCATAGGCATACTGAGAGTAGGTGATGGTTGTGGTTCGGGCAGGACTGAGCCCGGAGCGGCTGACGCTCGCTGGTGCGGAACTCGCCGATGAGGCCGGTTTCGACCAGGTGACCCTGTCCGCCCCCGCCTCACGCTCTGCCTGTCAGGCAGCAGTCCACTGATGAGCGCGCCCGCCGCGCCATTCCACCCAGCGCGGATCATCCATCACCGTCTCCGCGTCGGAGATCCCGGCGGCTTCGAGGAAGACGACCAGGTCCTGATCCGAAAAGGCGGTGCCAAGGATCTCGTCCCGGCCATGCGAGTGCATCGTGACCCGCCGGCCACCCGACGCAGACGGACGGTACACGACGATCGGCGCATTACCCATACACACCAGACTGCCCCCGCACCAGCAGCTGGACCAGTCACCAGGCACAAAGCCGCGGGCCGATCCACATCGGCGTATCGACCTGGCCTGGTGGCCGAGCACCATGGCAGTGGACGACGACGCCCGCGAACGAAGCCGGTGATCGTGCTGCGGGACGCGGTGAACAACGACGTGGAGATCGTCCGCACCGTCGAGAACTGCGTGATGTACTCCGATCCCCTGCGGCTTCAGCTCTGGCGGTCGCGATCGGCCACGGTGTTGAGGCCGATGAGCAGCACCAGGGCCGGGTCATCTTCGCCGGGACGGCTGTGAACCGCCCCTTCGCCGTGCCGACGCCTGCCGGGTCTGTGCAGTGAGGACGTGGTGATGGATCACCTGAGCCAGAGACAGGAGCGCATCCTGGTCTTTACCGACCACTTCGAGGGCGTCCGGGTCACTCGCTGGAGCGGTGTGTAGCCCCCTTGCGTTCTGCTTTACCGAGCGTGGAAAGCCTCTTCGTCACGTGGCGTGGAGGGGGCCGGGCGGCCACCCTGGCTGCCGTGCGATGGGCCCGGTTGGCGGTCTGGCCGGTTCGTTCCGGGATGGCGTGGGGGACGTTCCGGCGCCGCCGCCAGGTGCGAATTGCCTTCGAGCTGTAGCCCTTGTCGCCGGCGACGTGATCGGGCCTGACGCGCGGGCGCTCAGTCAAGGACCGCGAGGTGGTCGGCGGGGCCTCCGCGCCACTCGATCATGAAGAGGGTGGCGTCGTCGCTGGTGCGCCCGCTCCGTTCCCTCTTCAGCGTGTGGGAGAGCCGGCGCAGATCCGCCCGCAGCCCCTGCGACGGCTCCGCCTCCCCCAGGCGGTTCACGCAGCGGATGAGGCGTTCCTCGCCGAACTGCTCCCCGTCGCCGACGTGTTCCTCGATGATGCCGTCGGTGTAGCACAGCACCCGGTCGCCTTGCTGGAGCGTGTGCTCTCTGATCCGGGGCATCTCACCGCCGAAGCCGATGGGCAGCGTCGTCGCGCTCTCCAGCTGCTGCACGACCCGGCCGTCGCGGATCAGCAGCGGCGCGGGGTGGCCCGCATTGACCAACTCCATCTCACCGGTGGCGGTGTTCACATGCATCAGCTGCGCCGTGACGAAGTGGTCGGGCCCGAACTGCCGCGAGATGGCATCGTCCATGAACGCGTACTTCTCGGCCAGGCTGATGAATACGCGCCGGGCATGACGGTAGGCGCCGATGGCCACAGTTGCCATCGTGGCGGCGTCCAGGCCATGGCCCATCGCGTCGATCACGGCCGCGTGCAGGATGTTGCCGTTGAGGGCGTAGTCGAAACTGTCGCCGGCGACACGGTAGGCGGGCTCCAGAATGCCGGCCACCTCGACCTGCGGCACGGACATCGTCAGCGGCGGCAGCAGGGTCCACTGAATCTCCGCGGAGACACTCATCGGCTCACGGCGCCGAGCCTGGAAGAACTGGTCGGTATAGGCGTTCTTGGTGACCAGCATGTCGGCGACCAAACCGGAGAGCCTGCGCAACAGACGCCGGTCGTCGTCGCCCACAGCGTCCAGGGTGAGGGCCATCACCCCCACCGTGTCGCTGCCGTCCAGCAGCGGCAGGAACATCCGGACACCCGAAGGGCTCTGCGCCACCTCGACGACCTCACCGCGCAAAAAGGCCCGGCCGGCGGAAGAGTCGCCCACCGGCACAGGCTGGCCGACGTGCAGCTTGCTGCCCGGCAACGGCACCAGCAACTCCTGCGCGTAGTCCTGAAGCAGGATGGAAACGTCACAACCTCCGATCCTGGCCACCTCATCCGCGATCAGCGGGGCGATCAGCTGCGGCGGCAGCAGCCGCGCCCTGTCCAGCAGCACGCCAAGCAGCCGCTCACCGAAACCCTCCGACCGATCCACCCTCACCTCGCCCATAACCTGGTTCGCCACCTCCTTCCCGCCACCACCCCGGTCACCACCTGCACACAACGTGACCGGGAACGCCCGCCCGACCGGCTCATTACGCCAAACGCGGCATGTCGGCCCACGTCGTCCGCGGTCCGTTCCCCTGTTCCCCGGCCCTTCGGGCGGTGCGAGATCGGCGCATTCATGCGGTGAAACTGTGGAGTATGGGAAGCGAGCATCCGGCGAGTGCTGAACCGATCTACACAGCGTTGGTCGCGGGAGCGAGGGAGAAGTGATCAGGCAGCAAGGACGACGTGCGGGGCGGCGCCGCCGGACGGGTCGAGATGCTCGGGGTCCAGGTCGACGGTGACCGTCTGGGCGTCGCCGTGGACGGTGAAGACGGTGGCCCACGAAGCGGTGTTGCGCTGGATCGCGAGGGCCTTGCGGGCGGCGTCGACCGGGTCGGCCGCGTCCAGGTCGGTCTACCAGGTGACGTGAAGCTCGGGCACGGTTCCCCTCCGGCAGGCAAGGGCGGGCAGCGCCGACCGACGGCCAGCCCTCGTCCTGCTCGCCGGCGCACGCGCCGCCGCAGCGCTGCGGCGCCGCTTCTTGCAGTTCGAGGAGGTGCGAACCTGAGCCGCACGTCTGCGGTCGCGGGGCGAGTCTTAGCGACCGTTCTTCGTTTCCGAGCGCCACCGGCGGCCGAGGAAGATGACGGCAGACCCGGCGGCCACCGACACAGCGGCTATGCCGCCGAGGGCGATCGCCTGCGTGGTCGGCCACCCGGAGCCGGTCTTCGCGAGGGTCGGGCCGGAAGGTTCGGTGGCGGTCGTCGCCGTGGTGGCGCTGGCCTTGGCTGCCTGCTCGATCAGGCGGGCGACCGCGCCCGGCTGGGAGACCGAGACCGCGTGGGACGCATTGACCTCGACGGTGTGTGCGTGGGCGCGCTGGGCCATGAAGCGCTGCCCGGCAGGGGGGATGTTGCGGTCCTCGGTGGTGATCAGAGTCCAGGAGGGAATGGTCTTCCAGGCGGCCTTGGTGGCCTTCTCCTCCAGGGCCGAGGCGGCCACGGGACGCTGGGTGGCGGCCATCAGGTCGGTGACTGACCGGGGCACGTCGGCGGCGAACTGGTCGTGGAACTTGTCGGCCTTGATGTACTGGTCGGTGCCGGTGCCACCGCCGGGAAGGGGGAAGGGCACGTTGTTGAGGGTAGGGCCGAGAGTGCTCCCGGGGAACTTGTTGGACAGCTCCAGGGAACTCTCCCCCTCCGCGGGACTGAAGGCCGCGATGTAGACCAGCGCTTTGACCTGGGCGTCACCGACGGCGGCCTCGCTGATCACGGAGCCGCCGTAGGAGTGACCGACGAGCACGACCGGTCCCTCCACGCTCTTCAGCACACTGTGGACGTACTCGGCGTCACTGGCCAGCCCGCGCAGCGGGTTGGCGGGAGCGATGACCGGATACCCCGCCCGCTGCAGGCGCTTGACCACTCCGTTCCAGCTGGAACCGTCGGCGAAGGCGCCGTGCACCAGCACGACGGTGGGCTTGACGCCGCCTGCGCCACCATCCGCTGAAGCCGGTGCCGCCGAGACCGCGCACAGGGCAGCGACGGCGAATCCAGCCGCCGGCCCGTGGAGACGCCGTGATTGGCGTCGTATGCCATGGACCGCACTCATTCTGTTCACACCTTCCGTCAGGCCCTACGGCAATCAGCTTTACGCGTCCGGGGCGCCGAGCCAGCTCATCCAGGCCAATCGGGTGAAATCGGTACGGCAGTCGGTGTAACCGCTTCTGCGAGAGGCGTGGCGGGCGCTCGAAGCACACAAGCGGAGCAATGCGTGTGTGGCCTGCCGCTGTTCTGGGTTGTCACTCTGATGGGTGTTGCCTTGTGGAACACCACGCAATTCCCCAGCCGGAATGTCAAGGTCCTCCCCATGGGGAAGCCGACGCTGCTCCGGCGTCACCACGGGGATGCCACTCGTCTGCCGGCCGCAGGGAGTTCCTGTTCACAACGCGCCATTCCAAGGACAGGAGCTCACCGACCACGGCCCCGAAGACCGAGACCACGGCGAAAGGCGGAGCCGCTCAGAGCGGAGCTGCTTCAGAGTTGCAGGTGCTCCTCACCCGGCGGACGTGGACGGCCTGCCTTTGATGGACAACGGGTCTACCGGTCCGAGGCGGGGGATACCCTTGGGGACGAGCCGAAGGCGTGGGCCGCCCACATGGCAGCCTCGGCGATTTGCGCCTGGGTGAGACCGGACTCCACGGCCAGCGCGTACAGGCTGAGCCCGCGCGGGTGCTCGGCGAGGACCCGGTCGATCTTCCCGGCCCACAGCTCCGCCTCGGTGTACGGCCGATTGCCGCTCTCCTTGATCAACTCGGTGAGGTGCTCAGGTGAGCACGCCACAAGGGGGCGCTCGCCGTCGAGGCTGGGATCCTGGGGATGGATGAACGATGAGTCTCGTACGTGCGTGCAGAGCCCCTGGTCACCCAGGACGGGTTCGCCGCACAGGTCGCATCGCCCGGCCAGTTCCTCGTCGGGATGACTGCTGTCCATACGAGCTTGCTTACACCAGTTCAGGCCGGTCGGCTCGCGATGCTGACCCGGTCTGCCTGCGTTCCTCCGTACAGTGGCCCAGCGCTCGGAGGACACCGTAGGTGAAGGCCACCACCGACGCCTCCGCGCCACCGCGGGACGCAGCGGATCGGTAGATCTCCTCCTCGGTCACCGAGGCACGGACGGACCCGGATCCGAGCGGGTCATTGGTCTCAGAGAGCACTCCCCTTCAGTAGCAGATGACCACCGAACCGTCCTCACGATAAAGGCACCTTTCAACCACACAGCCCAACGACGCAGCAGGCGCTCTCGCGCAGCCAGGCCGCCTGGGCACTCGGCCTCGGCGGAGCCGGACAGACCTGGGCCGCACCCTGTACGCCGGAGCTCAGTCACCGCCCGGACGACGGTCCTGGTGGAACTCGGCGGGATCACCACCGTCGTCCGCGGCGGTGCCCGGCCCGTACATGTTGCTGGTCGCCGAATCCGTGACAGCAGGAATGATCCGCGGCAACCTCACGCTGTTGCACGCTTCAGGCGTGCGTCGAGGTAGCCGCCGAGCAGTCCGCCGGTGCCGCAGGCGAGTCCGAGCCACCAGTCGGGGGCGACGTCTCCGGAGCTCACCAGGGACAGCAGCGCGTAGGTGGCGGCGCCGACGAGGGAGGTGGCGAAGGTGGCGGCGAGCACGGCCAGGCGGACGCGTGCGACGGGCAGGCCGCGTCCGGCGAGGATCGGGCCGAGGAGGGAGCCGATGCCGTAAATGCCGCCGACCACGCCGACCGCCAGGGCGAGACCGGTGAGTGTGCGTGGGGGCAACTCGCCTGCGGGCGGCGGCTGATGGTGTGCCGGGGTGAGAGTGTGCAGGCACAGCCACAGGCAGCGGGAGCAGCAGGGCGGCGATCAGCAGCCGGAGACGCCTGGGCCGGCGAGGGCGAAGACGCGGATGGCGGCGCCGAGCACGACACCCGGCAGCGTGCCCAGCACCAGGCGGTGGGCAAGATCGCCGCGCATGGTGCCGTCGCGGCGGTAGCGCCACAGGGCGCCGGGTCCGGCGACGACATTGAACAGCAGATTGGTCGGGGTGACCGCCGGGCCGGGCACACCGAAGACGCTCAACTGGACAGGAAGGAGGAACACGGCCCCGGACACGCCCACCGGCGCGGTCACGAACGCGATCAGCAGACCGGCGGCCAGCCCTCCCGCCAATGTCCAGTCCACCGGTGCCCCCGTTTCGCCCGCCCGGTCAGTATCAGCGCCTCGGCCGCCGTGAGGGTGGCCTGCAACAAGATGTTCATGAGCGGCAGGAGCAGCCGGACGCGTCCGCATTTTCGTTCGATGGAACAGCCGCGGGTGCGGCGGCCGGGCGCAGCAACTGTCTATGGCTCGGCAGGTGATCCGCTGAACCCAGGGCTTTCGCCCATGACGCGGCACATGCCGATCGAGTCGTGCACGGCGGTATCGGCGAAGCCGAACTTCTCGTAGAGGAAGCGTGCGGGGCCGTCCGCAATCAGCGAGACGTAGGCGGTGGCGGGCGCCCGGTGCTCCAGCTCGGCGGTGAGCGCGGCCATGATGCGTTTGCCCAGGCCGCGGCCCTGGTGTGCGGGGTGGACGCACATGTCGACGATCTGGAACGCGGTGCCTCCGTCACCGATGATGCGGCCCATGCCGATGGGCTCCCCATCGTGGTGAAGAACCACCCCGTGCCATGTGTTGGGCAGGGCGAGCGCGACCGCCTCGGGGGCCTTGTCCGAGAGGCCGGCATCGGTGCGCAAGCGGCGGAAGACCTCGACGGAGGGCACGCCCTCGCTCAACTCGTACGAGTCGTTCAATCTGTCCACTTCCGATCGTGCGATGTGTGCGGTGACGGCCTGCCGCGGTGCTCGGCAAGGCCTCCTCACCAGCGAGCCGCGGACAGCCGGCGAGCTGGTCAAGGCTTTGGCTGAGGCACACCCGGAGCGCGCAGTCACCAACAGCCATCTGGTGCGCAACGCACTGAGCACCCTCATCTCCAAGAGCCTGGGCGAGCGCACGAAGCAGGGCGCAACCGTCTTCTACACGGCGCTCGAGGACGACACCGCCGCCGTCTCGGTGCCCGGCCTCGCCGCCGAGAGCGCGCCGGCCGAGGAGAAGGTTGCGGCCGAGCTGCAGCCGGCACGCGGACTGGCCGCACAGCACGGCTGCCCGCGGCAGCAAAAGGGGTGAAGCAGTGCGCCGGTGCGGCGCGATCCTGTCCGTCCCCGCTCGCGCGGGGACGGACAGGCGCCTGGCTCACGCGGGGGTGATGTTCTCCGCCTGCGGGCCCTTCTGCCCCTGGGTGACGTCGAACGTCACCTGCTGGCCCTCCCGCAGTTCACGGAAGCCGGTGCTGTTGATGTTGGAGTAGTGGGCGAAGACGTCGGGGCCTCCGCCGTCCTGCTGGATGAAGCCGAAGCCCTTCTCCGCGTTGAACCACTTCACGGTTCCGCTGGCCATGCACGCCCTCCAAGGGACTCGATGTCGGCTACCGCACCGTGCGGAAGCCTGAAATGATCGCCGGGTCCTCAGCGATGCTGAACAGCAAAACCGCCCGTGCAGGTGCTCACGGGCGGAAGGGACTTCGGAACCACGACAGCTGGAAGCGAACGCTACACGGCCGCGTGCCCGGACCGCCGCCGTTCCGTGTGGTGGATGCCAAGAACGTCTGGCTGTCGGGTCGTTTCCGTGGTGCGGGACCCCCAGGGCACGCGTCGGCTTCGGGCGGCGGGCCGGCGTGCGCCTCTTCCTCGTCCCCGCCCTCATCTGCGACCTCGGGCCCCGAGCCTGGTGGCCCTCCCTTTTGCCTCACGACCGCCCCCTGCCACACCGTCCATCCCCACCCCGTGGCGTGTCGGACGAGACAGGGCTTGAGGCGGCTTCCGTCCGCAGGCCCTGAACGTGTTCGGAACGGCAGATGCCACTCGTTCGGGTGGCAGACCGATCCGCCGGGCGGGTGGAGCCGAATGCAGGCCGTGAGCAGCTTCCGCAACACCATCACCCGCACCGCCCGGGGGGGCTGGCTGAAGTTCTGGCGGGGTTCACGGCGCTTGCCGTGGCCGAGCTGGTCGCCGGCCTGGTGCGGCCGGCCGCAGGCCCGGTCACCGTCGTGGGGGGCTCGGTCATCGACCGGACCCCGGCCGCGGTGAAGGACTTCGCGATCCGCACGTTCGGAGAGAACGACAAGCTCGTCCTCCAGCTCGGCATCCTGCTCGTGTTGGCCCTGTTCGCGCTCATCCTGGGCGTCCTGGCGGTGCAGTACCGGCGTATGGGGGCGGCCGGGGTTCTGGTGTTCGGGTTCGTCGGCGCGGTGGCGGCCTTGAGCAGGCCCGACTCGGAGGGCGCCGGTGATGTGCTTCCCTCCCTCGCCGGTGCGCTCGCAGGTGCTGCCGTCTTGTTCGTTCTGGCGGGCAAAGCCACCTCCGCCAGCTCACCCTCGGGTGATGAGGGCACCGGGGGCGGATGGAGCCGGCGGGGGTTCCTGACCGCAGCGACCGTGACCGCCGCGGCCGCCACTGGCGCCGGCGTCCTGGGGCGTGCCTTGTCCGGGCAGCGCGGCCAGGGAGCCATCGCCTCCCGCAAGAATCTCGCCCTGCCCGCCCCCGCCTCACCGGCCCCCGAGGTTCCGGCCGGAGCGCAGTTGAAAGTCTCCGGGATCAGCGCGTTCACCACGCCCAACCGGGACTTCTACCGCGTCGACACCGCCCTCGTCGTCCCCGAAGTCGACGCCGGCACCTGGCCGCTGCGCATCCACGGCAAGGGCGTCACCCGCCCCCGCACCTACACGCTCGAACAGCTCCTGGCCCGCCCGCTGATCGAACGCGACATCACCCTCACCTGCGTCTCCAACGAGGTGGGCGGCCCCCACATCGGCAACGCCCATTGGCTCGGCGCTCCACTGGTCCAGATCCTGGCCAAATGCGGGGTCAAGCCGCCCTCCAAGGGCGGCAGGGCCGACCAGCTGGTGGCCCGCTCGGTGGACGGGATGACGCTCGGCTCCCCGGTCGAGGACCTCACGGACGGGCGCGACGCCATGCTCGCAGTCGGCATGAACGGCGAGCCGCTCCCCTTCGACCACGGCTTCCCCGTCCGCATGCTCGTCCCGGGCCTGTACGGCTACGTCTCGGCGTGCAAGTGGATCGCGGACATCGAGCTGACCACCTTCGCCACTTACGACCCGTACTGGGTCAAACGCAAGTGGTCCCGTCGGGCGCCGATCAAGACCCAGTCCCGCATCGACACCCCCCAAGCCGTTCGCCCGTCCCGCCGCGGGCACCGTCATGGTCGCCGGCGTCGCCTGGGCACAGCACCGCGGCATCACCCGCGTCGAGGTACGCATCGACGACGGCCCGTGGCGCCGACCTCGCGGCCCAGGACACCCTCGACACCTGGCGCCAGTGGTCCTACCGCTGGCAGGCCCCACCCGGCGGGCACACGATCACCGTTCGCGCCACCGACGGCACCGGTCAGGTGCAGACCGAGGAGCGCGCCCGGACCATTCCCGACGGAGCGAGCGGCTGGCACAGCGTATTCGTCACCGTCCCCTGAGACCACCCGACCGGCCTCACCCAGGCGCAAGGTCCGGCAGAAACACCCCTAGATCCGCACCATCTCTTCAAGGAGAAATTGATCATGAACAGCATGCAAATCCGCCGTACCGGGATTGCCGTGGCGGCAGCCGTCCTGCTGCCCTTCTCGCTGGCCGCCTGCTCCGACTCCACCTCCGACACCAAGGCCGCCCCCACCGCGGCCGCCGGAGACTCGGCCAAGACGGGCGAGAGCACCCCCGCCGACGGCGCGATGACAATGGACCAGCCCTTCGGCCCGGCCTGTGCCAGCGTGCCCAAGGAGGGCGTGGGCTCCTTCGACGGCATGGCCAAGGACCCGGTCGCCACCGCCGCGTCCAACAACCCGGCCCTGTCCACCCTGGTCGCCGCGGTCAAGCAGGCCGGTCTCGTGGACACCCTCAACAACGCCAAGGACATCACCGTCTTCGCTCCGACCAACGACGCCTTCGCCAAGATCCCGAAGGCCGACCTCGACAAGGTCCTCGCCGACGAGGAGATGCTGACGAAGATCCTCACCTACCACGTGGTCGGCCAGAAGCTCACCCCGAAGCAGTTGGAGAACGGCTCCTTCGAGACCCTGCAGAAGGGCACGGTCACCACCAACGGCTCCGGCGAGTCCTACAAGGTCAACGACACCGCCTCGGTGGTCTGCGGCAACGTCAAGACCGCCAACGCCAACGTCTACATCATCGACACCGTCCTGATGCCGAAGTAGCAGTCAGACCGTCCGCACATGCAACCGCCCGTGGCCCGACACCATGCCGGGCCACGGGCTCTCCCCCAGTGGCCACCCCTGCCGCCGGCGACGGACGGGCACCCGTCTGCCGCAACGGCATCACGCCATCCGCACAGGCTCAACGGGACCCGGCCAGGACAAGGAGCCGGGTCACGCGATCTTCGGCATTCTGGCTGGCTACCTATGCCGCGCTGCTCACACCTGCTCCACAGGCACAGGCCGTGCGCAGCGGCCATGCCAGGCGGCAACGCTGTTGGCCCCACTTTCGGACGGCCCTGCCTTCTCCAAGTCTGCCGCTAGCAGACCGCGACTTCGAGGTCCTCCCACGTGAATTCCGAGGCCCGTCCAGGCGGCGTCCTCTCTCCGCCCTCGCCTCCGGCGTCCGGCCGCGACACCCGTCGTGTGCAGGGTCTGTCAAACGAGCGTCTCTGGCCCGTAATCGGTGGTAACCAGGAGTGACGGGCTTCGTTGGCATGTTGTGCGAGATGTCAACGGGCTTGTGAGCGTGGTGTTGTCGGGGTTGGTCATCGAGGATGTGGCGGACGACGGCGGCCTGATCCGGGTGACGGGGGGACCCGGGATGATCCGGTGCCGTGCCTGCGGGACGCCGACAGGGCGGGTGCACGGGTTCCACGGGCGGATGGTCGTGGACGTGCCGGTGGACGGACGGCGGGTCGTCGTCTCGGTGACGTTGTGGCGGTTGGTGTGCCCAGTGCTCGATTGCCCACGGCAGACGTTCCGCGAGCAGGTTCCCGGCGTCGTGGAGCGCTACCAGCGCCGCACCAGCCGCCTGGCCGGCCAGCTCGGCTCCGTGGTCAAGGAGTCGACCCGCGACGAACCCACCCCCGGCCTCCCGACACGACCGGGTACCCGAACGACGCGGCCCCGACATGACAGCGTTTCGCTACTGGCGGTCAGTGACGGTCCGTCCCCGCGCAGCGGCCCTGCGGCGCCCCGGAATGTTCGATTCGGCGGACTTTCACCAGCCCTGGCTTCCAGACCTGCCTTTGAACGGACCGATGATCTCGTCTGTGATCCAGCCGCCGTAGAAGCCTCCCGGCTGGGCCCGCACGCGCTCACCGTCCACGGTGCACATGTCGACCCTGTCTGGGTAGAACGCGAGGTAGCCGGCGATTTGCGTGTAGCCGGAGGCCGGGTCCTCGTAGCTCCAAGCGGCATTGAAAACTGGCGGGCTGTTCGGCTTGAGTGCCAGATTCCAGTAGTTGGCCCGCCCTTTCCATTCGCAGAAGGTCCTGCTGTGAGACGGGGACAGCCACTCCACACGCACGTCGTGGCGCGGGATGTAGAACGCCGGTGGATGGCTGGTCTCCAGGACGCGCAGGCAGCGGCAGGAGTCCGCCAGCGTCACACCGGCGTGGAGCACCTCCACGTGCCGTGTGTCGGGTTCCACCCGCGGCGGGCGCGGATACTCCCACACCGATTCGGTGCGCGCACGACCGTCTTGCTCCTTACCCCTGTGTCCCATCGGCTCACCTCGCCATGCATGGGCCCTTCCACCTGCCGATCGGTATTCTCCTCTTTCACGAATCCGTCAAGCAGGGGGTTCATGAAGTCCCTGCCCAGCCCGCTTCTGGGAAGGACTGGCAGCCGACAAGCCAGGCCGCCCTCCCTCACCACGGGCCGCTGGCACGTCGCCCTCCCGGCGCAGTCCGGGGCCGACAGAGCTCCGGGGCGCGCAAGACAAAGCGGTCAGCCGAGCCAGACAACGTCAATGACGTACAGGCGGCCGACGATGACGATCATCTGCCCGGCGTGCGGGCCGGAGGGTGACGGGGCGGCGGTCCTCAGCAGAGGCGCCTCGGCCGACGTCAGGTGAGATTCGAGAAGTAGAGGGGGTCGGTGTCCGGATGCGGCTTCGGGGAGTCGCCGGCGAGCGCCTGCACAGCGAGGTTGGTGCCGGGTGTGGCGGCTGCGCCGAAGAGCTGGCGGAGCAGCTCGGCTCCTTCGCTGGCAACAGTGCCGACGCGTGACTGTGCCGGAGGAGGGAGGGCCTGGCGGCTACGCCTCGTCGTCTTCCTTGCCGTGGCCTTCTTCTTCGGCCACTCGTGGACGGTCGCGGGCTCGCCGCGGCGCTCCGTCGCTCTGTGCGGAGGCCCTGTGGGTGAGTTATACGTCCGAGGTGGGTGAGGAGTAGGTACGCTCGGTGACCTTTTCAGGGGTGATGATGTTTTCGCGCTCGTAATTGGCGAGGGCGAGCCCGAGGGCGAAGAACGTGGGTGCCCATTCGCCCACGAAGATGCCCCAGCGGTCGGCCCGCTCGATGCCGCGGGCTTCGGCCTTGACGGAGACGAACCAGGAGGCGGCGGACAGGCCGATCGAGGCGAACGCCGCTGTATAGGCGTGCTCGCTCTTCAGGCCGGCATCGTAGAGCTTCTTGACGAGCATGGCTGCTCCTTTAACTGAGGATCGTTTGGGTGGAGGGCTGTTGCCTCCGGTCGCTGCAGCGGCCCGCGCAGGTGTTGGTTGTGGTCAGGAACGCCACGGGGCAGGTGCCGCTGAACGGCAGCCTGAAGAGACGCGAGCTGGATGGCTCGGCCGGTGCCCATCTACGGAAGGACAGCGTCAACATGTCCCCTTCCGATCGGGTCCTGTCAGGACTTGGGCATCAGCACGGTGTCGATGAGCTGGACGGTTGCGTTCTCGGTGGCGAGGTCTCCGCAGACGATCGACGCCGAGTCGTTCACTTTGAAGGAGTCCCCTGACCCGGAGGTGCTGATCTGGCCGCCCTGCATTGTCTTGAAGGTGCCGTCGGGGAGCTCGCTCACGGTCACGTCCTGCTCGACCACGTGGTAGGTGAGAAGGTCCGTCAGCTGCTTCTTGTCGTTGAGGATCTTGTCGAGGTCGGCTTTCGGGATCTTCTCGAACGCGTCGTTGGTCGGCGCGAACACTGTGATGTCCTCGGCGTTGTTCAACGTGTCGACGAGCTCGGCCTTTTGTACGGCGCTGGCGAGAGTGGACAGCTCGGGACTGTTGGACGCCGCGGTGGCGACGGGGTCGTCGGCCATCCCGGCGGCACTGCCCTCACCACTGGTCGGCAACGAGGCGCAGCCGGGGCCGAATGGTTCGGCGACCGGGCCGGCGTGGGCAACCGGGGCGAGGGCCGTCAATGCGAGGGGTACGAGAAGCGCACCGGCTCCGGCGAGAGCAGCGCTCCTGTAGCGATGGGTGGTGGTCATGAGTTTCACCTTTGCTGTGCGGGGGTGACGGGGCTCGTGCTGCTGCCCGTCCCGTCACATAATCACTTCGCTCGAAGTGGGCCCTTTGGATGCCTGTATCACTGTGGCCTGCGTAAGTGGTTCGAGCTCCCGCTTCGGCGGACGACCGGAGCGGGCGTGACCAGCCCGCGAGCCAGCTACGGGCTGTAACGCCTACGAGGAGGTCTCGCACCAGCGTTCGCCGGAGCGGAAGGCTCGGAGGGGCTTGCCTGCGAACGCCCTTGCATGCGCATGCTCTGCTGAATCGATCGCCACACACGCTCAGGCGGCTCGGTGATCAGGTCGTCAGGGTTGGCGGAGCGCGCCGCTCGAACCACGGAGCGCAGGGCGTGGAGCTCGCGTCGGCATTCGGAGCAAACGATCAGGTGGATGCGGTGCTCGCCAAGCAGAGCGGGATCTGTGTTGCTAAGCGCTATCTCCGCCAAGGCCGCCGGGTCGACATGCACCGTCATCCTGTCTCTCCCTCTCACGCAGCGTCTGTGCCGATCCCAGGGAATGGGCCGGCATGGGTGTCGTGCAGTGCGAACGACGGAACGACGCCACGCCTGTTCTTCAACGCCACCCCGGTCGGCAGATGCGCCACCGGACGCTGACTTGCACTGCGACAGGGCACTCCGAGCAGCGGCGAATTCCATTCGCCGGCCGGTCTGATCGGGAAGCAGTTGCAAGCCTCGCTTCGGCACCCGGCTGAAGCCGGGCGCAGGGAGGCTGGTGACGACCGGGGAGTCGGCTGCCTAGCGGAGGAACCCGAAGGCGAGCGGGCGGGGTGCCACAGAAGGCGGATCCGTAGCGGCACACCGTCGCCAAGTGGTGGTCGACGGGCGAAGTTCGTCTTTGAGCTTCATGCCGCCTCTTCGTGGCGCGAGTGTCGGGCGGATGCACCTGTGCGCGACTGATGGGCGGGCCTGGTGGCGGTTCCCTATTGGGGGCGCAGCTGGGCGAGCTCCTGGTTCATCTCGGCGAGGAAGCGGACGACCACGCGCAGTTCTTCGGGGGTGAAACGGCCGCGCGCGGCGTCGGTGCCGCGGGCGAGGGGCATGAAGTAGTCCCGCGCGACCTCCTTGGCCGCCTCGGCGTAGTGCAGGTGAACTACCCGGCGGTCGTCGGCGGCTCTGACGCGATGGAGGTGGCCGGCCTTCTCGAGCCGGTCGAGGCAGGCGGTCATGGCACCTGAGGTGAGATTCAACTGCTTGCGCAGCCTGCCGGGCGTCATGGGCCCGGCGTCGTCGTCGCGGTCGTCGTCGAGGATGGCGATCAGCGCCTGCACGTCGGTGAGGTGCAGCCCCTGGGCCTGGGCGAACTCCTGGGCGATCCGGTTGAACTCGGCGTTCATGCGGCGCAGCAGGACGGCAAATGCGTGCAACCCGATGGGGTCCTCGGACGGAAGTGGCGATGGGGCTTCGGTGCTGCGCATCTGACCAGTATAGAGTCTCTTGACGATTGACATACTCGATCGATGACATAGTCGTCGCCGATTGCTTTGGGGATATGGATGAGGAACGCACCGCGCTGGGCCCGCTGGTTGGTGCCGCTGGTTCTGCTGGTCGTCTGGCTGGGCATCGGCGGGACGCTCGGCCCTTACGCCGGCAAGCTGGGCGAGGTGGCCACCAATGACCAGGCCGCATTTCTTCCGCGCAGCGCCGAATCCACCCAGGTGCTCGAGGCCCGTCAGGCGTTCGACCAGTCGGAGACCTTGCCGGCGATCGTCGTGTGGACTGCGGACAAGGGCCGGGTCACTGAGGCGCAGCAGGCAGCAGCCACGCAGGCGGTCAGCGGGCTCGCTGGGCGTCCGGGTTTTGTCGGGCAGCCATCTCCCGCTCTGGCCTCCGAGGACGGGCGGGCGATGCAGGCCGTCGTCCAGTTGGAGCCGGCCCTCGGCGAGGAACTGCCTGCTGTTCTCGACGAGGTGCGCGATGCTGCGAAGGGCGTGCCGGGGGTGGTGGCACAGATCGCCGGCCCTGGGGCGAGTCAGGCTGATCTGTCCGACGCGTTCGCTGGCATCGACGGTTTGCTGCTGGGTGTGGCGCTCGTGGCGGTGCTGCTGATCCTGCTGCTCGTCTACCGGAGCGTGCTGCTGCCGTTCGTGATCATTCTCAGCGCGGTGTTGGCGCTCGGCCTGGCGTGCGCGGTCGTGTATGCGCTGGCGGAGGGGGATGTGGTCCGGGTGGACGGCCAGGTGCAGGGCATTCTCTCCATTCTGGTGATCGGCGCCGCTACCGACTACGCACTGCTGCTCGCCGCCCGTTTCCGTGAGGAACTCGCGGTGGGCCGGGACCGCGCGGCCGCCGTACTCGCCGCGGTACGCCGCTCGGCTGGGGCGGTCACCGCGAGTGCAGCGACGGTTGCTCTGGGCCTGCTGGCGCTGCTTGCGAGCGACCTCACCAACAACCGCGCTCTTGGGCCGGCCGGTGCCATCGGCATCGTGTGTGCGGTGCTCTCCACGCTGACGTTCCTGCCGGCCGTACTGGTCCTGTTCGGCCGCGCCGCCTACTGGCCGGCCCGTCCGAAGCCGTCGGACGCCGCGGCGGAGGGGCACGGCGTCTGGCATCGGGTCGCCGCGCTCGTTGACCGGGCGCCGCGGCGTGTGTGGGTCTCGACCGTCCTCGTCCTCACGGCTTTCGCCGCCTTCTCCACGACGCTGTCCTCCAAGGGTGTGCCGCTTGACGAGATCTTCGTCAACGAGGCTCCCTCGGTGGCGGCGCAGGAAACCCTCGGAAAGCACTTCCCGGGCGGTTCGGGAAACCCGGCCGTCATCATCGCCGAAGCCGGCAAGGCCACAGAAGTGACCGCCGCAGCCGCACGCACTGAAGGGGTGGCGTCGGCCGGTGCCGTGTCCGCGTCGGGCCGGCCCGGAGCGGGTGAACCGCTCGTGGTGGACGGCCGGGTACGTATCGACGCGACCCTCGAGGCGGCTGCCGACAGCGACGCCGCCAAGGAGACGGTCCAGCGGCTGCGCGACGCCGTACATGCGGTGCCGGGCGCGGACGCCTTGGTCGGCGGCTACACAGCACAGCAGTACGACACGCAGCAGACCGCGGAACGTGACCGGGCGGTCATCGTCCCCGTCGTGCTCGGCATCATCCTGCTGATCCTTGTCCTGCTGCTGCGCTCGCTGCTGATCCCCGTACTTCTGGTGGCGACGGTGGCGCTCAACTTCCTGGCGACGCTCGGGATCTCGGCGCTCGTCTTCGAGAAGCTTCTCGGCTTCAGCGGCACGGACGCGTCGGTACCGCTGTACGGGTTCGTGTTCCTGGTGGCGCTCGGCGTCGACTACAACATCTTCCTGATGTCGCGCGTGCGTGAAGAGACGCTCACGCACGGCACCCGCCAGGGCGTGCTGCGGGGACTGACCACGACCGGCGGGGTCATCACCTCGGCGGGCGTGGTCCTCGCGGCGACCTTCGCGGCCCTGACGGTGATCCCGCTGGCGTTCATGGTCCAGATCGCGTTCATCGTCGCCTTCGGCGTCCTCTTGGACACCCTCGTGGTCCGCTCACTGCTGGTGCCCGCGCTGGTGATGGACATCGGACCAAAGGCGTGGTGGCCGAGCGCGCCCGCCCGCAACCGTGGGTCGCACGATGCAGCAGCGGAGCGCCGCAACGTGCACGCGTAGAGACGTGTGCGTGCCAGGCCGGTTGCATCGCCCTGTCCTACCGTGGCCAAGGGCAGGGCGTGACCGGAGAAGGAGGTGTTCGATGTCGTATGGGACGAGCCCGCTGCGCGGCAGGACTGCTGTCGTGACGGGAGCTGCCCGCGGCTTGGGTGAGGCCCTGGCCAGAAAGCTTTCCGATCGGGGCGCCAAGGTGGCGCTGCTGGGCCGGGAGGAAGAGACGCTGGCCCAGGTCCGGGACTCGCTGCCGGGCGAGTCGTGGTGCTGGGAGGTCGACATCACCGACGATGCCGGCATGGCCCGGGCCGCCGCGGAGGTCCGTGAACGCCTCGGGGCCCCGTCCGTGGTGGTCGCCAATGCAGGTGTGGCAGAAGGCGGGCCCTTCGAGGAATCGGACCCGGCGACATGGCGGCGAGTGGTCGAGGTGAACCTGATCGGCAGTGCCATCACTGCCCGGTCCTTCCTCCCGGCACTGCTCGACACCCAGGGGTACTTCCTTCAGGTCGCGTCCCTGGCGTCCATCGGCGCTGCGCCCATGATGAGCGCCTACTGTGCTTCGAAGGCCGGAGTGGAGTCGTTCGCCCACTCGCTGCGCGCGGAACTGGCTCACCGGCACGTAGCTGTCGGCATCGCCTACATCAACTGGACCGACACCGACATGATCCGCGACGCCGACGAGCATCCGGTCCTGCGCGAACTGCGCGGTCACATGCCGCCGCCCGCCCGCAAGGTGTACCCAGCCGCTTATGTCGCCGGGCGGCTGGTCTCGGCGATTGAACGGCGGCGACCGGCCGTCTACATGCCCTCCTGGCTGCGCGCCGCCCAGCTCGTGCGCGCCGCCATGCCGCCCGTGGTCACGATGCTCTCCCGGCGGGAGCTCCCGCGGCTCGCTGCATCCGAGCCCTTCGAAGCCACTGGGCTTCTTGGAGCCGGTGGCCGGGCGGCCCTCAAGCACACCGGCTCGGCCGGCCGCTGAACGGGCGAGGGTGCCGGCACGCTGCATCCAAGGATCCGGTGCGACAGGAAGTCGGTGCGTGGGTCGCCGCACACACGCCGTATCCCGAGCGTCGGCATCAAGAGGCTCGTGTGTACGGCGCTGCAGCACGCGGTGCACACGCGATCGACAAGATCGCTCGTCACGACCAGCGGTGGCCGACTCACCGTGAAGGGCACGGTCGCCTTGCTGCGGCCATGATCGGAACAGCAGGCGCACGAACGCGCGAGTGGTGGAGGAGCTGGACATGAACACTGGCCGACCCTCAAGCACAGGCGAACTGCACTGTCTGGTGACCGGCGCCTCCGGGTACATCGGCGGGCGTCTGGTGCCCGAGCTGCTGAAGGTCGGCCACCGAGTGCGGTGTCTGGCCCGCAATCCGCGCAAGCTGCGTGACCATCCGTGGGCGGGCCGCGCTCAGGTAGTCGAGGGGGATGTCACCGACGCCGGCTCGGTCGCCGAGGCCCTGCGCGGCATCGACGTCGCGTACTACCTGGTGCACGCCCTCGGTACCGGTTCGGGGTTCGAGGAGACCGATCGCCGGGCGGCCGGGACGTTCGCCGAGCAGGCGCATGCCGCGGGTGTGCGGCGGATCGTCTACCTGGGTGGGCTCACGCCGCGGGGCATCCCGCAGCGGTCGCTGTCCCCGCATCTGCGCTCCCGGGCCGAGGTCGGGCAGATCTTCCTCGACGCGCTGGTGCCCGCCACCGTACTGCGGGCCGCGGTCGTCATCGGCTCCGGGTCGGCGTCCTTCGAGATGCTGCGCTACCTGACCGAACGGCTGCCGGTCATGGTCACTCCGAGCTGGGTGCACACCCGGACCCAGCCGATCGGGGTGCGCGACGTGCTGCGCTATCTCGTCGGCTCGGCCACTATGCCGGATGATGTCGACCGGGCGTTCGACATCGGCGGCCCGGACGTTCTCACCTATCAGGAAATGATGCGCCGTTACGCCTCCGTCGCCCAGCTGCGGAAACGGCTGATCGTGCCGTTGCCGATGCTCACCCCCCGCCTGTCCAGCCACTGGGTCGGTCTCGTCACGCCGGTGCCCGCCTCCCTCGCCCGGCCGCTGACGGAGTCGCTGCGTCACGAGGTCGTCTGCCGGGAGCACGACATCGCCCGCTATGTACCCGACTCCTCCGAGGAGCCGTTGCCGTTCGACACGGCCCTCGCCCTGGCGCTGCGGCGGGTGCGCGAGGCGCAGGTCGCGACCCGCTGGTCTTCGGCGGCCCTGGCCGGTGCGCCGAGCGATCCGCTGCCCACCGACCCGGACTGGGCCGGCGGCAGTCTCTACCAGGACGAGCGGAAGCTCACGGTCGAAGCGCCCCGCGAAGCCCTGTGGAAGGTGATCGAAGGCATCGGCGGCGACAACGGCTGGTATTCCTTCCCTCTCGCCTGGGCAGTGCGCGGCTGGCTGGACCGGTTCGTCGGGGGTGTGGGGCTGCGCCGCGGGCGCCGCGACGCCCAGCATCTGCGGGTCGGCGACTCGTTGGACTTCTGGCGGGTGGAGGAGATCGAGCCCGGGCATCTGCTGCGGCTGCGGGCGGAGATGCGGCTGCCGGGCATGGCATGGCTGGAGATGTACGCGGAGCAGGACGACGAGGGCCGCACCCGCTACCGGCAGCGTGCCCTGTTCCATCCGCGCGGGCTGTTCGGTCACGCCTATTGGTGGAGTGTCTCGCCGTTTCACGCCATGGTGTTCGGCGGTATGGCGCGCAACATCACCCAGGCCGCTGCCAAAGGGATGAGCGCCCACGCGAAGAACCCGCGCGCGGAGCGCATCCGTGAGTCACCCCCTCTCGGAAGGAGGTCCCGATAGACCCGCACCAGTAGTTGGGCCCGACACCAGGAGTGGCGCATGACCGTCGCGGTCGTCCTGTTCACCTCGGACTGGCGTGTGCATGACCGTCCCCCGCTGCGGGCAGCGCTCCGCGCTGCCGACGAAGTGGTGCCGCTGTTCGTGCTCGACCCCGATATCCACGCCGCAGGGTTCGACGCACCCAACCGGGGTGCCTTCCTGGCCGACTGTCTTGCCGACGTGGACGCCGCGCTGCGCCGGCGTGGCGGCCGGCTGGTGCTGCGCGCCGGGCCGGTGGCACACGAGGTCGGTGCGGTCACCGCCCAGTGCGGCGCACACGAGGTGCACATGGCGGCCGGGGTGACCCGGTTCGCGCACCGGCGTGAGGAACTGCTGCGCAAAGAGTCGGCCCCAAGGGGTGTGCGGCTGGTCGTGCATGACGCCGTGGTGACGGCCGTCGCGCCGGGTGCCGTGGTGCCGACGGGCTCCGACCACTTCGCCGTTTTTACGCCGTACTTCCGCCACTGGTCCCAGGTACAGCTGCGTGCGCCGGGATCCGCCCCGCGCAAGGTGCCGGTTCCGAACGACCTGCACAGCGACCCGCTACCGACCCGCGGCACCGGGCCGGGTGTCTCCCCCGGGGTTCCGGCAGGCGGCGAGAGCGAAGGGCGCCGGCGTCTGACCAGCTGGGCCCGCGGCGATCTCGCCGCCTACGAGGACCGACACGACGATCTGGCCGGTGACGCAACCTCACGGCTGTCGCCCTATCTGCACTTCGGCGCGCTGTCCCCCGCCGAAGTCGTTCAGCGGGCGCGCGCACGCGGTGGCCCCGGGGCGGAGGCGTTCGTTCGCCAGCTGTGCTGGCGCGACTTTCACTACCAGGTGATGGCCGCCCGGCCGGAGTCCTCAGTACGCGACTACCGCACACGCGACGACGACTGGCGCTCCGAGGAGGAGGCCGCAGGGGAGATCGCTGTGTGGAAGGAGGGCCGCACCGGCTACCCCATGGTCGACGCGGCGATGCGCCAGCTCACCTACGAGGGGTGGATGCACAACCGGGCCCGGCTGCTGGCCGCGAGCTTCCTCACCAAGACCCTGTAGGTGGACTGGCGCACCGGTGCGCGTCACTTCCTGGACCTGCTGGTGGACGGGGACATCGTCAACAACCAGCTGAACTGGCAGTGGATGGCCGGGACCGGCACGGACACGCGCCCCCACCGCGTGCTCAACCCGGTGATCCAGGGAAAGCGCTTCGATGCGCAGGGCGCCTACGTGCGCCACTGGGTGCCGGAACTACGGGATGTGGCCACCACGAGGATCCACGAACCGTGGAGGTTGCCCGAGTCTGAACGGACGTGCCTGGACTATCCGGAGCCACTGATCAGCCTTGCGGATGGCCTGACGCGGTTCAAGCACGCCCGCGGACGGGACTGAAGGAGGCACGACTGCATGCACTGGCTGTTCGGTGATCAGCTCGGTCCCCACTTTCTGCACCTTGCGAAGGGCAGCGGACTCACCCGCGATGCACCGCTGCTGATGATCGAGGCGCGGTCGGTGTTCCGGCGCAGGCGGTTCCACCGCGCCAAAGCGCACCTGGTGCTCTCCGCGATGCGGCACCGGGCGGCCGAACTCGGCGACCGGGACACCTACCTGCGGGCCGACACCTACCGGGCGGGGCTGGCACGGGCGGCAGGCGCGGCCAGATGACCATTCACCTGATTTCTCCCAGGAGGTCCCGGCCTTCAAGGCGGGGAGGAATGGGTCCTCGGCGCGGAGCCGCGAAGCGGCGGAGTTCCCTGCGTATCTGTCGTGACCTGTGCTTTCGGCTGCTGTCAGTGGTGGCGGTTAGGTTGATGGGGTGAAGGTCGTGGTGCAGGTGAAGCTGTTGCCGTCGCCGGAGGTGGCGGCGGCTTTGACGGCGACCCTGGCCGTGTGCAACCGGGCTGCTGATGCCGCATCGGCGGTGGCGTACGAGACGGGCACCACCACCCGCAACGAACTGCAGAAGCTCGTCTACGCCCGCTTGAAGGCGGAGTTCGGGCTTGCTGCCCAGCCGGCCGTGCGCACGGTGAAGAAGGTCGTGGACGCCTACACCACGTTGCGCGCCAACATCCGGGCGGGAAACCTCGGTCCGGTCGGGTCGCCGCGGCGCAGGCGCGCGGAGTCGAAGCCGGTCGTCTTCCGTCCTGATGCGGCCCAGCCGTACGACGACCGGATCCTGTCCTGGCAGCACGACACACGGACGGTCAGCGTCTGGACCGTGGCCGGGCGGATCAAATCCGTCCGGTACACCGGGCACCCCGGCCAGTTGGCGATGCTCGAGAAATACCGCAAGGGCGAATCGGATCTCGTGCACCGGGACGGCATGTGGTTCCTGATCGCCACCTGCGAGATTCCCGAAGCGCCGCTCAACACTGACCCGGTGGACTGGATCGGTGTGGACCGGGGCATCGCCAACCTCGCCACCACGTCCGACGGGACCAACTACCAGGGCCGCCGGCTTGGCCGCTACCGGCGCTGGCACGCCCGCAAGCGGGCGGAGTTGCAGGCGAAGCGGACCCGGTCCGCCACCCGGCGGGCCAAACGCCGGGCACGCCGCGAGGC
>NZ_JBEOXF010000088.1:0-26336 GCF_040296405.1 Streptomyces sp. NPDC002133 | reverse complement strand
AGACCCCTCAAGTAGTCCAGAGCCCGATCTCGAGGCTCCGACCTGCCAAAACGATGCCCGAACCGGGCATGCAACCCGGCTATCCCCTCGGACCACGACTCGATCTGCTCAACCGTCAGCGACTGTTCACACAGTCACATCAACGAGCAACAACGCCGACCGTCACGCCATATGCGGTTGCAGTATTAGGCAGAGGTATTCGGTGAGCGGGGTGCGCGAGGGGACGTTCAGCAGGGTGTTCAGTGTTCCTCGGGCCCGGAGTTGGGTGGTGCGGACCGTTACGTCGTGAGTCGGAACGGTGGGGGTGAGTACGCCTCCCTCGTACGTGAGTCTGCGGAGGAGGCGGCGGACGTAGTTGCCTTTGCCGTGGATCTTCTCGACCAGGCCCTCGGCCTGGAGGACCGCGAGGGCGTTGCGCAGCGTCGCCGTGCTGACCTTGTAGCGCGAGGCGAGCTGGGGCTCCGAGGGGAGGCGTTCGCCGGGCTTGAGGCGGCCGGTGGCGATCTGGGTCCGGAGATCGTCGGCGATGGTGTGGCGGAGTGACGGCACGGGTTCGATCACCACCTTCTGAGCACTCGGACGGCGACGAGTCGAGTTCGGGGGTGGATGGTCAGCAGTTCGCCCGACTCGAAGAGGAGGCGCTTGGCGCCTCGGGGAAGTTGGAAGAGGTCGGTCACTCGGCACGGCTGGCCGCCGATCTGGATGATGTCGCCGCGCTGCACGTTGGTCGAGGTGATCTCGACAGGTGCGGCCATCGCACCGCTGGGAGTCCAGGTCTTCATGAGGCCGCCCCCGTGGGAGCAGCCGAGGTGGCCGGCGCGTGGCAAGAGCAGGTGCACGTCTCGTAGACCACCGGTACGCCGACCGGTGCCGTCACCGGGGACGAGTGCGCGCACTCGTGGTGCGTGCCGATCCGGCACGAAGTTGATCGGTAAGGGGCGGCTTTGGTCTCCGGCATCAGTGTGCCTCCGCCGACGTGAAGCAGGTGCACGCGAGGAGTTCCTCAACTGCCAGTACATACGGGCGGACGAGGGCGGTCTCCTCACCCCGGAGGAACTCCGTGCGGTCTCGCATCTTCCTCAGAGACAGCGTCGGCCCGTCAGGAACTGCGAGGCGGGTGGGTGTTAAGGGAGCATGGTGGCGGGCTTTTCGGAAGCACCGCTCCCTGGTGCGCGCTACGGCGCGGCGGATACGGTTGAACATGCTGATCAGCTCCTATCGCTGATGGCCAGGTCCCCGGACATCGCCCGTCGCGGGGACCACTTTGTGTACGGCGGCCCACAGGGTGCGGCCGCCCAGGCTGGTGGCGAGGAGACCGAACCGGTCTGCCTCCGCCAGGACTTCCAGGACCTCCCGCCATGTCTCGGCAGGGAGGGATTCCGGTACCTCCGCTTCGATCGATGTGTGCCGGGGGTGCTCTTCCACGCGTGTGGTGAGCCCGACGGCGGATAACCGGGCGGCGATGGCCTCCGCGCTTACTTCTGGAGCAGGCACAGGACAGCCTCCGTCACCGACGATCACTTTGGGTGAAGCTAGTTAACTAGATTAGAGCTAGTGGACTAGATTTTCCATATGCCTGAGCAGCCGCCCTACCTCCGCATCGCCGACGAACTCCGGCGGCGGATCGCGGAGCACGAGTGGACACCCGGAGACCGGCTGCCGTCCCGCGCCCAGATTGGTCAGGAGTGCGGCGTGGGCGAGAACGTCGTCCGTCGTGCGCAGGAGCTCCTGATCTCCCAGGGTGTGTTGGAGGGTCGCGCCGGGTCGGGTACCTACGTCGCCGAGCCCCGACAGCGGGTACGGATGGTCCGGTCTGCGGCGCGTGAGCAGCCCGATGGGTCCCCGTTCCGCGCCGACATGAAGGCCATCGGACGGCACGGGGGTTGGGAGAGTCGTACCGACGCCAAGGTTCCTGCGCCAGCGGAGATCGCGGCGCGACTCGGCATCGCCGAGGGGGACTTGTGCGTGCGCACCGTGTACGAGTTCCTCGCCGACGGCAGGCCGGTACAGCTGTCAACGAGCTGGGAGCCGTACGACCTCACCGCAGGTACCGTCGTCGTCCTTCCTGAGGGCGGGCCGCACGCCGGGGCGGGCGTCGTGAACCGTTTGGCCGAGATCGGCATCACGGTGAGCCATGCGGTGGAGCAGCCCGAACCGCGGCAGGCGACCGCCGAGGAAGCTTCACTCCTGGGAATCCAGAAGGCCGGTCTCGTCACGCACATCCGACGGACGTACTACAGCGACCAGGGGCGTCCGGTGGAGACGGCGGACATCGTCGTGCCTGCCGCTTTGTGCGAGATCGTCTATGAGGTTCCGGTCAGCCGTTGACAAGCCGCGCCGGTCGACATGGGAGGGGTACGCATGACGGGTGATCTCCAGTTCAGCTGGGAACTGAGCGGCTCTGGATGGGCCACGTGTCGAATCGCCGACACTGCTGGGGAGCAGAAGAACTTCGTCAGCTACTGCACGGATGCTTTGGCCGACTTGTTGTTTCGGGTGGCGGGTCTGTACGGCGATTCGTCCGTCCAGCGGGTCTCCTTCGACCTCGAACCGGCTGAGGTGAGGTGGCGGCTCCGGCGTCGAGGGGCGGACGTGGACATCGCCATCTACTACTTCCCGGACATGTCCAGGAGCTGGGACGCGCCCGACGATGAGGGCACCCTCTCCTGGAGCTCCACTCAACCCCGCCATGTGTTCGGCCACGCAGTCATGGAAGCTGCCCAGGCAGTGCTCAGCCTTCACGGCGAGGCCGGCTATCGCGAGAAGTGGGTGCAGCACCCGTTCCCCGTCACCGCGCTGCAAGACCTTCGACGACTCCACCAGCGAGACGACGAGTGCGAGCAGTGCCAGGGCAGTCCCGATTCCTGACATCACCGGCTGACATCAGGTGCTGATCTTGCCGCAGACGTCTCGTGCCGATGCCCGCAAAAACCGTGACCTGGTCCTGGCCGCGGCGAGGGAGGCCGTCGCCAAGCACGGTACGGACGCGTCGCTGCGCGACATCGCCCGTCGCGCAGGCGTGGGCATCGGGACGCTCTATCGCCACTTCCCCACCCGTGAAGCACTGCTCGAGGCCCTGCTCAACGCCAACTTCGACGGACTGCGCACTCGAGCCGACAGCCTGCTCACCTCACCCGTGCCGGGCGACGCACTCCTGACGTGGCTTGGAGAACTGACTGCCGGAGCGGCCACGTACCAGGGCCTGCCGGAATCGATCATGAATGCCCTGGCGAACGAGGAATCAGGACTGCATGCCTCCTGCGCCCAGATGCGCTCGGCAGCCGGGCGGCTGCTGGAACGCGCGCAACAAGCCAGCTCGGTCCGGAACAACGTGCCCGTCAGCGAGGTCATCGCACTCGCCCTCGGGCTGGCCTGGGCGGCCGAACGGTCCGTCGAACCCTCGGACCTGGCCGCCCGCCTGCTCTCCACGGCGATGTACGGGCTTGCCGACCGCGGCCAGTGACTGCGCGCGGGTCACCCGGTGTCACTCGGCTCGGCCGTCGACGTCCCCGCGGGAACACATCCAGAGCCCACGAGCATGGACACGGCGTCAACCAACGTCAAGGGCAGCACCCGCCGCGTCGATATCCCCCCGAAGGGCAGTTCCTCCCAGTAGCCCTCGTGCAGTCTGATCAGGTCGACGCGTCCGGCGGCCAGCAATTGGGTCAGCAGCAGGGCGGCCGTCAGCACCAGCCGCAGGAATAGCACCCCGATTTCTGCGTTAGTCAGGCAACGTTCCCCCTCTCGACGACGGCGCGTAGGCGCAGGTCATGCCCGGTCTGCTTGGACTTCGCGATCTTCTTGATCTCGCGCCGCTCGGGCAGAGTGAAGGGCTTCCGCCGGCCGCCCTTGCACTTCGGACACAGGGTGGCGAAGCCGTCGGTGTTGAAGCCGTGGATCGTATCCCGGACCCGGTCGTCGCTGGTGAACGTCACTTCGGCGACCTTCGGTACCGGCATGCCCTGCGCGGACAGCAGCACCATCTGGGCCCGCCGCCAGGTCACTACCGACCCGGAGCCGGGGCGGATGATCCGAAGCAGCCGACGGCCCTCGTCGTCATCGATTTCGCGCACACGTACTCGCTCTGCCGCCCGGACAGGATGACCATCACGTGCCGCCGGCACCCTCACTCCCTCACGGCACGCTCGGCAGAGGATGCCGCCCCCGTGACCGTCCAGATCGCCATGCCCCACAGGCAGAGCGCGGAGATGAGGCCCACCACGAAGCGAACGGCCTTGTCCGGGCCGTTCGCGAGCCACACGACCATGCCCGATGCTCCGGCCGCGATCAACAGGGCCGCCGGCACCCGCAGCCGGGGCTGCTCGAATACCGCTGCGAGCGGGAGGAAGTGGAGCCCAACGACAATCGCGACCAGCGGGGGAATGAGCACTGGCATCCGGGCGCGAGCGCACACTACGGCGATGGCGACGATCAGCAGCCACTGGAGACCGTTGATCTGATTGAACCGCCGACGTCGGTCGGCGGGGAATGGACCCCCTGCCGACGGGGGGAGAAAACGGCGCGCGGCGAGCATCAGCCCCAACGTGACGGCACAGCCGACCACGACCTCGACCAGCCGTGCCAAGCCGTCGAATGCGCTCGTGGCCAGCAGCCACCAACCGAGCCCGAACAACGCGAGGAACCCCACCCCTGACTTGAACATGATCGACACCCTAGGCGGAAGAGCAGCCGCCGACCGGAGGATTCTCAAGTTGGTGCGCGCCTCGCCGGCCGGCGCCCTCAACTCCCGGCAATCCCCGGGCTCAGCCGACGCTTCGGTCGGACCGCGACCGGGCAAACGTTGGCTGATGCGGCACCAGGAAGTGTTTCAGAAGTGGATCACTCATGTGATCTTCTGTTCAGAAGAGGGCCCTAACATTGACCCATGTCCAATATGCCGTCGCGGGTCGAACTGTGCCCGCTCACCCTCGCCGCCCAGGATGAGTTCTGCTCGCTGGTGAGGGCCAGCACCGAGCTCCATATGCCGTGGATGCAGCTGCCCGCGACCGCGGAGGAGTTCCAGGGGTGGATGCGCCGCTTCAGCGACGGCACCAACCGGGGCTTCGTGATCCGCGTTCAGGAGACCGGTGCAGCTGCCGGCATGGTCAACATCAACTCGATCATCCGGGGCCGTTACCAGGGCGCGTCCCTCGGCTATGCGGCTTTCGTCCCGTCTGCGGGGCGGGGTTACATGGCCGAGGGGCTGACCGTCGCCCTGCAGCACGCCTTCAACGACCTGCGGCTCCACCGGCTGGAGGCGAACATTCAGCCGGCAAACAAGGCGTCTTTGGCCTTGGTCCAGCGCCTGGGCTTTCGTTACGAAGGTCTGTCGCCCGCCTATCTCTATATCGACGGGGCCTGGCGCGACCACGAACGTTGGTCCATCACCGCACCATCTCCCTGGACGCCTGATCCTTCCCTTCCCGAGGTCTAGGCATTTCTTCAACACCCGGGGTGTTGCACCCTGCGGGACCCCGAGCCGCTGATGAACCTGGTGAGCGCTACTCGAGGAGCGCTTCGCGAGCTGACCGGCATCGATGGTCCAGAGCAAGCACGGATTGCCTTGCGGAAGCAGGTTCAGGAGCGGAAGGACCGCGAAGCCCAAGAGGTCCGTACAGAGGCCCGGCGCTCCGAGGCCCGCTTCTGGCGTGGCGAGCGTTCCACGACGACAGAGAAGTCGGGAGCGCGTAGCAAGAGTATCCGCCCCCTCTCTGGAGGGCTGCCGGCCCTCGGACGGTCGGGCTGATCCGCCGGCAGGGGCGGCCTGCCTCCGCCCGCCAGAGAGGCTTTTGTGTGGACTCCACGCGCGGGCGGGCGCGGGTCCTGCAGGAGATGGTCAACGGGTCACTGGTGCACGGACGGAGTTCCCCGGAAGTGGGTGAGGCGCTGGACCTGTGCCTGGCGTGCAAGGGGTGTTCGTCCGGCTGCCCGAGCGGCGTCGACATGGCCACCTACAAGGCCGAGGCGCTGCACCGGCCGGTCAGCCGGTCAGACCTTCGCCGTCAGCGGTGGCTTGTGCACCCCGAACGCCGCGCCCTGCGGATCGTGCAGCACCGCGAACCGCAGCCCGCCCTCCATGTCCATCGGCTCCAGGAGTACGCCACCACCCGCATCGGTCGCCGTGTGCGCGGTCGCGTCGACGTCCGTCACCTCGAAGTACGGCAGCCAGTGGGCGGGCACCTCGGGCGGGAAGCGTTCGTCGTGCATCTTCACCATGCCGCCGAAGTCGTCGCCGCCGATCCCCCACTGGGTGTAGTGCTCCGACACGTGCACGGTCCAGCCGAAGACCATCCTGTAGAACCGTTTCGCCTCGGCCGGATCGCGCGTCAGCAGCTCGACCCAGCCCAGCGCACCCGGCGCGTCGAGCATCTCGGCACCGGCGAAGTTGCGGCCCTGCCAGAGCGAGAAGACGGCGCCCTCGGTGTCCGCGACCACGGCGAAGCGGCCTTCCTCGAAGACGTCCATCGGCCCGGTGAGCAGCGTGCCGCCCGCGTCGGTGACCGCCGTGACGGTGGCGTCCGTGTTCTTCGTGGCGAAGGAGATGGTCCAGGCCGTGGGTTGCTCCGCCTGGTAGAGGTGTGTGAGTGCGGCGACGGCCGCGTCGCCGCGGCGCGCCATGGTGTAGCCGCCGGCCTCGGCCCGCGGGTCGGTCACCATGCGCCAGCCCAGGACGCTGCTGTAGAAGGTCTGGGCCGTCAGCATGTCGCCGGTGCCGAGCTCGGCCCAGCAGGGTCCGCCGATGACGGGCCGGGACGTCTTCATGGTCGTACCTCCAGCGGTCGGGTCCACCGCAAGCACGCTATGCCGGGTGCATCACAGCGGCCACCCGTGTGTCCACCGTACGATCGGGCACCGCCGTGCCCGGCCGGGTGCGGCGCGACCGCACGAAGGGCCGATGGTGACCCACTCCCCGAGCCGCACACCGGGCGAACATCCCGCGCGGGCGTTCCCCACCGCCAACGGAATGACCGGTATCGGCATGATCGCCCTCGACCCGCGCGGCCGGATCCTCCTCGGCCTCGCCCACACCGGCCGCTGGGAGCTCCCCGGCGGCAAGGTCGACCCGGGTGAGAACTTCGAGCAGGCCGGGGCGCGTGAGCTGGCCGAGGAGACGGGGCTGCGGGTGCGGGCCGGCGATGTGCGGATCGTCGCGGTGGTGCTGGACAGCGAGCGGGGCATGCCCCGGATCTCGGCGGCGGGCCTGACCACGGGCGTCGAGGGCGAGCCGGAGGTCACCGAACCGGACAAGATCGTGCGCTGGGCGTGGCACCGGCCGGACGCGCTGCCCGCCGAACTGTTCCTCCCCTCGGCCGCTGTGCTGCGGGCATGGCGGTCCGATCTAACACTTCCGTCGGTTCCTGCGTACTCCTATCCGGTTTCTGTTATCGGAGCGGAGGCGGGACGTCTCCCCTTTGTCGGAGGAGACACGGCCCAGCCCAGGAAGAGAGTGGACACAGCGTGAGCAGCGAACGCGAAGCCGCGATGATCATCGCCGCGCAGGCCGGCGACCAGCATGCGCAGGACCGGCTCGTCGCCGCGTACCTTCCCCTGGTCTACAACATCGTCGGCCGGGCCCTGAACGGCCATGCGGACATGGACGACGTGGTGCAGGAGACCATGCTCCGCGTCCTCGGCGGCCTGGACGGGCTGCGCAGCCCGGACAACTTCCGCAGCTGGCTGGTCGCCATCACCATGAACCAGATACGCGGCCACTGGCGGGAGCGCCGGTCCGGGGCGATATCCGTCGGCGGCGGTCTGGAGGACGCGTACGAAGTCGTCGACCCCGGCGCCGACTTCGTGGACCTGACGATCACCCGCCTCGGGCTCTCGGGACAGCGCCGTGAGACCGCCGAGGCCACCCGCTGGCTGGACGAGGACGACCGGGCACTGCTGTCCCTGTGGTGGCTGGAGGCCGCCGGGGAGCTTTCCCGGGCCGAGGTCGCCGCCGCGCTGGAGCTGACGCCGCAGCACACGGCGGTACGGGTGCAGCGCATGAAGGCGCAGTTGGAGACGGCGCGCGTCGTGGTCCGCGCCCTGTCCGCCGACCCTCGCTGTGTGCTCCTGGAGCAGATAGCCGCCGGCTGGGACGGCATGCCGTCGGCCCTCTGGCGCAAGCGGCTGGCCCGCCATGCCCGCGACTGCACGGTCTGCGCGGGCCACTGGTCCGGGCTGGTCCCCGCGGAGGGCCTCCTCGTGGGCCTCGCGCTCGTCCCGGTGGCGGCGTCGCTCGGCGCGTTCTCTTCGGCACCCGACATGGTCGCGACGGCCTCCGCGTACGCGCCCGCCTCCCAGCACGCCTCCGCCGCGGCCCACGCCTCCGCTCACCCCTCCGCCAGGACCCGGGCCCGCCAGGAGCGGGCACGTCGCCGCCGCCGTACGGCGGCCGTGGCCGCCGCGGTCGCCGCCCTGGTCACCGGCGGTGGTGCGGTCCACCTCCTCACGGGCCCCGACACGGACGAGGAGGCGGCGTCCACGGCGGCCGCCCCGGCCTCGCCCACGCTGCCGTCCGCCTCGCAGAGCCCGTCGCCTTCCCCGTCGCTGTCCGCCTCCCCCTCACCGTCTCCGACACCCACCCCAAGCCGGACGACGGCCAAGCCGACCCCGAAGCCGACCCCGAGCAAGGCCAAGCCGAAGCCGAAGCCCACCACGAAGGCGCCGGACCCCGCGCCGCCCACCCCGAGCGGTGCCGCGCAGCAGGTCCTCGCCCTGGTCAATGCCGAGCGCTCCAAGGCCGGCTGCGGGCCGCTCAGCTCCAACAACAAGCTCGCCACGGCGGCCCGCAACCACTCCGCCGACATGGCCGCCCGCGACTACTTCGACCACACCAACCCGGACGGCGACGACCCCGGCGATCGCATCACGGAGGCCGGCTACCGCTGGAGCACGTATGGCGAGAACATTGCGAGGGGCCAGCAGACCCCGGCCTCGGTGATGGACTCGTGGATGAACAGTCCAGGCCACCGCGCGAACATCCTCAACTGCTCCTTCAAGGAGCTCGGCGTGGGCATCCATGACGCGTCGGGCGGGCCGTGGTGGACGCAGGCGTTCGGGACGGCCCTCTGACGAGGGCTACGCCCTGCCGCCGTCCATCAATTCGTTGAGCGGACCGTCGGTCAGCGTCGCGCGCTGGTCGGTCACCACGGGCAGCCGTGACAGCGTGCCGGAATCGATGAGTCCGGTCTGGGCGAGAACCGATAGCTGGTCCCAGTAGATGTGTTCGCCCGAGATGAGGGAGCCGTCGAAGGACACGACGGCGATGATGGCGATGCTGACGGGCCGCCCGGTCGGGGGGACCGCCGGCAGGACCCAGGGCACCTCGACGTCATGGGTGAAGGAGACGAGCATCTCGTCGACGATGCGCCCGGGACCGGTGGTACGGGTCAGGGTCGTGATCGTGAAGTCCTCGGGGTTGTGCCCGATGAAATGGCGCCGGTAGAAGTCGTGGACGGCTGCCCGGCCGCGGGCGCCCATGGCCGTGGGCACGTGCAGCACCTCGGGTGCGTCCGTCATCGTGGCCATGGTGGCATCGAGGTCGAGCGTGGCGAACTCACCGGTGGTGTGGAGTTCCCAGACGCGTTCCAGTTCCGCCGGGTCGTGGGTCGTCATGCGGTGCCTCCTCGGTCTCCGTCGAGAACGGTGTCCAGCCAGTCGAAGACGTGCTGGTCGAAAAGAGAGCGGTTCCACGCCTGGCAGTGGCCCGGGGCTCCGTCCTCGGCCCTGAACCGGACGAGCGCCTTCGGGCCGGTGAGCGCGTCATGGAGCAAATGCGCCTGGGCGGAGAGCGGGTCGGAGTCGTTGGCGACGACGAGCGTCGGGCAGGCGATGCGCGCGGCGACGCCCGAGAGGCGGTACCGGTCCATCTCGATGACGTACTCGCCCAGGGAGTCGAGACCGTGCACCCACAGGGCGCGCTGGATCATGAGCCATCGCATCAGGGGATCGTTCGCGACAGGGGCCAGGAACTCGTCGATCGCCCGGGGATCGATGTCGGGGAGCCGGTCCCGCACCTGCTTCGGCAACGGCATGGCGTCCAGGGGGTCCCACTGGCCGGGGTCCGCGATCAGTGCGGCAACCCGGTGGTCCCCGGAGACGCCGCGCGGAGCGAGATAGCCGCCGAAGCTCCACCCCATGACGGCGATGCGTGAGGCGTCGACCTCCGGCCTGCCGACGGCGTAGTCCATGACGGGGCGCAGCACGGTCTCCCAGTCGGGGCGCATCCTCAGCCCCTGCTCCACCAGCGCGCGGCCCTGACCCGGGCCGTCCACGAGGAGACAGGCGTAGCCGCGGCGCACCGCGGGCAGGGCGTGGGACCAGTACATCTCGTGGATGTCGGAGTCGTAGCCGTTGACCCCGACCACGGTCGGCCGGGCGACGGTCGTGTCGTCGTCGGGCAGGCAGAGGCAGCCGGGGAGCGTCGTGTCCTCGAAGGGGATCTCCACGAGCTCGACCGGCCGGTCGGCCAGAGCGGCGTGGCGGGCGAAGCACGCGCTCTCCCGTGCGAAGGACTCGGCGAGCCGCGGGTCCACGGGAGAGCCGAACAGGGGCTGGTACGCGATGCGGTGGTACGTGGTCGCCCGCCAGAACCCCTCGGCCGCGCTCACCCTGTGCCCGTGCGCGGCGCTGTTCTGGGCCGCGTCGGCCACCCGGGAGGCCGTCGCCGACCACGCGCTGTGCCAGGTGTCGCGGTCACCGGCCGGGATCCGTCCGGCGGTCGCCGCGCACTCGCCGTACTCCGCGCCGCCGCGGCTCGTCAGTGCGAGCGCCCGCTCGGCGAACTTCTGGAACAGCGGGTCGTCGAAGAGCTGCGGGGCGAATGCTCGGTCGTTCACGAAACCGATCCTTCACCGCCGTGCTCCGGCGTCGTCGAGGCGCGCCGCGCGGGGAGCCGACCGGGCGCTGGACGCGACGCCGTCGCCGCATCTCCCGCAGCACTGGAGCGCTATCTTCCGCAAACCTGCACACCGAACACTCAACCGATGCACGTGAGCTGACCGTCCCTCATCTTCGGCGGCCTGGTTGGCGGCATGGCAGGCCATTGGGGCGGGAGTGTCCGATTCGGGTCCGCGCCGTTCGTCCGCCCAAAGGGAATTCGGTCCGTGAAGCTTGTGAAGATGTCGACACGGAGGCGTGGACGCACCTGCACGGGAACTTAATTCCGTGACCGATGAGGCCCTGTCCCGGAGTTGTCCGATTGGCTGAGCGGCGCTCCGGCGTGCTTTGATCCTGCGCACCGCGGGAGTTGCACGAAGGGTTCCCGATTTATCGGGCACCCGGACGCCCGCTCACGCGGCCGGGTCGTTTCCGGCGGGACCGGCCGTCGCCTTTGAGGAATATCCACATGAAGGGAAGCTTCATCATGAACTTCACCCCCCAGGTCGAGACCGCTGAGATCTCCGACGCCGACCTCGACAACGTCTCCGGCGGTCTGCACAGCGCCGTTGCCGCCGGTGCGCTGTCCGGCGTGACCTCCACCGTCGACGGCATCGTCCCGGTCTCCGGCCTGGTCGGCTCGGTCGTCGGCACCGTTGAGGGCGCCACCGGCCTCAACACCGCCGCCGTGACGGGCCTCGTCGCCGGTCTCTGAGACCCCGCATGAGTGAGCCCCGGAACGGTCAAGGTTCCGGGGCTCACCGCGTCATCATACCCTGACACGGACATTTGCAGTCGAGGGAAGAGTTACGTGCAGTTCCGCCAAAAGGCCCTTTCCAAGCTGCAATCGCCCGAAGAAATAGATCTGCCGGTGCGCTTCGCCCGGCCGCAGGGCTGGCTCGTGCTGGCCGTCACCGTTGTCGCCATGGCTGTCGCGTGTTTCTGGGCCGCGACCGGTTCGGTTTCCTCCACTCTCAGGGCACCTGGCATTCTTACGCACGGACAGGGCAGTTATGTCCTGCAGAGTCCGGTCGCCGGCCAGGTCACGGAAGTCCTCGCCGAGGAGGGCAAGCGCCTGCCCGCCGGCGCGCCGCTGCTGAAGGTCCGCACACAACGGGCGGAGCAGACCGAGCAGACCGACGGCACCGAACAGACGGAGCAGTCGGACCAGGACCAGGACGAGGGTGAAGGCGAGGGCGACACCGTCGTCCGCACCATCGCCGCGGGCCGCCTCACCTCGCTCGTCGCAACGATCGGCGCCGTCGTCACCACCGGTTCCGATGTGGCGGTCGTCGAGCGGGTGGACGACGCGGACGCCCCCCTGACCGTGATGCTCTACCTCCCGGCCGAGAACGGCTCGACCGTCCCCGTCGGGGCCCGCGTCGATCTCACCGTGCAGTCCGTGCCGGCGCAGCAGTACGGCGTGCTGCGCGGCCGGGTCAAGGCCGTCGGCCGGACCTCGCAGACCGCCCGCCAGATCGCCGGCTTCCTCGGTGACGGCCAGCTCGCCGAGCAGTTCTCGAAGCAGGGCCGGCCGGTGCCCGTCCTGGTGCAGCTCGAGCGTTCCTCCCGTACGAAGTCGGGCTACGCGTGGTCGTCGCAGGACGGACCGCCGTACGCGATCGGCTCCATGACCCTGACCACCGGTGCCGTCCATCTGGCCGACCAGCGCCCGATCGATTGGCTGCTGCCGTGACCGCCCCGTCCCCCACCCGGCGCCGCGCCCGCGCACCACAGCCGAATCCGAGGCGCGCACCGAAGCCGCAGAAGCCCGCGAGGCAGAAGTCCGTCCGCACCCCCACCGTGCTCCAGATGGAGGCGGTGGAGTGCGGCGCCGCCACGCTCGCCATGGTCCTCGGGCACCACGGCAGGCACGTGCCCCTCGAAGAGCTGCGCATCGCCTGCGGGGTCTCCCGCGACGGCTCACGGGCCAGCAACATCCTCAAGGCCGCCCGCAGCTACGGCCTGCAGGCCAAGGGCATGCAGATGGAGCCGGCCGCGCTCGCCGGAGTGCAGGCGCCCGCCATCCTGTTCTGGGAGTTCAACCACTACGTCGTCTACGACGGCATGGGGCGCCGCTTCGGCCGCCGTGGCGTGCACATCAACGACCCCGACAAGGGCCGCCGCTTCGTGTCGATGGAGGACTTCGACACCAGCTTCACCGGTGTGGTCCTGGTCCTCGAACCCGGCACCGGATTCCGCAGGGGCGGCCGCCGGCCCGGAGTTCTGCGCTCGGTCCCCGCCCGGCTCCGCGGCACCACCGGCACCATGCTCGCCGCGCTCCTCGCCAGCCTGCTGCTCGTCGCGGTCGGGGCGGCGCTGCCCGCGCTCAGCCGTACGTACATCGACATGTTCCTGGTCGGGCGTCAGACCTCGCTGCTCGGTGTCCTCTTCGCGTCGATGGCCGCGATGGTCGCGCTGACGGCCGTGCTGACCGGACTGCAGCAGGCGAATCTGCTGCGGGGCCGCATCATCTCGTCGACGCTGGGCAGTGCCCGCTTCTTCCGGCATCTGCTCCGGCTCCCGGTGACGTTCTTCGCCCAGCGCAGCCCGGCCGACCTCGTACAGCGGCTGCAGTCCAACGACGCGGTGGCCGAGACCCTGGCCCGCGACCTCACCGCGTTCGGTGTGGACGGCATCGTGGTGATCCTCTACGCGGTCCTGCTGTGGACGTACGATCCCCAGCTCACGGTCATCGGGGTGCTGATCGCGCTCCTCAACGTGGTCGCGATGCGCGTGGTCGTACAGCTGCGGGCGACCCGTACGCAGAAGCTGCGCGCGGACAGCGCGCGGCTGACGAACACCTCCTACACCGGCATCCAGCTGATCGAGACGATGAAGGCCACCGGCGGCGAGAACGGCTACTTCCGCCGCTGGGCCGGGCAGCACGCGACCACGCTGGAGGAGCAGCAGCGGCTCGGCGTGCCGAGCGCGGCTCTCGCCGTCGTCGCCCCGACCCTCGCGACGCTCAACAGCGCGCTGATCCTGTGGATCGGCGGGCTGCGCGCCGTGGAGGGGCACATCTCGATCGGTCTGCTCGTCGCCTTCCAGGCCCTGGTGACCCGCTTCACGGCGCCGATCACACGGCTCAACGGGATGGCGGGCCGGATCCAGGACTTCGCGGCCGACGTCGCCCGGCTCAAGGACGTCGAGAACTTCCCCGCCGACTCGCTCTACACGCGCCGCGAGCCGCCCGCGAGCACCCGCAGGCTCATGGGCCACGTCACGCTCGAGAACATCACCTTCGGCTACAGCCCGCTCGACAAGCCGCTGCTCACCGGCTTCTCGCTGGCGGTCGGTCCGGGTCAGCAGGTCGCCCTCGTCGGCGGTTCGGGCAGCGGCAAGTCCACGGTCTCGCGCCTGATCGCCGGGCTCTACAGCCCGTGGGAGGGGACGATCCGGATCGACGGGCAGCGCCTCGACGAGATCCCGCGCGGCGCGCTCGCGGCCTCGGTGTCCTTCGTCGACCAGGAGGTCTTCCTCTTCGAGGGCACGGTGCGGGACAACGTGGCGCTGTGGGATCCGTCGGTCCCGGACGAGGCCGTGACCGACGCCCTCAAGGACGCGGCTCTGTACGACGTCGTCTCCCGGCGGCCGGGCGGCATCCACGGACGGGTCGAGCAGGACGGCCGCAACTTCTCCGGCGGGCAGCGGCAGCGCCTGGAGATCGCGCGGGCGCTGGTGCGCCGGCCCAGTGTGCTCGTCCTCGACGAGGTGACCAGTGCCCTGGACGCCGAGACCGAGCAGCTCATCATCGACAACCTGCGCCGGCGCGGCTGCGCCTGCGTGGTGATCGCCCACCGGCTGAGCACCGTCCGCGACAGCGACGAGATCGTGGTCCTCGACCACGGCACGGTCGTGGAGCGCGGGCGGCACGAGGAGCTGGTCGCGCGCGGGGGCGCGTACGCCGACCTGGTCAAGGAGCACTGAGGTGATCCCCGTTCAGCACCCTGCGCCCACGGGGCCCGACGACATGGTGCTCGCGGCGCTCGGCGGCCTGGGCGCACCGGTCGACTGCACGGGCCTGCGGAGCCTGTCGCTGGAGGGGCCGCAGGTGCTGTGGCTCGTCGTGGGCGGGGCGCTCGACCTGTTCGCGGTCGACGCGGTCCAGCAGGGGCACTGGCACTTCCTCGGCCGCCTGGAGACGGGCACGCTGCTCCTCGGACCCGTCGAGGGGCCTCAGCACACCCTCGTCGGCAGGCCGTTGCAGGGGTGTGTGCTGCGCCGGATCCCACTGCGGGAGCTGTACCGGCCGCAGGAGTACGCCGACCCGTGGACGTACCAGAGCGCGTACCAGAGCCAGTACGACAGCCAGGACGGGACGCTGAGCCTGCTGGAGCATGCCTTCGCCCTCGGCGTCGGCCGCGGCCAGCGGGTGCTGTTCGAAGCCCCGCTGGACGGGCGGACGACGGACGGGGAAGCGGTCGCGGACGACGACATCCTGTGGCTGCCTGTCTTCCCGGGGAGCGTGCAGTACGGCGCCGCGTTCAGCGCGGAGGCCGCCGCCGACCTGCTCGTCGACGGCGCGCTGTGGCAGCAGATGGTCAACCAGCAGTTCCGGCTGCTGTCGGGGCTCGACCGCTGGATCGAGCGCCTCGAACGCGCCCACGAGGACCGGGCGGCGGCCGGCCTGAAGGCGGGCGAGGCGGTGCGCGCGGGCGCCGACCAGGCGCTCCTCGCGTCGATCGGCCGCTCCCGCAGGTCGTCCTCCGCCCGGCCGACGGGAGGGTCCGCCGCGTCCGACGACGCCGTCTACGCGGTGTGTCGCCTGGTCGCGTCGGCGACCGGGATCACCCTCGCGGAGCCGACGTCGGGCGGGCCGGTGAACGAGCGCATCGGCCCCGTCGAACGCATCGCGCTCACCTCGCGCATCCGTACCCGCGCGGTCCGTCTCGACGGAAGCTGGTGGCGGGAGAACTCCGGTCCGCTGGTCGGTCACCGGGCCAAGTCCGGAGCACCGGTCGCACTGCTGTGGCGCCGCGGCGGCTACGAGGCGGTCAACCCGGCCACCGGCTCACGGATCCGGATCGACGACGACAACGCGGAGGACATCGAGCCGCGTGCCGTCATGTTCTACCGGCCGCTGCCCGAGGGCCCGCTGAACGCCTGGCGGCTGTTGCGCTTCAGCCTCCGCGGCACCCGTCCCGATGTGCGCAACCTCGCGATCGCGGGCCTGGTGACCGTCACCCTCGGCGCGCTGGTGCCGATCGCCACCGGCCAGGTGCTCGGCGTGTACGTGCCCAATGCGGAGACCAGCCTCATCGTGCAGGTGGCCGTGGCGGTCATGGTCGCCGGCGTGGTCTCGGCCGCCTTCATGCTGCTGCAGAACCTCACGATCCTGCGCATGGAGGGCCGGATCGAGAGCACGCTGCAACCCGCCGTGTGGGACCGGCTGCTGAGGCTGCCGACGAAGTTCTTCGCCGAGCGCTCCACCGGGGAGCTGGCGAGCGCGGCCATGGGCATCAGCGCGATCCGCCGGCTGCTGTCGGGGGTCGGGCCCGTGGTCGTCCAGGCGAGCACGGTCGGCACGATGAACCTGGTGCTGCTGCTCGCCTACAGCGTTCCGCTGGCGCTCGCGGCAATCGGGATGCTGTGCGTCATCGGTGTGGTGTTCCTGGGTCTCGGCCTCTGGCAGCTGCGCTGGCAACGGCGCCTCGTCGAACTCGGCAACAAGCTCAACAACCAGGCGTTCCAGACCCTGCGCGGACTGCCCAAGCTCCGGGTGGCCGCGGCCGAGAGCTTCGCGTACGGGGCCTGGGCGAAGCAGTTCGCCCGCAGCCGTGAACTCCAGCGGCGCGCGGGCCGGATCCGCAATCTGACCACGGTCCTCGACGCCGTCTATCTGCCGCTGTGCGCCCTCATCATGTTCATGCTGCTGGCGGGTCCGGCGCGCGGGAGCCTGACGGCCGGCGAGTTCCTGACCTTCCACACCGCCGTGACGATGATGCTCGCATCGGTGACGCAGCTGACGGGCGCGCTCGTCTCGGCCGCCTCCGTACTCCCCATGTTCGAACAGGTCAAGCCGCTGCTGGACGAGGCACCCGAGGTCCGCGGGGCCAGCACCCAGCCGGGGGAGCTGTCCGGGGCCATCGAGGCCCGAAAGCTGTCCTTCCGTTACGCCGACGACGGCCCGCTCGTCCTCGACGACGTGTCCCTGACCGCGCGGCCGGGCGAGTTCGTCGCGATCGTCGGCCCGAGCGGCTGCGGCAAGTCCACCCTGCTGCGCCTGCTGATCGGCTTCGACAAACCGCTGTCGGGCGGCGTCCTGTACGACGGCCAGGACCTCGCCGCCCTCGACCAGGCGGCCGTGCGCCGCCAGTGCGGTGTGGTCCTGCAGAACGCCCAGCCGTTCACCGGCTCGATCCTCGACTGCATCTGCGGCGCCGAACCCTTCACCCAGGAAGAGGCGTGGGAGGCCGCGGAGATGGCGGGCCTCGCCGAGGACATCCGCCGCATGCCGATGGGCATGCAGACCATGATCGCCGGTTCGGGCGCGATATCCGGCGGCCAGCGCCAGCGCCTGATGATCGCCCAGGCGCTGATCCGGCGTCCCCGTGTGCTGTTCTTCGACGAGGCGACGAGCGCACTGGACAACGCGACCCAGCGGATCGTCACCGAGAGCACGCGCGCGCTGCGGGCGACGCGGATCGTCATCGCACACCGGCTGTCCACGGTCATGGACGCGGACCGCGTCGTGGTGATGTCGGACGGCCGGGTGGTCCAGGAGGGGCCACCGGCACAGCTGCTCGCGGACACGACGGGACGACTGCACGAGCTGGTGCGACGCCAGATGATGTGACCTGCGGGGACCCGGTGCCGGCTGATGCCGACGCGTGGTTTCGACAGCGGCCCAGCGCCGGGGCCCGAGCCGTGCGCGGTCAGTGCAGGACTTGAACGGCGTAGAGCGCGCCGATGCCGGCGGCGAGGGTGCCGAGCAGGAGGCGGAGCGCGGTCTCGGGCAGGTGGGGCCGGAGATGGGCGCCGAGGTATCCGCCGACCAGGCCCCCAGCCCCACAGGACAGGCCGAGTAGCCAATCGGGGGCGACGTCACCCGTGGCGGCCAGGGAGAGCAGCGCGTAGGTAACGGCACCGACGACGGAGGTCACGAAGGTGGAGGCCAGAGCGGCGGGTGCCACGGTGGCGACCGGCACTCCGCGGCCGACGAGAATCGGGCCGAGCAGGGAGCCTCCCCCGATCCCGTAGATGCCCCCGGCAACGCCTTCGGGGAAGCCGGGGAAGTTCTCGACCTCGGTGGTCGTGGTCAGGGAGCCGCCGACGAAGATCGCTCCGCCGAAGACCAGCGGCTTGAGCCGGGCGCGGGCGGTGCAGAGGGCGGCGGTGTATCCGGCGGGGCCGGAGCCTATGACGATGACGTCGCGGACGTCGCCGGTCCGGGTCGCCGGCTCACGCGGACTTTTCCGGCGCCAGCTCCTTGATCAGGCCCTCGACAAGCGCCTTGATCTCGTCGCGGATCGGGCGTACGGCGTCGACGCCCTGGCCCGCCGGGTCGTCCAGCGTCCAGTCCAGGTAACGCTTGCCGGGGAAGACCGGGCAGGTGTCGCCGCAGCCCATGGTGATGCAGACGTCGGACTCCTTGACCGCGTCGATCGTGAGGATCTTCGGGGTCTCGGCGGAGATGTCGATGCCGACCTCGCGCATGGCCTCGACCGCGGCCGAGTTGACCTGATCGGCCGGAGCGGAACCCGCGGAGCGGACCTCGATGCGGTCACCGGCCAGGTGGCTCAGCCAGCCTGCGGCCATCTGGGAGCGGCCGGCGTTGTGGACGCAGACGAACAGGACGGAGGGCTTCTCGGCCATCGCGGGTCTCTCTTGTCTCAAGGAGAAATCAGGCACGCATGACATCAGCGCCTGGTGGCGTCATCCACCACTGATGTGACAGTATCAGCCCATGATGACGTCAGTCGACACTGAACTGATCCGGGTACTGGCCGACCCGCTCAGGCTCCAGATCGTGACCCTGCTCGCCCGCGAGACCCTCTGCACCACGCACCTCGTGGAAGAGACCGGGGCCAAGCAGACCAACCTCTCCAACCACCTGCGGGTCCTGCGCGAGGCCGGTGTCGTGGAGACAGAGCCGTGCGGACGCTTCACCTACTACCGGCTCCGCCCGGACGTCATCGCTTCACTCGCCGGCCAGTTCACGGATCTCGCGGAGACCGCGCGCGCCACCGCCGAGGCCAATACCAAGCGGTCCTGCCCCTGATCCCCGCGCCCGTCGCCACTGCACGTATCGAGGAGCCCTGTTGAGCACCGCTGAGGCCATACCCAAGCCCCCCGCGGAATCCGGCAAGCCGTCGGCCGAACCGCAGACGGCCCCCGGCGCGACGCCGCCCGTGGCGCCGCTGGTCGCCCGTGCCGCCGCCGAACTCGTCGGCACCGCCGCCCTCGTCGCGGTCGTCGTGGGCTCCGGCATCCAGGCGACCGAGCTGACACAGGACGTCGGCCTCCAGTTGCTCGCGAATTCGATCGCGACGGTCTTCGGGCTCGGCGTGCTGATCGCCCTGCTCGGCCCGGTCTCCGGCGCTCACTTCAACCCCGCCGTCAGCCTGGCCGAGTGGTGGACCACCCGCCGCGGCGGCGTCGGCGTCAGCGCGCGCGAAGCGGCCGTGTACGTACCCGCCCAGATCATCGGGGCGATCGCCGGCGCCGTGCTGGCCGACGCGATGTTCGGCGAGCCGCTGGTGAAGTGGTCCACGCACGACCGCTCGGCCGGCAATCTACTTCTGGGCGAGATCGTGGCCACCGCCGGGCTCATCCTGCTGATCTTCGGCCTCGCCCGCACCGACCGGCTGCGTTTCGCCCCGGTCGCGGTCGCCTCGTACATCGGCGCGGCCTACTGGTTCACCTCGTCCACATCCTTCGCCAACCCGGCGGTGACGATCGGCCGCGCCTTCACCGACACCTTCGCCGGCATCGCCCCCGCCTCAGTGCCGGGCTTCATCGCCGCCCAACTGGCGGGCGCGGTCGTGGGCCTGGCCCTGGTGGCGCTCATCTTCATGCGCGACCGGACGGCTGAGGCCCAGCCCGCCACATGACACAGCAGACAGAGGTGGTGGTGATCGGCGGCGGCCAGTCCGGGCTCGCCGCCGGGTACCACCTGCGCCGCCTCGGCGTGGACTTCGTCGTCCTCGACGCCCGGTCCACGCCGGGCGGTGCCTGGCAGCACACGTGGGACTCCCTACGCCTGTTCTCCCCAGCCGTCCACTCGTAGCTGCCCGGCCGACTGATGCCGCCGCAGGAAGGCGAGACCTACCCGGACGCGCAGCATGTCGCCGACTACCTCGCCGACTACGAGAAGCGGTAAGAACTTCCCGTCCAGCACGGCACTCAAGTGCAGGCAGTCCACCACGACGGCTCGCATCCGACCGTCGAGGCCGATACGGGTACGTGGCGCACGCGAGCGGTCATCAGCGCGACCGGCACCTGGTCGCGGCCCTTCCTGCCCGCCGTCCCCGACCGTGGCTCGTCATGGCGGACCGATGAGTGCCGGGCAGATCGTGGACGCCGTGGGGGGTGAGTCAGTCGACGGTGTCGCACCACCTGAAGGTGCTCAACGAGGTGGGATTCGCGCTGGTGGAGCGCGAGGGGACTTACAGTCGCTATCGGCTCAACGAGGAGTGCGTGCAGGCGTTCCCCTCGGCAGCCGATGTCGTGATGGGCAGACCAGCACCCCTCCTGGACACGGCAGATGAAGGGCGCGAGCGCGGGGGCAAGGGCCGGTGAGCATGACGGCCGCATCCGAAGGGCCGCTGTCCGGGGCTCGCTCGAGTGCGGTCTACGCCCTGCTGCTGGGGCTGGGCGTGCTGGATGCTGCCGGTTACAGCCCGATCGCGCCGGTCCTGCCGACGCCGGCGCGTCAGACCGGGGCCGGCACGTCGGTGCCCGTCTGGGTCGGGGCGCCGGCGGTGGCCGGATCCGGCATCGGTATGGCGAACACCGGATCGGTCGGGGTGCCGCTGGACGCGGTGCCCGCGCAGCGCATCGTCACCGCGATGGTGCTGTGGTCCCAGATCGGCATCCTGGGCTATCTGCTCGCTCCGGCTCCGGGCGGCCCGATTGCTGACGCCTACGGGTACGCGGCAGTCGCGGTCGTCGTTGCCGTCTCCGCCCTCGTCGTCCCTCTCACGCTGGGCAGACGCAGTCGGCCATGAAAACGTCCGCGGTCCGGTCTCGTCGCTCGCCGGCTGCACGCGGGGCCGGTGCGGTGAGAACCAGTCGCCGTCAGGCGCCGTAGTGACGCAGCAGCTGACCCATCGCGGCCGGCACGGAGGGCTCGACGCGGTAGTACACCCAGGTGCCCCGCCGCTCGGACGTGAGCAGGCCCGCCTCCTTCAGTTTCTTCAGGTGGTGGGAGACGGTGGGCTGGGAGACGCCGACGTCGGAGATGTCGCAGACGCACGCCTCGCCGCCCTCGTGCGCGGCAACGAGGGAGAACAGGCGCAGTCTGACCGGGTCGCCCAGCGCCTTGAACATCGCGGCTGTGCGCACCGCCTCCGCCGGGGTCAGCGGGCGCTCGGTCAGCGGCGGGCAGCACGGCGCCGCGACGTCGGGGGCCTCGGGCTCCAGCAGCGGCAGCACATCTATGTTCGACATGTATCTATGTTGACACATGTCGAACCAGACGCTCAGCGCTGCCACACTCACTGCGACCTGGCGAGATGCGCGGCCACACGGCACGCGCCGCGCCGGGAGGCGGGGCGGACTGCGCTGGCGCGACATCGAGATACCCCAACAGCGATCCACCTGTTTTGATGAGTGTCTATGTTGAAGTTCATCAAAGCAGGTGCCATGCTGGCAACGCAAGCCATCGACGGATGTCGAAACAGACTGGGGAATCAACGTGAACGCGCCCACCGAAGCCCTGCCCACCGTGGTGATCGGAGCCGGCCCGATCGGCCTGGCCGCTGCCGCCCACCTTGCCGAGCACGGTCTTGAGCCGCTGGTCCTGGAAGCCGGGGACAGCGCGGGCAGCGCCGTGCGCGAGTGGAGCCACGTGCGGCTGTTCTCCACCTGGGCCGAGGTCGTCGACCCCGCCGCCGAGAAGCTCCTGGCCCCCACCGGCTGGGTGAAGCCCGACGGCGACGCCTACCCCACCGGCGGCGACTGGGCCGACCAGTACCTCCAGCCGCTGGCCGACGTGCTGGGCGACAAGGTCCGCTTCGGCGCCCGCGTCACCGGCGTCTCCCGCCTCGGCCGCGACCGCGTCGTGGACGCCGACCGCGAGCAGCAGCACTTCACCGTCCACATCCTCAACGCCGACGGCACCGAGGAGCGGACCACCGCCCGCGCCGTCATCGACGCCTCCGGCACCTGGTCCACGCCCGGCCCGATCGGCGGCGACGGCCTCCCCGCCCTCGGCGAGCGCACCGCATCCGACCGCATCTCCTACCGCGTGCCCGACCTCAAGGACCTGGCCGTCAAGGCGCGTTATGCGGGCAAGCGCACCGCGGTCGTCGGCTCCGGCGCCTCCGCCTTCACCGCCCTCGCCTACCTGGCCGACCTCGCCAAGGACGCCCCCGGCACACATGCCGTGTGGATCCTGCGGCGCGGCATCGGCGGCTCCACCTTCGGCGGTGGCGAGGCCGACCAGCTCCCCGCCCGCGGCGCACTGGGCCTCGCGGCCAAGGCCGCGGTGGACAATGGACACGCCGATGCCGTCACCGGTTTCCGTACGACCGCGATCGAGAAGAGCGGCGAGCAGCTGGTCCTGATCGCTGAGGACGGCCGCCGCCTGGACCCGGTCGACGAGGTCATCGTCCTCACCGGCTTCCGCCCCGACCTCTCGTTCGTCTCCGAGCTGCGCCTCGGTCTCGACGAACGACTCCAAGCCCCCATCGACCTGGCACCGCTGATCGACCCGAACGTCCACTCCTGCGGCACCGTCTACCCCCACGGCGTGCGCGAACTCTCGCACCCCGAGAAGGACGTCTACCTCGTCGGCATGAAGTCCTACGGCCGCGCCCCGACCTTCCTCGCCATGACCGGCTACGAGCAGGTGCGCTCCATCGCCGCCGCCCTGGCAGGCGACCAGGAGGCCGCCGAGCGCGTGGAGCTGACCCTCCCCGAGACGGGCGTGTGCGGCGGTGCCGGTCTGTTCGACGAGCCCGAGACCGCTCAGGCCGGCGACGGCGGCGGCTGCTGCGCCGCCCCCCGCACGCTCCAGATCGGTGTCGGCGCTCCGGCCGCATCCGGCGGCTGCTGACACTCGCCCACGCATCCAGCACGAGGCTCATCATGTCCGTGTACAACTCGCCCTCCGCGTCCCGGACCTCGCCGCGTCCATCGCCTTCTATCTCTGTTCTTGCGCAGTGCGCCGCCCTTCAGGACTCCGTTGGTAAATGGACAGGGCGGACATCCTGGCTCTCACTCTGGCTGGGAGTGGATCACTTGACCTGCGGGTCCGTGAGTCATAGCGACCCCCGTGGCCAGCGGTTCGTCCCTTTCCCGACGGAGTCCTTCAGGGCGGTGGTGAAGCGCATCTGAAGACTGCTCTGACCCGCGCCGTAGGCAAGGGGTCCGCACTGTTGACCTCAGCTCATGGGGCGCTGCTGCCGCTCGATGTACTGCTGTGGCGCCCATACGTCCGGCCCGCCACCCCGCCACTCGATCAGGTCGGACCGCACCACGTCCATCTCGTCGAAGTCCTGAAGGCCGGCGGTCTGGAGCAGCGCAGCCACATCCCGCACCGAGTACGCCATGCCGAGGATCACTCCCTCCGCGCGGCCGGGCCGGGCGCACGCTGGGCTACTCCACCGCCGGATCCTCCTGGCCATGGCGCACCGCAGCCTTCACCGCCTGCTCCAGCTCGTGCCGCGGCATGGTCACATCCTCGCGCGCCGCGTACTCCGTCACCGCGCCCCGGATACGGCCGACGAGGGTCGGAACCCGATACCACCAGACTGACGCACCGTCAGGCAGACGGCCGACACCGTGAAGTGCCCGCCGAGAACCCGGCGCTGTCGCACCCCCGGCATATACGCCTCACTCCCGGCCGAACGCCCGGCGGACGGCCCTCGTCACGGCGGGGTCATCCATCTCGAGCTCTCTGCGGACATCGGAGAGCTTCTGTGTCGCAAGGGCGTCACGCCAGGCCAGGTCGGCCCGGTACATGGCTCGGTTGACGGCGCAGGAGGCGGAACCGCCGCCGCCGGTCTGCAGCTCGGCGATCTTCCCGCACCGTTTGATTCCCGTGCAGCGGAAGAGGCTCTCGTTTCCTTCGATGGCCAGGACGACATCGAGCATGGTGATCGAGTCCGGGTCGCGGGCCAGCCTGAACCCACCGCGCGGCCCCGGGGTGGACGTCAGGAGTTCGGCTTTCACCAGCAAGTGCAGTTGCTTGGTGAGATAGGCCGCAGGCAGCCCGTGAGCGGCAGCAAGCTGGGCGCTCCCCACCGGATCGTCATCGCCGAGCATCGCCAGGTTGACAAGCGTGTGCACGGCCCACTCGACGCCCTTGCTCATGTACATAACCAAGATGATATGTGTCCTGAATTATCTAAGTCAAAGCGTTTCGCCCCACCCCCTCCGATCGAGCCCAACGGGGACGGCGAGTCGACCCCCGATGGCTCACAAGGCCCGGAGCAAAGCCATTGATACCCGAGCCCCGTCAGTCGCCCCATCTCGGCACCGGCGAGCACTTCGGCACCCAGACGCCCCTGCACGCCACCCGCACCAGATAAAACTTGACACTATCTATCGACGATACGTAGTGTCGTCAATGTCACTCTCACGGGCGATCCGGCCGCGGTGTCCCCTCCTGCCCCCACGAGGGGACAGTCCACCAAGCGGTCGCGGATACTGGAGGCCTCAGGCCTCTACGACAAGCTTCGAAGGAGTTCTGAAATGATTGATAATCCTATTCTGGTGCTTGCCGCTACCGGTGGACAGGGCAGGGCGGTGACTGACGCATTGTTGGACCGCGGGGCCGGGGTACGGGCGCTGGTGCAGAACCCCGATGATGAGGCCGCGCGCCGACTGGCCGACCGGGGCGTTGAGGTTGTGGCGGGTTCCCTGAGTGATCAGGCTTCCCTGGCCGCGGCGATGCAAGGGGTGGCCGGGGTATTCGCGTACACCACTCCTTTTGTCGACGGCGTGGAGGCCGAGGTGGCCCAGGGGCAGGCAATTCTGGCTGCCGCGGGCGAACAGCGGGTACCCCATTTGGTGTTCAGTTCGTTGGCAAATGCTGACCAGGGGACCGGCGTACCGATTTTCGAAAGCAAGGCACGTATCGAAGCCCAACTGGTCTCCGGCGATGTGCCTTACACGATCCTCGGACCGACGTCTTTCTTGGACATGGTCAACCTCGGCAGCGCGCAACGCATCCTCAGCGGTGCGCTGGACATGCCGCTCCACTCGGACAAGCCGTTGAAGCAGCTCGCCCGCACCGACCATGGAGCGTTCGCGGCCGGAGTGCTGCTCAACCCCACCCGCTATGTGGGACAGCGGATCAACCTGGCAAGCGATGAGAACACTCCCACACAGATGGCAGCCACACTGAGTGCCACCCTCGGAACGGAGGTCCGGCACGAGTACATTCCGCTGGCGCAGGTCGAGAATTCCGACGTGCGCTCGGTGTGGGCCTTCCTCGACGGACCTGGTTACACCGTCGACGTCCCGGCTCTGCATGCGGCCCATCCGGAAATCGCCTGGACCAGCTTCGCCGACTGGACACGAAGCGCATTCAGCACCGCGGACTGAGCCCGGGGAAGTCGGCGACACTCTTCGACTTCGATCAGCGAGCTCGGCCCGGCCGGCGCAACCGGCCTTCGCCGTGCTCTAGCATGCGCGTTTCACTTGCGGCGTTGTCCGAGTCTTGATCGGAAAAGCGAAAGTGCCTTCTGAGCTGGGAAGATGAGGCTTGTCGAAGGTCTCTGTCATCACAGCAGGAAGGCACTTTCTGCGTGCACCTTACCCGGTCGCGTCCCAAGCTCATCGTGTCGGCCGACGGTCACGGCGTGGCCAGTCACGCCGGATCCCGCCTGCTGGCCGATCTCGCCGATGTCACCGGCCTGACCAGCGCCTTCACGGACGCACTGCGTCGGCTGCGACCTGCCCGGCCTGGTCCTGGACCTCGACGCCACCCTGGTCACCTGCCACTCGGAGAAGGAGCAGGCGGCGGCGACCTCCACTTCTGCGGCATGTCGATCGTGTTCGAGGACGTCACGGTGGGCGTCCGCACGCCGGCGCGCCCTCGACGAACCGGTCGGGTTCATCAAGGGGTTAGCCGGAACCGCTCGGCGGAGCTGCCTGCCTCCACGCGGTGGCAGGGCCGCCCCAGACGACCCCAACCAGAAGAACGGAGACCGCAAGTCATGCATTCTGAGCCGCCCCCTACGGCAAACACCCCTGCAGAGGCTGTTTCTGTCTTTATGCAGTACCTGCCGCGTCTCTTCGGAATCGCCTACCGCGTGCTCGGCAGTGCGGGCGATACTGAAGACGTGCTCCAG